>NSIC01000001.1 GCA_002737635.1 Acidimicrobium sp.
ACGCTCGGGTGTGCCGGTCACGCCAGAGCAAGTTCTCTTCACGGCAGGCACACAAAACGGTTTATGCACTGCGTTGCTAACCCTCGTGCAAACTGGCGACGAAGTTCTCGTACCTGACCCTTATTACGCAACATACGAAGGTCTGGTCGCAGCATCTGGCGCCACTTTTGTGCCTGTCGCAACACGCCCTGAAGATAACTTTCATGTCACTGCCGAAGCAATCGAACGCGCAATCACAAAGCGCACGCGAGTTCTGCTCTTAAACACGCCGAGCAATCCGACGGGCGCCGTGCTGACACAAAAAGAAATTGACGAAATCGGCGCTGTCTGTGAGCGCCACGATTTATGGATCATCTGCGACGAGGTTTACGCCGACATGACATTCGATGTGCCTTTTTGCTCGCCGTTTGATCGACCGCACCTACGACATCGCACTTTGGCGGTCTCGTCAATTTCCAAATCGCACGCGCTGCCAGGTTTTCGCGCCGGCTGGGTCGCATCGCACCCAGACATAACCCCTCGCCTAGTGCTCGTCGCCGAAGCAATGTTGTTTGGCTCACAACCGTTCATCGAAGACGCACTCGCAGTTGCATTAAACGAAAAACACCCCGAGGTTGAGCGACTTCGACTGGCCTTTCGCGAACGCGCCGAAACCCTGATCAAAGCGTTTGACGGCTCGCAAGCAATCACCGCACGCATGCCAGAAGGTGGCATGTTCGTGATGCTTGATGTGCGACGCACAAAACTTACGGGAGAAGAATTCGCCTGGCAACTACTCAAAGAACAAAACGTCAGCGTGATGCCTGGTGAAAGTTTCGGCAAAGGCGGCGCTGGTCACATTCGCATCGCGCTAACCGTTGATTCAGAAATCTTGCGTGACGCATGCATCAAGATTCGAAAACTCGCCGAAAAACTCTGCTCAGAAACGAAATAACTCATGGCAGACAACCAACTTCGCGTCGGTGAAGCAATCATCGATTTGCTCGCCCGCGAATATGGTGTCGATGTTGTTTTCGGCATTCCGGGTGTGCACAACATCGAGCTTTACCGCGGGCTACATCGCGCCGGCGTGCGAGCAATTTCACCGCGACACGAACAAGGTGCGGGGTTCATGGCTGATGGCTGGTCGATCGTGACGGGCCGCCCCGGTGTCTGCGTGTTAATCAGCGGCCCAGGCGTGACTAATTCGTTGACACCAATCGCGCAAGCGTTTCACGATTCGCGACCGATGCTCGTGCTTGCGTCGACCACACCGACTGATGCTCTCGGCAAGAGTTTTGGGCCGTTGCATGATTTGCCCGACCAAGCCAAAATTGCCGAATCGGTTTGCGCATTCAGCGAAACCGTTACTGACCCAGAACATTTACCGGCACTAATCGAGCGTGCTTTCAATATTTTCTCTTCATCACGACCGCGACCAGTACATATTGCAATTCCAATGGATGTTCTTGCCCAGCCGTGTGCGAGATTTGCGCGAAAGAAACTCGTCACAGCAAAACTGACTGCATCGCCGAGCGAAATCTTGCGGGCCGCCGAACTAATCAACTCCGCGCAAAACCCAGTCGTGATAGCGGGCGGCGGTTGCGTTAATGCAGGTTCAGAACTTGTCGCGTTCGCGCAGTCTCTTGACGCACCCGTTCTGCTGACTGGCAACGCCAAAGGCGTGATGTCGTCGAGCCACGAGTTGTGCGCCGGCAACTGTCTCGTTTTTGGCCGTGTGCAACGCGATGTTGAGTCGGCTGATGTTGTAGTTGTGGTTGGCACAGAACTTTCAGACACAGATCTTTATAACAACGGCCGTGCGTTGAATTTCGCAGGCAAAGTCGTGCGCATTGACATTGACCCAGCGCAAATTTCTCGACGTACGTTGCCAACCGTCGCACTCGTTGGCGACGCAGCCGTCACACTGGGCGAACTGACAACGAAAATCACAAAACGAGCGTCACAAAACGGTCAGACTCGAGCCAAAACTTGGCGCGAACATGCACGAACAAAAACCAACGCCAAATTCGTGCCGTGGCTACAGGCAATTGAAGATACGTTGCCGAACAACGCAATAGTTGCACTTGACTCGACACAATTGGCCTACAGCGCGCACTGGTGGTTGCCGGCAACTCAGTCACGATCGTGGCTCGCGCCATATGGTTTTGGCACACTCGGTTGCGCACTGCCGATGGCGATTGGCGCAGGCATCGCCGCGCCGAATAGATCAGTTCTAGCAATCGTCGGCGACGGTGGATGGCTATTCACTGTGGCCGAGATGGCAGCCGCCAAAGATCTGAACAGCAAAATCGTCTTGCTGTTATGGGACAACCGCGGCTACGAGCAAATCCGCGAGACATTTGATGATGTCGCCGCGCCACAAATGGGCGTTGATGTTTCTTCGCATGACCCGGTTGCAATTGCCCAAGGTTTCGGTTGGGCTACAACGCAAGTTACGACGCCAGAGCAACTAGCAACAGCGCTACAAAGTAGTTTCGTGGCTAACTCGCCGCAATTTATTCGGGTCGTTGCAGACTAGAAATTACTTCTCGCGGTAGACGACAAAAACTTTGCGCAAAGTTTCGTGAACCGTCCACTTGCCCTTCCAGCCGATCGGAAAAATGCAACTCGAACCTGCTGTAAGTTCAACAGCCTCGCCACCGTCTTCGTGCACCGTCATTCGACCTGACAAAACATAAATAACTTCACCACGAGTTGTGAATTCCCAGCGTGAGGCACCTGGTTCACACTCCCAAGTGCCGGCAGTAACCGTCGGGTTGTCAAGAAAAACTTTTGCCCGTGTCATGATTTCGCCAGTCAACGGTTCAGCCGAAGGCTGCCCGAGTGGCTTTGCCGCCAAATCTGCCGCCGCAATCTCGCCTGCTCTAAATGAAATTGTCATAACGGCAAGTTTACGACATCACGCGCAGATTCTTCTTTGTGAACAAAAAGTATGCCGCCATCACCAACATCAACAAGCCCGTAACCGAAAAAGTTGTTGGCGCAGAATCAATGTTTCGGGCGATAATGCCAACGGCTAATGCACCAAGTGGAGCGAGACCCGAGAATATAAGCGAGTGAATAGCCATTACTCGACCCATTACTTGGGGCGGCGTGTTGTTCTGAATCAATGTTTGGCTCAAGTTCATATAAAAGCCACCACCCATTCCCCAGGCAAAAAGCATCACGCTCATCATCAAAATAGAACTCGACTGTCCAAGGATAATTTGCATCGAACTTCCCCAACATAAAGCAACCATGAACCACATACCTTTTTGGATCATCTTGTGGTTGTAACGCAAGATTGCGACCGAAGTAACGAATTGACCCACGCCGAGCATCGCAAACATATATGTTGTCTGACTGCCTGTGGCGCCAGCCTGTTCTTTTGCGATTTGTGGACCCAAAACTATCCACGGCGACATCATCAACAAAATTGAACCACAGAGTAGAACATAAAAAGCTCGAACTTCTTTGTGCCCACGAATAAAGCTCAGACCGCCAAATATCTCTTCGCGCAGTCTTCTTCGTTCTGTGTTCAAACTTGCAGGCAATTGCAACCTAATCAGGGCAAATAATCCAAACAAGTTGAGCAACGCCTGAATCCAGAACGCGCCTTCAATCCCCCAAATCGCAATCGCTGGACCAGCTACGGCCGGGCCAATAATTAATCCAAGATTGTTTCCGATCGTATTGACTGCAATCGCCCCAACAAGTTTGTCTCGGGGCACGACAGATGGCACAATTGCCGAGCGCACGGGCGAACCGATGGCAATAAATATGCCGGCAATAAATGACCCGATAATCGCCCAGTTGATCGTCATCTGTTTGGTCGTGACCATCACAGCAATCACGGTCGTTATCGCCAACGCACCAAGTTGACTGACCATCAGCAGTGTGCGGCGATTCATGTGATCACTCATCACCCCAACAGGCAGAGAAATCAGCAACACCGGAATACCCATAACAAAGAGAATCAATCCACTGATA
Source organism: Acidimicrobium sp. (assembly GCA_002737635.1). GTDB lineage: Bacteria > Actinomycetota > Acidimicrobiia > Acidimicrobiales > Ilumatobacteraceae > BACL27. The sequence continues at coordinate 3,973 of NSIC01000001.1, forward strand.
TCAGATTTGGCACCGAGTTCGAGAGCCAGCCAGACAAATGCAAAGCGTTGTGTGCTCTGCACAAGTATGAACAAGAAACTGTTTATCCACAACAAGCGAAACGGCTTTATCGCCATCAGTTCACTGGGTCGAATTCCACTCGTCGGCAACGTCAAACTCACAGAGTTGATGCTTACATAGTTGCTTGTCGTTTAACGAACTAAAGCATGGTCCGAACTACTTCGTACTCAGCGTCAAAAGCTCTGCGAGCGAAAGCCCACCTGTGTATATCGCCATACCGATTGCTACATCAATGTTCAAAGCAAGCAAAGCCCGAACATCATCAAAAGTCGTGATCCCACCTGCAGCAGTAATCTCAAGTTTTGTTGCGCTTCGCAATTGTGCGAACCACTCTAAATCTGTGCCCTGCATCATTCCTTCTTTGTCAACATATGTACATAAAAACCCGCTGCACAATTGCGAAAATTGAGCCAATGATTCTTGCGCCGTCGTGTTTAAAGTCGTCATCCAGCCATCTACGACGACTTTGCCAGCAAGAGAATCAAGTGCGACCAGAATATTTTGCGGTTTAACTCGTTCAACGATTTTTGAATATGCAGGAGTAAACGCCGCCGTTCCTACAATTACGCGATGTGCTCCAAGATCTATTAACTGCGCCGCACGCTCAGGTGTGCGGACTCCGCCACCCACACGGCACTTGGCTCGACTCGCCAACATCTCAATAATCGGCGCGTTATCGCCGACACCCATTGCCGCATCTAGATCAATTACTTGGATCTCTTCAAAGCCAGCAAACCGCTCAAGCATTTCAAGTGGATCAGGACCTTCGAGGGCTTTAGTTCGACCCTGCACCAACTGAACAACTTTGCCACCTTGAATATCAATACAAGGAACAACAATCGGTTTACGACGAATGTTCATAGCCGAACTGCGATTCCCGTTTTGGCAACGGCTTTTTTTACATCGCTAATAGTTAACGAACCAAAATGAAATACTGTGGCCGCGAGTGCGGCGTCGGCATCTACAAGAATCTCAGCGAAGTGTTCTACTTTTCCCGCACCCCCCGATGCAATCACTGGAATATTTACAGCATCGCGAACTGCCTTAGTTAGAAGTTGATCAAAACCATTTTGCACGCCATCTGCATCCATTGACGTCAACAAAATCTCACCTGCGCCGAGACGCTCGCCTTGTTGCGCCCATTCAATTGCATTGAGTTGCTCTGCTTGACGACCTCCCTTGGTAAACACCCGCCAGATCTGATCGTCACGGCGAGCGTCTATTGCCAAAACCACAGCCTGTGATCCGAATTCTTGGCTTAATTCACAAATCAATTCAGGTCGCCAAACGGCTGCACTGTTGACACTGACCTTGTCGGCACCCGCATGTAAGACCTTTCGTGCATCGTCAACGGTTCGAATTCCTCCGCCAACTGTCAATGGGATAAACACTTCGCGTGCTGTACGTGTGACTAAATCAATCATCATGTTGCGATTCTCGTTTGTTGCCGCAACATCCAAAAATACAAGTTCATCGATACCTTCGGCGTTATAGCGTGAAGCAAGTTCAACGGGGTCACCTGCATCACGCAGCTCAAGAAAGTTCACACCTTTAACAACACGGCCATCAGCCACGTCAAGGCATGCAATTATTCGTTTGGCCAACATTTATAGACTCACAAAATTTTGCATCACGAGCCGACCAAAATCTCCTGACTTCTCCGGGTGAAACTGCACACCGAAAATATTTTCAGCCTCAATAACTGCCGAAAATTGATCACCATAAGTGGTCGTGAATACTGTTTGGTCGACAACTGGGCAAAAATAACTGTGCGCATAATAAGCGAAAAGTTCGCCATTGCTCGTGGCATTGCTAACAAGTGAATTAGCTAGCGATGACTGAACTAGTCGCGACTGAGCAATCTCGTCGAGCGTGTTCCAACCCATATGTGGAGTTCGCTCGGACTTATCGAATTTCATCACGCTTCCAGACAAAAGACCAAGACCGCGAGCCTGAGGCGCTTCTTGACTTTCTGCAAAGAGAATCTGCATCCCAAGACAAATACCTAGATATGGCACGCCAGCATTGATTTGCTCGTAGAGCGAGTCGCGAATTTTTAGTTCGTCAAGCGCACTTGATAACTGTCCAAAATGCCCGACGCCTGGCAAAATTATTTTTGTTGAATTTTTAACTGATTTCGCATCTGTGATGATTTGAAAATCAACTTTAAGTAGTGCCAAAACGTTGGTTACAGATCGTAGGTTTCCTGCTCCATAATCAATAACAGAAATCACAGTAAACCTTTTGTGCTTGGAAGTTGATCTTTGAGACGCACATCTGTCGAACATGCGTAACGCATTGCACGCGCGAAACATTTGAAGATTGCCTCAATTTTGTGGTGTGTTGAGCGACCATAAAGCACCTTGGCGTGAAGGTTCGCACCCGCGTTATTTACGAATCCGCCAAAAAAGTCATGGACCAGTTCAGTTTGCAAATCGCCGACTAAGCGCGCGCGAATAAGATCGTTATAAACGAGTGCAGGTCTGCCACTCAGATCTACAGCAACGACAGCAAGGGTTTCGTCCATTGGCAAAACGAAATAGCCGGCGCGATTGATGCCTGTTTTTTTACCTAATGCTTTTGCAAAAGCCTGGCCGATTGCAATACCGACGTCTTCAACTGTGTGATGCTGGTCAATATCGAGATCGCCTTTGGCGATGACTTTTAGGTCAAAGCCACCGTGCTTTGCGAACAGCTCGAGCATGTGATCAAAGAATCTTATGCCCGTCGAGATCTCGTAACGACCCTTACCCTCAATCGTCAATTGCACCAAAATATTTGTTTCTTTACTGACTCGCTTAATTGTTGCTTTTCTCATAACGCCCTCTCTAATTCGTTGATAAATAATTTCATCTGCTGTTTTGTTCCGATCGTGACACGCACGCAACCAGCAATCTCATAACTTCGATCTCGAACCAACACACCCCGTGTCGCGAGCTGATCGCGAATTGATGTCGCCCTTGAGCCAACATCAAACAACAAGAAATTTCCGGTGCTATCAAAATATTTGACACCAAGACGATCGAATTCGGCTTCGACAAATTTGCGCGATTCACGAACTTCGGAGACATAGTTCGTTAAATACTTGTCGTCACGCACGGCAGCCAACGCCGCCGTTATCGCCACGACATTGACGCTGTATGGCGACTGGGCTTTTTGAACCCACTCAATGTTCTGTGCATCCGAGAACAAACATCCAAATCTGATTCCAGCCATTCCATATGCCTTCGAAAAAGTTCGACTGACAAATAAATTTGGAAATTCATTAATCAGATCCAAAGCCGAAACATCGGCAAACTCAACATAGGCCTCGTCAATCAGGACAACCGAGTTTGGCGCGGCACGAAGAACTTGAACTATCTCACTGCGTGAAATCGCTGTGCCAGTTGGATTATTCGGATTAGCAAGAAATACTGCTGCTGTTTCTTGATTTATTGACGCCAATAACTTGGCCATCGGAAACTTAAAATCATCGGTGATCTCATATTGCACCTCAGTGATTTTCGCCCCACCCAGTTCGCCATAAAAGCGATACATCGCGTAAGACGGGTGCACCAGTACAAGTTGTTGACCGTGTTCGACGAATGTGTTGACAAGTAACGAGATCGCTTCATCAGTGCCATTTGTAAACACCAGTTGCTCAGACGAGACATTAAAAAAATTGGCTATTACCGATTTCGCTTGCGAATATTCGGGATACATGCTCATCGCATTCGCGTCAATTATCTCGGAGATTGCTTCAATGACTTTCGGTGAGCACCCAATGGTGTTCTCGTTGAAATCTAGGCGCATCTGGTCGACGCGCCCTTGCGATGGCGGAGAATACGGTCGCATATTTTTAACTGCTACGCGCGGCTTAAGTGCGCTCGGTAGGTTTAGCGTCTGACTAGCGGCTGGCTCTCGGTTCGCGATGCGCACTTCAACTGATCGGGCGTGGGCCTCAAGACCTTCGGCACGAGCCAATGTTGTGACGCTCGGCGCCAGGCCATTTAACGCTGGCGCCGAAAGTTGTTGCACCGAAATAACTTTCACAAAATCTGCCGCAGACAACCCACCGCGCACGGCGGCAGCACCCGATGTTGGCAAGATGTGATTTGGCCCACTTGCGTAGTCACCAGCCGCTTCGGTGCTGTAAGCACCAATGAAAACTGAACCTGCACTTTCGACTTTGCTTAGCCAATCGTGATCTTCAATTGATAAGTGCTCTGGGGCGAGAGCATTGACAAATTCAAATGCTTGATCTATTGACTCGCACACAACGACGGCGCTATTTGCATTGATTGATTGCTCGGCAATATTGCGTGTCGAGAGATTCTCGAGTTGTGCAGCCACTTCAAGTTGCACTTCACTAGCGAGTTGACGCGAACAAGTCAGCAGCAACGCCGAAGCATTTTTATCATGTTCACACTGTGCCAACATGTCGGCGGCAATCCATTTCGGGTTTCCCGCTTGCGCAACGATCGCAATCTCTGATGGACCAGCCACAAAATCAATCGCCGTGTCAACTGAAACTATTTTTTTCGCGGCAGCGACAAATGCATTTCCTGGCCCGACTATTCTCGTGACCCGAGATACCGACTCAGTACCATATGCCAATGCAGCAATCGCCTGTGCTCCGCCGATTTTCAAAATTGTCTTAATACCTAGCCACGAAGCCAATGCCAAAATTTCTGTAGTCGGATTCGGACAAACAACCGTGATCAACTTGACCCCGGCAACTTGCGCTGGGATAACCGCCATCATCAGAGTTGAAAGCAATGGATAACTACCGGCAGGAACATAAACGCCAACCGAATCAATTGGCCGAACAATTTGCCCCAATGATCGCCCATCGCTCGTAGTTGTATTTGTATTTTTTGGCAACTGCTGTACGGCAAACGCACGAATATTCGTTGCTGCAACTTCAACTGCGTTCAACAACTCTGCCGAAAGTTTGCCATCTGTTTTGACTACAAAACTAGAGCCATCGAAATCATCAAACTTTTTGGCGTATTCGAATAACGCGGCATCACCTCGCTTACGCACATCGGCAATGATCGGCGCAACGACTCGCGAGACTTCATCAAGCCGCGCACTATTGCGCTCAAGTAAAGGCGCAGCATTCGCTAGATCAATGATTTGCAACATCAGACAACGATCTTGTTGAGTGGATATTCAACAATGCCGTGTGCACCTGCCGCTTTCAACCGCGGAATAATCGTGCGCACGGTTGACTCATCTAAAATCGTGTTCAGCGCTAGCCAATTTTCATCAGCAAGATTTGAGATCGTTGGTGTCTTTAGTGCCGGAAGTACACCAAGAATTGCATCAAGGTTTCGCCTTTCGACATTAAGCATTAGTCCGACTTTGCCCATTGCGTTGATCGCACCTTCTAAAAGCATCTTGATATCCAACATCTGTTCACGCTTCACTGGGTCTGCCCAAGACTTGGTGTTTGCGATGAACTTCGTATTCGACTCAATCACAGTTTCAACGATGCGCAAGTTATTTGCACGCAACGAAGACCCTGTCTCGGTAACTTCAACTATCGCATCAGCCAAAATCGGCGGCTTGACCTCTGTCGCCCCCCAACTGAACTCAACTTTTGCATTCACATTGTTCGCTTGCAGATAACGCAGAGTTGTTTGAACCAGTTCGGTAGCAATCACTTTGCCTTCAAGATCTTTTACTGATTGCACCGCCGAAGATTCGGGCACTGCCAAGACCCACCGCACACGACCAAAACTCTGTTTGGCGTAAACCAAGTCGGCAACCGGTTCGACGTTTGCTCCGCTCTCAGATATCCAGTCTTGGCCAGTCAATCCTGCGTCTAGTACACCGTCTTCGACATAGCGGGCCATCTCTTGGGCGCGAATCAACATGCACTCAATATTTGGGTCATCAATAGCCGGAAAATACGAACGACTATTCACGGTTATCTGAAACCCGGCCCGACGAAAGAGATCAATTGTGGCTGCTTCTAAACTGCCCTTCGGAATACCGAGTTTTAAAATCGGTTTTTTTGCTTGGTTATTGGTTTTATCGCTCATGATTTTGCTCCGTATACGGTTTCGGGTGAAAACACTTTCTCTGAATTAATTTTCCATTGATCGCTCTGCCAAGTGCGAAAGAAGCAACTCTCGTATCCTTCGTGACATACGCCGGGCCCGAGAGGATTAACCAAAACCAAAATCGTGTCACGATCGCAATCGGTCTTGATTGAAACAACCTGCAATTTGTGTCCTGATGACTCACCTTTTAGCCAAAGTTGATTTCGCGAACGACTGAAAAAAACCACGTAACCGGTCTCACGAGTTTTGACTAGTGCCTCATCATTCATGAAACCAACCATCAAGACCTCAAGTGTTGTTGAATCTTGAATAACTGCTGGCACCAAGCCATTGAGTTTTTTGAAATCTACTATTTGATTTTCTACTGACATTTGATCTCTCCACTTTCATTTTGTTAACCCGTTAAAAATTTATAAATTGACCCGATATAAACAAAAAACCCGCCGGATAAACCGACGGGCTGATCTTCGAAACTTAATTCTGAAGCGTTACAAATGAGCCCGTCGCGTCACGTGATGCACGTGATGATGCTGATGATGGGCGACGACTGCAAAGTTATTCACTGCCTGCACGATACCCACCGGCCGATCAATCACCAACTAACTAGGCTTCGCTTCATAGATATTTTCAATAGAACTATAAGCGGATCGATAATTCAAACCGAAACCGACCCTTTGGCGCCGCTAAAACAGAGCAACCAATCACCGAATTGGACAGCACCGGTCGCAGGTCTGATTTCGTCTTTATTCGCCGTGAGCGTCGCCACTTTGACTGCAGTATTGCTCAATTTAGTAACGCCACTTGACGCAGTTGGCAGCGAATTCATTGATCACACTCCGAAGTGGTTAAAAAGCTTGGCGATACAAACTTTTGGCACAAACAATAAAACTGTGCTGAAAATTGGCATGCTGCTGACCATCTCTTGGCTCGCGCTAGTGATCGGCTTGGTTGCGCGACGAAAACTGCGCGCTGGCATCAGCATGATCGCGAGTTTTGGTATTTTTGGTGGATTAATTTCGGCAGCGCGACCATCGCAATCGGCACTGGCGCTAGTTCCTTCTTTGTTCGGAGCCATATCTGGATGTCAATTACTCAACAAATTAATTAAAACTATTACGAAATACGATCTCCCCATTGCCTATCCGAGCGAATCACGCGCACCGTTGGGCTGGGACCGTCGTCGGTTTATCTCAACTGCTAGTAAGACCGTATTGATATCTGCGATATTCGGTGCGGTCGCGAACAAACTTGAAAATAGAAAAATCTCAGAGATTCGTCAAACTGCGCCAGACTCGCTACCAAAAATTAGTGCGGGCAACGGTTTGACTCCGACAAAGATTCCGGCTGGCGCACAAATATTCGCCGAGACGCCATTTATTACTCCAAATAAAGATTTCTATCGCATAGACACTGCACTGTCGTTGCCACGAGTTGATATCAAAACTTGGTCACTACAAATTGGCGGCATGGTCAAAACACCACTCAAACTTTCGTATGACGACCTTCTTGCGCGACGAATGGTTGAAAGCACGATCACGATCTGCTGCGTGTCCAACGAAGTTGGTGGTCCGTATATCGGTAATGCGGTTTGGCAAGGCGTGCTTCTCGCAGATCTGCTTGCCGAAGCAGGGGTTGATCCACTTGCAGAACAAATATTCGGCACGAGTGCCGATGGTTGGACATGCGGGTTTCCGGTTGGTGCGGCGCTCGACAAGCGCGATGCGATGATCGCCGTCGGGATGAACGGCACTGCGCTACCACTTGAACACGGCTACCCAGCCCGTGTGATTATCCCTGGCCTTTATGGATATGTCAGTGCGACAAAATGGTTGACCAATCTTGACTTAACAACTTGGAGCCAAGCACAAGGATATTGGATTCCGCTCGGATGGTCGCGTGATGCACCGATAAAAACACAATCACGAATCGATGTGCCGCGCCGCGACGAGACCGTGCGCGCAGGTCGAATTGCAATTGCTGGCGTGGCGTGGGCACAACAAATCGGGATTGAAAAAGTTGAAGTTCGCATTGGTTCGAGTGATTGGCAAAAAGCAACGCTTGCACTTGACTTCAGCGACGATACTTGGCGCCAATGGAAATATGAATTTGACGCCAAGCCCGGTGAATACCAAGTTCAAGTGCGTGCCACAAATAAAGCTGGCGAAACTCAAACGCAAGAAGTCAGTCGCCCAGACCCAGACGGCGCAACTGGTTATCACACCAGAACTTTAAAAGTTATTTAAATCAAACCTCTACAAGAATTTACTTCCGAGTGCCCTATTTCTCGCAGGCAACACCGTCTTTATCTCGGTCTAAATTTTTGTAGTTAAGTTTATAAACGGCTGCGTTCACAGTCGCATAAGTTGATCCAATAGTTCCTGAATTCTTTGCAACTCCATTTGGAAAATCTTTCAAAAGTTCAGCGCATGATTTATATTTTTTCGGAGTCGCATCTTTCGCACCAACATACGAGCTAGGCAGTGTGAAAAAAATGAGAAACAGGATTGCTAGATGTTTGCGCATAAGGAAACCTTACACGAAAGTGCGTGAAGTTAAGTTAGGTCGGCTGGGGTTTGTCGCTCGTTGAGATGAAGATCGGTGCCCGTGTACGGATGTGCGAGTGCAACTTCTTCATTGAGTTCAACACCAAGACCTGGCTCTTTCGATGGAATCACATAGCCGTTTTCAAATTGAATCGGCTTCTTCAAAATCTTGGCATGGAAACCACCCCAATCCTGAATGCTTTCAAGAATCAAAAAATTTGGCGTACAAGTACTCAACTGAATATTCGCCGCGCCTTCAATCGGTCCGCAATAAAGATGCGGTGCAATCTGCGCATGATAAGTTTCGGCGATCGAAGCAATTTTTTTGCCCTCAAGAATTCCGCCGCACCGACCCGTTGCCAACTGAATAATCGACGCCCCACCGACGCGCAACAAATGTGCGAATTCATATTTTGATGTCAAACGCTCACCCGCTGCAATCGGAATACTCGTGTGTGCCGCAACTTTGGCCATTTCTTCAGGCGCATCAGGCGGAATCGGCTCTTCAAACCACATCGGGTCATATGGCTCGAGTTGTTTCGCCAAACGAATCGCACCCGATGCCGTGAACTGACCGTGCGTACCAAACAAAATGTCAGCACGATTGCCAACTGCTTTGCGAATCGCTGCAACCATTCGCACACTGCGATCAATTGTTGCCAGCGATGGTTGACGTCCGTCGTAAACCGAATAAGGGCCGGCGGGGTCGAGTTTTACGGCAGTGAAACCGCGCTCAACTTCGCGAACTGCGGCCTCGGCTGCAAGATCTGGGTCGCTATAAAGCGGATGATCAGAGTGCGCATCAAACTCATGTGGCGGATACAAATATGTGTAGCAACGCAAACGATCATGAACCTGACCGCCTAACAATTCATAAACGGGCTTGCCGGTATCTTTGCCGCAGATATCCCACATCGCCATTTCAAGACCGCTAACTACACCAGCCGTGCTGAAGTCTGGGCGATGCGAAAAACCCGAGCCATACGTTCGTCGCCACATTTTTTCGATATGAAATGGATCAGAGCCGAACACATATCGCGCAAACATGTCTTCGGCGACTTTGCAAACTATTTGCGGCGAATATGTCGCTGTATAGATTTCGCCGATACCAGTAACGCCAGTATCAGTAGTCAGTTTCACAAAAATGAAATAGCGACCGCCAGTTCGCGGTGGTGGATTGCCGACTACGAATGTCTGCAGTTTCTCAATCTTCACGACCCCGCCTGTCTTTCTCTGGATCTCTAAAAAATAATCACATTTCGCAAGGCATCGCCCCGTTTTACAGCCGCAATCGCCTCATTTATCTCTTCTAAAGGATACGTCTTGGTTACGAGTTCATCTAATTTCAAGCGACCCTGCTCGTAAAGAGCGATCAGATTCGGAATATCAACCTGAATTCGCGCCGAGCCCATTTTTGAGCCAAGGATATTTTGACTGTAGGCAGCCATTGTGCCTGGATCGATTTCCGACATTACGCCGTTTGCCGGCATACCGACAAGAACAACCGTGCCCGACTTTGCGAGCAGACCATATGACGAGTCGAATGCTTGCTTGGCACCGACGGTGACGAAAACATAATCTGCACCGCGGCCATCGGTGATCTCTTGCACGCGTTTGGCGACATCTTGTTTACCAGAGTTAATACCGTGAGTCGCACCAAAAGTCTTCGCCGCTTCAAGTTTTGAATCTGACAGATCAACGGCAACTATCGATCGCGCACCGCTCACGCGCGCACCTTGAACTGCGTTCAGACCAACGCCACCCGCACCGATCACGACAACATGACTGCCGGCTTCGACTTTGGCTGTGTTTGTCACTGCACCAAAACCAGTGATCACGCCGCAAGCCAGCAAAGACGCACTGGCTGCCTTAATGTCTTTCGAAATCACAACAACCTGCGATTCATGCACGACGACATATTCGGCGAAACTTCCCGTACGCATCGCTTGCACGATTGACTCGCCCGATTTCGAAGTCAGCGGACTCTTGACATCAAGCGGAAAAGAGGTTTCACATGTCACGGGCATGCCGCGCGAACAACCGCGGCAGTGTCCACACGAACGAATCAAAGTCACAACGACGCAGTCACCAACTTTCACTTGATTTACACCTGAACCAACTTCTTCAACAATGCCAACACTCTCATGTCCGAAGATTGCTGGCAGGGTTCCACCCCAAGCACCATCAGCGTATGAAATATCGCTGTGACAAATCGCCGTTGCAGAAATCTTCACGCGCATCTCGCTGGCTTGGGGCTTGGCCAGATTTACTTCTTCAATTACGAGTGGCTTACCGAACTCACGACAAACTGCTGCTTTCACTGATTTCACCTTTCAGAATTTCTAATTTCGAAAATCACAAGATTCTTGGTCAAGAATCTCTGTTAACGCTGCGAGGTGATACTCGGCAGCGTTCGGATACTCTAGCCATTGTTTGCAAACCAAAGCTGCAGTTTCATCATCAATGAGCGCCAGTTCGCGACCAGTTGAAAGCGCCAATACCTGCAATTGCGCCGCTTTTTCAAGATAGTACAACTCGTCAAATGCTTCAGCCACCGACTTGCCGACAACGATCACCCCGTGATTTGCCAAAAATAAAACGCTGCGTGACCTGCCCAAAAGGTTGGCGACTCTTTCACCCTCACTGACATCAAGTGCCATGCCTGCATAATCACGGTCATACGCGATGCGATTATAGAAACGGCACGCGTTTTGATCGAGCATCAAGAATTCAAAATCTTGCAGACACGCCAACACAGTCGTATATGGCATGTGCGTGTGCAGCACGCACCGCGCATCAGGCACCAATTTATGAATTTGCCCGTGCAGGTTGATCGCCGTTTGGTCGACAACTTGACCAGCGTTAATGCCAAAGTCTTTTGCATTCATTTCGACCAGCAACAAATCACTCGCCCGCATTCGTGAAAAGTGCCGACCCGCAGGATTAATTAGAAACTTCTGACCGTCATCAGAAACGGCCACACTGAAGTGATTAGCGACTGCTTCATGCATGTTCAATCGCGCCGCCGAGCGAAACGCAACTGCTAAATCTAAACGAGCCTGTTGCTCGATCGTCATGACTTAAATGCTATTGCAATCTGGCCGGAAACCCAGGCGCACGCAAGTCTGTGCCAAGTGCGTCTTCAAGCAACTTGACGACCTGAGTCGACCAGACTTCACCACCGTATTGCGACTTGGCACGCACAAAGGCTTGTTGAACGGTGCTTGCTACATCAAGTGGCACACCAAACTTGCGACCGTATTCCATGGCGAAGCCCATGTCTTTTAGTGCGAGGTCCATTGTGAAGCCAATGTCGTAACTACCGTTGAGAATAACTTGGCCTTCAGTTTCGTGAACAAAACTGTTGCCCGAACTATTTTTGATTACTTCGTATGCAATGCCAAGATCAATGCCGCCTTTTTTCGCCAGCATCAATGCTTCACCGCATGCCACGAGGTGAATGAATGCAAGCATGTTGGTGATCACTTTGATCACAGCCGCACTGCCAAGTTCGCCGACATAAATAACAGGTTTGCCCATTGCCTCAAGCAGATCTTTATGTGCTGCAAAAACCTTTGGGTCGCCACCGACCAGAACGGTGATGTCACCTTCGGCTGCTTTATGCACGCCGCCAGTCACTGGCGATTCAAGAGTGTTGAAGCCCAATTTTGTCGCAATTTCACCTAGACGCAAAGTCTCACTGCGATCATTCGTACTCATGTCGATCCATGTTGCACCTTTGGCCAAACCCGAAAATACTCCGTTATCGCCGTTGACGACTACATCGATCGCCCGCGGTGACGGCAAACAAGTAAAAACAACTTCAGACGCTTGAGCAACTTCTTTGGCCGAATTTGCCCACTTTGCACCTTTGGCAATTAGACCTTCGCCTAGCGATTTGTTGAGATCATTGATCGTCACATTGTGTCCGGCGCGCAACAAACTTGCGGCAAGATAAACGCCGAGATGTCCGAGGCCAATAAAACCGCAATTTCGTTTTGTTTTGCTCATAGTTGTATCCATGTCGTCTTCAAGTTGGTGTAACCCTCTATTGAATGCATCGAGCGATCGCGCCCCGTGCCAGATTGTTTGAATCCGCCGAACGGTGTCGTGATTGAACCCTTGTCAAAAGTATTCACCCAAACGGTGCCGGTGCGCAATTTGCGCGCAATGCGATGGGCTTTCGTAATGTCACGAGTCCAAACGGCCGACGCCAAACCGTATTGCGTGTCATTGGCGATACGAACTGCTTCATCGGCGCTTTCAACTGCAATCGATGCCAACACTGGCCCAAAGATTTCTTCGCGCTCGATACGCATGCCTGGTTTGACATTTTGAAACACGGTTGGCTTGATGTAGACACCACCTTTTACTGGTTCGGCTTTTTCGCCGCCCGAAAAAACTTTTGCTCCTTCACTTTTGCCAATATCGATATAACTGAGCACGCGCTCGAATTGTGTCTTGTCAACAATTGTGCCCATAGCCGTCGTCGGGTCATATGGGTCACCAGGCTGAATCGACTTGCCAACGTTTGCAATTTTTTCAAGCAACTCATCTTCAACTGCTTTTTCGACAACCAACCGCGTGCCGGCATGACAAGTTTGTCCGGAGTTATAGAAAACACCCCAAGCAATCGATGAAGCCGCTGCGTCAAGATCTGCACAGTCGCTCAACACAATTTGTGGCGTCTTGCCACCAAGTTCAAGCGACACAGATTTGCCGTTGCTCTCTGCCGCGTATTTCAAGAAATATCTGCCGACCTCCGTCGAACCAGTAAATGCGAGTTTGTCGACATCCATATGTCGGCCAAGTGCGGCACCAGCCGTCGGACCAAAACCAGGCACGACATTCAATACACCGTCTGGCAAACCTGCTCGCGAACCAAGTTCGGCGAAGAACAATGCCGACAGAGGCGACTGCTCTGCTGGTTTAAGCACAACTGAGTTGCCGCCAGCCAATGCGGCGCCAACTTTCCATGAAGAAATAATCAACGGATAATTCCACGGCACGACTGCACCGACAACACCGAGCGGTTCACGCTCGATCAGCGCAACTGCATCGCGCGGCACCGGTGCCACTTGTCCGTACATCTTGTCAATCGTTTCGGCGAACCATTGCAGGTTGTTGGCCGCAGAAGCAATGTCAACATTCACCGAGTCACCAATTGGCTTGCCGACATCCATGGTCTCAAGCAACGCAAGTTCGAAGATGTTTTCGCGCATCAACTGCACCCAGCGCAACATAATGTTCTTCCGCTCGAGCGGCGCCATTTCACTCCACACGCCATTGCTGAACGACTTTCGCGCAGCAGTCACTGCTCGATCAATGTCTAGCGAATCACCCTCGGCGACATTTGCAGCAACAGTATTGTCGCGCGGGTTGATCGACTCGAATGTCTTTCCGCTTGCTGCATCTACAAATTTTCCGTCTATAAACAGTTGGGTTCGTGACACTTTTTGCGCCGCGCGTTTTGTCCATTCTTCGCGACTAAGTAGATCGGTCATCTTTTCTCTCCGTTACTTTTTTGCCTAATTGTCAAGCCACGACGCTATCAGTACGACCTGTCAGAATATAGGCGTGCCGTTAGATCAAGCGTCGAACACCCCGACAACTTGTCTCTTGGCAATCGCCTCGGTGCATCGCACTGGTTCAACATTGCTTTGTTCGATATTGCGAGCAACTCACTTGGCAGGCATGCCAATGGAATACCTAAATATTCACACCAAGAACTTCACCAATTTTCGCAACGAAAACAACCTGCCAAAACTCAACTTGCGTGGCGCTCTGATCGGCACAATACGCAAAGTCACCGGACGCAATGCCTGGCGCAACATCGAATATTTCTCTGATTCGTCATGGTGCGCATATCTAAATCGCGCAGCCGAACTGAACACGACAACAAATGGCGTATTCGGCATAAAGATGCACTACAACCAATACGAAGAGCACATGCTGCAGCGCGGCATCGACGCCAACTTTTGGAATGCACCGATCAAATGGGTGCGCATCACCCGCGACAACGAAGTTCGACAGGCAATTTCACTCGTTCGCGCCGAACAGTCGAACCAATGGAACAGCAACATGTCGGCAATTCGCGAACCCGTTTATGACGAGCTGGCCATTGTCGAAGCACTCGAAACAATTTCTGTTGCCAACAAAAATTGGGATGCATACTTCGCCAAGCATTCGATCACCCCGTTGCTCGTCACTTACGAGCAACTCACCCGCGACATGGATGCAACAGTGCGTCGAATTATGAGTCACATCAACACGCCAATCGACACAGTGCCAGAGCCACAAACCAAGCGACAATCAGATGGCGCAAGCGCACAGTGGGAGCAACAATTCTTGAACTCGCGACCCGAATTTGCCTCGCGTGCTGCCACAATATAAGTGTGAGCGTTTCGGCGATATTTGATCCAACTAAATGGACCCAAGTTAAAGATTTTTCTTTCCGTGACATCACCTACCACCGCGCCAACGATCACGGCACGGTTCGCGTCGCTTTTAACCGCCCCGAAGTTCGCAACGCCTTTCGCCCAAGCACAGTCGACGAGCTTTATCGCGCGCTAGACCACGCACGCCAGACAGTTGATGTCGGGTGTGTGTTGTTAACTGGCAACGGTCCATCACCCAAAGATGGTGGTTGGGCTTTTTGCAGTGGCGGTGACCAGCGCATTCGCGGTCGAGATGGCTATCAATACGAATCTGATGACCAAAACAAATCAAGCACCGGACGACTGCACATTCTCGAGGTGCAACGACTAATTCGCTTCATGCCGAAAATTGTGATCTGTGTAGTGCCTGGTTGGGCTGCTGGTGGCGGTCACAGTTTGCATGTCGTCAGCGACTTAACTTTGGCCAGCAGAGAACACGCCAAGTTCAAACAAACAGATGCTGATGTTGCAAGTTTTGACGGTGGCTTCGGCTCGGCTTATCTTGCGCGCCAAGTTGGACAAAAGTTTGCCCGCGAAATTTTCTTTTTGGGCCGCGAATATTCTGCCGAAGATGCACACCGCATGGGCATGGTCAATGCGGTCGTCGATCATGCAGACCTTGAAAAGGTCGCTCTCGAATGGGCTCGTGAGATCAACGCAAAAAGCCCAATGGCCCAGCGAATGCTCAAGTTTGCGTTCAACGCAATCGATGACGGCCTTGTCGGTCAACAAATTTTCGCCGGCGAGGCAACTCGGCTGGCCTACATGACCGAAGAAGCCACCGAGGGTCGAGACTCGTTTGTTGAAAAGCGCGACCCTGACTGGTCGAAATACCCCTGGCATTTTTAATCTTGCGACACTTGCGCTAGAACTCGCAATGATCACGACAATTACCTCAAGTCAAGATCCGCGACTTGATCCGCTCCGGCTCAACGAGCGCCAGTTAACGACTATCGCCGAGCGTCGATCGACACTTGCCGCCGGTCGGTTCATCGCCGAGGGTGATCTCGTCGTCGCGCGCGCGCTGGCTGCTGGCTACAAACCTGAAGTCGTGTTGTGTGATGCCGAACAAGCCGAGCGATTACATCTTCAGATTTATCAACTCGGTGGCCTGTGCTTGACTGCCGACATCGAAATTCGCCGCCAAGCAACAGGTCTCGGCGTACCGCTCAGCGCCCTCGGCGTTTTCTATCGACCCAACCCCCGAACAGTCGACCAAGTGATTGCTCTAGCCAACCGAATAATCGTTGTCGAAGCGGTTGATAACCCCAGCAACATCGGGGCGATCGTTCGCTGCGCAACTGGTTTGGGTTGGGATGGTTTGATCTGCGACACGACGAGTGCCGACCCACTTTCTCGCCGCGGGCTGCGGGTTTCTATGGGATCGGCTTTTAATTTAAGTTTCGCGCGCACAGCCGACATCGTTCAGACGCTTCAAACATTGCACGCTCAAGATTTCAAAATCTTCGCTCTAACGCCAGACTTCGACTCAGTCGATATTGACCAAATCAAACTTGCACCTTCGCAAAAACGAGCAATAATTTTTGGTTCAGAGCGCGCCGGCCTTAGCGAGCAAGCACTCGCCTGCGCCGACGCTCACGTCAAAATTGCGATGAACCCAAATATTGATTCGCTAAATGTCGCCGCCGCGGCGGCAATCAGTTGCTACGCGCTTCGTTAACTGGCATTGGCTCGCAGTATCTCGCGGAATTTCACGGTATCTCGCTTTATTAACGCGGATATTCAGCCGAAGAAATCGGCAAGCCCGTGTCATTGCGCAAGTGCTCGGCGGCTTTGACGAAATATTCGGTCATCGCGCTACGAATCTCGTCGTCAGCCACGAGTTCATTCACCGCAGTAAGCATGTGCACCAGCCACCGATCGCGCTCTAAATTGCCGATACGAAACGGCATGTGTCGCATTCGCAATTGTGGATGACCGCGATTCTCGTTGAACAACATCGGTCCACCCCAGTATTGGGCGAGAAACCAAGTCAAGTGCTGGCGTGCCTTGACTAAATTTTTCGGGTCTTCATACAGCACAATCAAGACTTCGTCAGTGGCCACACCTTCATAAAAGCGGTCGACGAGTCTTTCAAAAAAAGAAAGACCACCAACTTGCTCGAAGATCGAACTATCTGAACTCAGGGTCTTGCCAATCTGGAAACAAATTCGGCATGTCGTTTGAAACTTTCATCGTGAAGTTTGCCGCACGCTTTTCAAGAAAACTCATTACACCTTCGCGTGCATCGGCAGACTTGCCGCGTTGCAAAATGCCGCGTGATTCAGCCCGATGGGCTTCCATCGGGTGCGAAGCACCGAGCATTCGCCACAACATCTGTCGCGATAGCGCAACAGAAACTGGTGCCGTATTTTCGACGATTTCTTTGGCCAGCGCACGCGCCGCGCCGAGCAGTTCGCCGGCGCTATGAATACTTCGCACGAGACCGGCTTCACGGGCTTCATCTGGCGAAATCATTCGACCAGTAAAAACCCATTCAGTTGCTAGCGAGATGCCAACAACGCGGGGCAAAAACCAAGAAGAGCATGCCTCGGTGATGATGCCACGTCGGGCAAAAACAAAACCAAACTTTGCGCCATCGCTCGCCAAACGAATATCCATCGGCAAAGTCATCGTCACGCCAACGCCGACAGCCGGACCATTTATTGCCCCAATGACCGGTTTCAAACTTTCAAAAATTCGCAGAGACACCAGCCCACCGCCGTCGCGAGGCAAATGTGCACCATCATCGCTAACACCTCTGCTCGCACCACCGCTTTTAGCCATCACATCACTACCACCTCGACTAAAAGTTTCTCCACCAGCAGAGAGATCGGCTCCGGCACAAAACGCTCGACCAGCACCAGTCACGATCACTGCTCGAACATTGTCGTCGGCATCAGACAAGTCAAATGCGGCAATAATTTCATGCAGCATTGTGTTTGTAAACGCATTAAGTTTCTCTGGACGATTCAGCGTGATCGTCGCGACTTGATCGCTCACTTCGTAGTTGATTTGACTAAACATCAAGAAAACGCGTCGCCGCAATCGCCGAACCGATAGCGCCGACAAAGGCGCCGATACCCAGCAAAATAAACATCACCGAAGTTAAATAACTATCGGGCACAACAAGCGAACTAATGCCCGTGCCAGGTTTAAAACCAGTGACGCCGCTCGTCCACGCCGAATTCAAGACCCACAAACCACCACAAGAAACGACGCCACCGATTAGGCCCTGCAACAAGCCTTCTAACATAAACGGAATTCGAATAAACCAGTTGGTTGCACCAACCAGTTTCATCACTTCTATTTCACGACGCCGTGCAAACATCGCCGTGCGAATCGTATTCCAGATCAAACCCACGGCTACAAGTAAAAGCACTAATGAAGTAATCAGTGTCACGACACGAATGAAGTTAGACAAAGTAGAAATGACTTCGAACTCATCTTCGGCCAGCGCTACCGCTTCAACCCCGGGCAAAGTGCGATATTGATCGCTCAACGACCTAACAAGGGTCGGGTCATCAGAAAGTGGCACGACTTTAAATTGTGTCGGTATCGTCTCTGGCGTCAACAAACCAAGAGTTACCGGATCGCCAGCAAATATTCGTTTTGCTTCTTCGTAACTTTCAGTTTTGTTCAAATATCGCAACTTATCGACATCGATAATTGTTGGCGAGGCACGCAACACCGAGTCAATCAGCGTAATTTGTTCGGCAGATGCGTCGCTGCGCACGAAAACAATCATCTCTACATCGCCGCGCCACTGCACCAACAAGTTCTCAAACGCGCGTTGAATCAAAAAAGTTGCGCCGACGAGAAGTAACGAGACAGCCGAAGTCAACACTGCCGCAGCGGTCAGAGTTAGGTTGCGTCGAAAACTCTCCCAAGTTTCGCGAAAGGCGTATGCAATTCTCGAAAACATCTACTCGTAAACCCCGCGTTCTTGGTCTCGCACAATAACGCCACGATCAAGCTGAATCACTCGCCTGCGCATCGCGTTAACGACTCGATGATCGTGAGTCGCCATTATTACGGTCGTACCCGTCTGATTAATTTCGTCAAGCAAGCCCATGATGCCTTCGCTGGTAGTCGGATCAAGGTTGCCGGTCGGTTCGTCGGCCAACATGATTAACGGCCGATTAACGAAGGCTCGGGCAATTGAAACTCGCTGTTGCTCACCGCCTGAAAGCTGGTTCGGAAACCTGTCTTGCTTGTCGGCCAAACCGACCAAATCGAGCACGATCGGCACCTGACGAGCGATCACATGGCGCGGCTTGCCGATCACTTCGAGGGCGAACGCCACATTTTCGAACACAGTTTTGTTGAGCAGCAATTTATAGTCTTGAAACACGTTGCCCATACTGCGGCGAAGATGCGGCACTCGCGATGCGGGCAGCTCATTTATGTTTTGACCCGCGACCCATACATCGCCCCGCTCGGGTTGTTCTTGACGATTGATCAGACGCAACAGCGTCGATTTACCAGAGCCCGACGGTCCAACCAAAAATACGAACTGGCTTTTGGGTATATCAAAAGACGCGTCTCTTACGGCAACTGTTTCGGTTCCGTAGATTTTCGTCACATTTTCAAGACGAATCATTGCGTCAAACTTACCATCGTCAGATTGGCTCGCCGATCAGGCCTATTGGCTGTCAGAACGCCGCCAACGCAGAAAGCCTTCCATAAATTCATCTAAATCACCGTCAAGCACGGCCGTGACATTGCTGCTCTCGACACTTGACCTGAGATCTTTCACCATTTGATATGGCTGCAACACATACGAACGAATTTGACTGCCCCATCCAACTTGCGCTTGCTTGCCGGCAATCTGCGAAAGCGCTGCGGCTTTTTCTTCTTCGTCTTGGGCGATGATCATCGCTTTCAAGCGTTTCATCGCGCTCTCACGATTTTGCAACTGACTGCGCTCTTGCTGCGATGAAGCGACTAGACCAGTCGGCTCGTGGATCAAGCGCACCGCCGACGACGTCTTGTTGACATGTTGACCACCCGCTCCAGAGGCACGAAAAACTTCCATACGAATGTCGCTTTCGTTAATTTCAAGTTCAGCCTGATCAAGAATCGGCCAAATCTGCACCAATGCAAAACTTGTCTGCCGACGACCTTGGTTATCAAATGGACTAATTCGCACAAGTCGATGAGTGCCGCGCTCGCTAGTCAATAGCCCGTACGCATATCGGCCACGAATCGTCACATCAGCCGACAAAATTCCGGCTTCGGTGCCGATCGAAACATCCCCAATTTCAAATGCAAACCCACGACGCTCAGCCCAGCGCCGAAACATTCGTAACAACATCTCGCTCCAGTCTTGGGCGTCGACACCACCGTCTTTGGCGTTGATCTGCAAAATTGCATCGCATTCGTCGTGCTCACCCGTAAACATGCTGCGCATTTCAAGCGAGTCAAGTTGGCTACGACACGACGCAATACCCTTTTCAAGTTCTGGTTCTTGGGTTGCATCATCTTCTGCACGAGCAAGTTCGTGCAACACGAACAAGTCGTCGACTGTGGCCGACAGCAAATTAAATTGATCAATGTCGGCTTTCAAAGATGCGTACTGCGAATTAACTTTCTTCGCATGTTCTTGGTCATTCCACAAATCTGGCTTGGCAACTTCACCTTCAAGTTCGACGAGCAACCCGCGCGAAGTTTCAATGTTCAAATATTGCGATGCCTCACCGATGCGGCGATGCAATTCGGCAAGGTCACTTGAAAAATCTTTCATAATGCTTAATTCGCTCTAACTGACGCGACCGTGACACATCTTGTATTTTTTGCCGGTGCCACATGGACATGGTGAATTACGCGGAGTTTTCGACCAATCTGGTTGACCGAAAACACTGCTGCTTGTGCTCGCCTTTGCACTCGGTGCTTGATCTACGTTTTCATCCGAGGTTTCTTGAATGTTGCTCAACTTGCTGGCTGGGGTCGAATTATTGATCACCTGCACATGCATCACGTATTTGACGAAGTCTTGGGCAACGCCCTTCATCAACGCGCCGAACATCTCAAAGCCCTCGCGTTGCCACTCGATCAACGGATCTTTCTGGCCAATCGCCCGCAAATTGATGCCTTCTTGCAAATAATCCATTTCTTCTAGGTGTTCACGCCAACGTTGATCGATGATCTTGAGCATCACTTGACGCTCGACCTCGCGCATTACTTGCGCGGACATTTCAGCTTCGCGTTTGGCGTAGAACGCGCTCGCATCGGCCATCACAAGGTCGTAGATCTCATCAGTCGAATCGCACTGGGCAACTTGAGGCGCGCTTATTTCAGACGGCCAGAAAGTGCGCAACTCAAGAACCAAACCGTCGATATCCCATTCGTCGTCAGCCTCGGCGACACAATGAGACCCAATCAACGCATCGACCGCCTCGGCCAAATATTCCATCGCCGCTGATTTGAGGTCGAGTCCTTGCAAAATTTGATCGCGACGTAGATAAATAATCTTGCGCTGTTCGTTCATTACTTCGTCATATTTGAGAACATTTTTGCGAATCTCGCCGTTGCGCTGCTCGACGGTGCTCTGTGCACGCTCAATCGCCTTGGTCACCATCTTTGCTTCGATCGCCTCGTCGTCAGGCAATGCGCGACCCATCACCCACGAAAGTGCACCGGTGGCAAACAGTCGCATCAATTCATCGTCGAGACTTAAATAAAATCGACTTTCGCCAAGGTCACCTTGTCGACCGGCGCGACCACGCAACTGATTGTCGATGCGGCGACTCTCGTGACGCTCAGTGCCCAAGACATAAAGACCACCAATCTGACGAACTTTGTCACCTTCTACTTTGCAACTATCTATGTATTTGGCCAATAATTCGCGATATCGATTTTGCGCTTTTTCGCGGGCTGTCAAAAAATCAGGTGGCATCGAATCAAGCGCCACCGGCAGAGCAAATTCATCAAGCAGCGTCATCGGATCAAAACCCTCTTTGAGCACATCATGTCGAGCCAAACCTTCGGGGTTGCCACCCAACAAGATGTCAACACCACGACCCGCCATGTTTGTGGCAACCGTGATTGCCCCAAGACGGCC
Organism: Acidimicrobium sp.; assembly: GCA_002737635.1. Lineage (GTDB taxonomy): Bacteria > Actinomycetota > Acidimicrobiia > Acidimicrobiales > Ilumatobacteraceae > BACL27. The sequence continues at coordinate 26,126 of NSIC01000001.1, forward strand.
GGCCTGCGTTACAACCATCGCCTCGCGAGTGTGCTGCTTGGCGTTCAAAACTTCGTGGCGAATGCCGCGTTGTTGCAACTTCTTTGATAACTGCTCGCTCTTTTCAACGCTCACGGTGCCGACCAAAACAGGCTGACCTTTGGCGTGCTTTTCTTCGATGTCGCGCACGACAGCATCAAACTTTGCCGCTTCAGATTTATAAATCTGGTCGGCCTGATCGGTACGCACCATCTCACGATTCGTCGGAATCGGTACAACTTGCAGATTGTAAGTGTTCATTAATTCGGCGGCTTCGGTTTGTGCCGTACCTGTCATACCCGAAAGCTTTTCGTACATTCTGAAATAGTTCTGCAGAGTGATCGTGGCCAAAGTTTGGTTTTCTTCTTTGATATTGACGCCTTCTTTGGCTTCAACCGCCTGGTGAATGCCTTCGCTCCAGCGACGGCCATCGAGAATGCGGCCCGTAAATTCATCCACGATCTTTACTTCGCCGTCTTGAATGATGTAGTCCTTGTCGCGCTGATATAAAACGGCTGCTTTGAGCGCGACCTGCAATTGATGCACAAGATTTTGCTGAACTTCGTCGTAAAGATTTTCAATACCCAACTGTTTTTCAACTTTTTCAATGCCCGACTCTGTCGGCACTACGATGCGCTTGGCTTCTTCGACGTCATAGTCGACATCTCGAACGAGTGTGCGAACAATCGCCGCAAACTGATAATAAAGTTTCGCGGCATCAGCGACACGCCCGGAGATAATCAGCGGTGTTCGCGCTTCATCGATCAGAATCGAGTCAACTTCATCGACGATCGCAAAATTGAAACCTCGTTGCACCTTGTCTTCAAGAGTTGAAGCCATGTTGTCGCGCAAATAATCAAAACCAAACTCGTTGTTCGTACCGAATGTAATGTCGCTCGCATAGTCGATGCGCTTTTCAGCAGAACTCGTGCGCCGACCAGGCACAACCAGACCCACCGACAAACCGAGCCACCTGTGAATTTGTCCCATCCACTCGGCGTCACGCTGGGCGAGATAGTCGTTCGTCGTGATTTGATGCACGCCTTTACCCGACAACGCGTTCAAATATGCGGGCAATGTTGAAACAAGCGTCTTGCCTTCACCTGTTTTCATTTCGGCAACCCAACCCGCGTGCAATGCTGCACCACCCATCAACTGCACGTCATAGTGGCGCTGACCAATGACACGAGTTGCTGCCTCGCGCACGACGGCAAAAGCCTCGATCAGCAGATCATCAAGCATCTCACCACGCTCAAAACGCGACTTGAATTCAGTCGTCTTGCCCCGCAACGCAGCATCATTTAGAGCGGCGAATTCGGTCGACAACGCATTGATTTCGGGCAATATGGCGGCAAGAGCCTTTACTTTCTTGCCTTCGCCAGCGCGTAAGACTCGGTCGAGGATTGCCATAAGACAGTTGATGCTACAGCCAGACAAGTAACCAGACCAGCCCCCGCTTGGTAAAGCGCTCGGGATGCGCTGTTTAATGTTGCGCCAGTCGTCGCTACATCGTCGATCAACAACAAATGTTTCGAGTCTAAATTTCGTGCCAAAAACGAAGGGCCAACGAGTCTTTCCTCTCGTGACTTTCCCGTTTGGGGTCGATCTGACGACCGAACTAAAACTTTTTCGCATGGCACTTGCAATCGCTTGGCGACATATTTTGCAATCAACTCTGCGTGGTCATAGCCGCGTTCGACGATGCGTCTTTGAGTTGTCGGAGCCCATGTCACGATGTCAATCTTCTCGAGCGAGCGAGACTGCTCGATTTGCACGCGACGCACAAGTGCATCTCCAAGAAAACGCAGGCTCGATCTTTGATTGCGATATTTGAAAGCCAAAATTGCTTTTCGAATGATCGAGTCGTACTCAAATGCAACGAGTACGTCGCCGTGATATTCGGTTGGAGAGATTTTTTTAGTATCGCCACCCCAAAGAGATCCACGACAAGAATTGCAAATTGTCGTCGCAATGCGACCGCATGCTGGACAAGTAGCACCGAAAATGAAACCGAGCAGATCTGCCACTTTGGCTAGAACAGCATCAACAATTTTGAACATCGTGACAAATGTGTGTACCAACTACAGATGTGTTGGCTAGCATAAATCTGTGCAGGGGCCAGAGCAACTCGAATTTCGTGACAGAATTGGTCGTCGCCTCGTCAGATGTCTAGTTGGTTTGGCGCTTTTCGCCATCGGCATCTCGTTACAAATGAATGCGAATATTGGTGCTCCACCGTGGGATGTATTTCATCAAGGTGTGGCTAAACAAACCGAAATCTCAATCGGCAGAATCATCATGATGACCGGTTTTGCGTTGCTCTTGCTATGGATACCACTCAAACAAAAACCAGGACTCGGCACAGTTCTCAATGCTCTTGAAATCGGATTAGTCGCCGATATTGCACTTGAAATTATTCCTGAGCCGAACAACATATTTATTCGCATAATCATGGTTGTGGTCGGCATTGTCACTGTTGCGATCGGTACCGGCCTGTACATCGGCAGTGCACTTGGACCAGGGCCACGCGACGGACTAATGACCGGTCTCGCCAAGCGGGGCATTCCCATTCGCCTTGGTCGTACCGCAATTGAAGTCGCGGTTTTGATAATCGGCATGATTCTCGGCGGCCAAGTCGGCATTGCAACTTTCGCCTTCGCTTTTGGCGTCGGACCTCTAGTGCATTTCTTCTTGCCCCGTTTGGCAGTTAGTAGCGGTAGCGCTCGGCCTTAAACGGTCCGCTTGGTGCCACACCCAAATATTCTGACTGCTCGTCTGAGAGTTTCGTCAACTTTGCACCGAGAGCATCGAGATGCAACGACGCAACTTTTTCGTCGAGATGTTTCGGTAACACATAAACACCTAGTGGGTAATTCTTGGTGTTGTTAAACAATTCGATTTGGGCGATCACCTGATTGGTGAACGAGCAGCTCATGACAAAACTTGGGTGACCAGTGGCGCAACCTAAATTGACCAAGCGACCTTCTGCTAGCAGAATTACTGAATGGCCGTCACTGAATGTCCAAAGATCGGTGCCAGGTTTGAGTTCGTCGCGTGTTGCGTTGCTTCGCGAAAGTCCTGCCATATCAATCTCATTGTCAAAGTGGCCGATATTGCAGACAATCGCATTATGTTTCATCTTTGACATGTGTTCGGCCGTAACGATAGCTTCATTGCCGGTTGCAGTCACAAAAATGTCGGCAACTTTCAGCACATTTTCAAGCGTGTCAACGATGTAGCCCTCCATAGCTGCTTGTAGCGCATTTATCGGGTCGATCTCGGTCACGACAACTCGTGCACCTTGTCCGCGCAAACTCTGTGCACAACCCTTGCCCACATCGCCATAACCGCAGACAACCGCCATCTTGCCGGCGATCATCACATCTGTGGCACGATTCAACGCATCGATCAACGAGTGTCGACAACCGTAGAGATTGTCAAACTTGCTTTTAGTAACACTGTCATTGACATTGATCGCCGGAAACAAAAGTTCTTTGTCTTCGGCCATCTTGTAGAGACGCTTGACGCCAGTTGTCGTCTCTTCAGTCACACCTTTTATCAGTTTCGACATCTTCGTCCAACGATTCGGACTTGTTTTTAATCCACGTTGCAATAGCCCGAGAACAATCGCCAACTCTGGGTTTGACGCCGTCGTCGGATCAGGAACAGCGCCTGTTTTTTCGTATTCAACTCCTTTGTGCAACAACATCGTCGCGTCTCCACCGTCATCCAAAATCATGTTCGGGCCGTCACCGTCTGGCCAAGTCATCATTTGGTCTGTCGCCCACCAATACTCTTCGAGAGTTTCGCCCTTCCATGCATAAACCGGCACACCTTGTGGATTTTCTTGTGTACCGTCTGGACCAACCACAACGGCGGCAGCCGCGTGATCCTGAGTCGAGAAAATATTGCAACTCGCCCAACGCACTTCGGCGCCAAGGTGAACAAGAGTCTCAATCAATACAGCCGTCTGAATCGTCATGTGCAACGAACCAGAGATTCGCGCACCCTTCAGGGGTTTCGATGTACCAAACTCTTTGCGCAACGCACGCAAACCTGGCATCTCGTGCTCGGCAAGATGAATTTCTTTTCTGCCGAACAGCGCAAGTGATAAATCTGCAACTCGATAATCTTTGCGAGCTGCCAATGATGATGATGCCATGATTCTCCTGTTTAATTGAATTTCTGTACTAAAAAGTTGGTTTCAAATTCAGCTGTGCCGCTTTAGCCATGATTCTCTCGTGCTCGACTTGATTAACAGTCGTCGCCTCGTCGATCAACATCACCGGAATGCCCTGACGTACTTGGTAGCGCATCTGCAGGCGCGGGTTGTACAACATCTCTTCGGCTTCGAAGTAGATCAGATTGCCTTTGTCCTTGGGGCAAGCCAAGATCTCGAGCAACCGTGGATTAAGTGATGAACTGGCTGATGACACGGCTAATACGATAACACTTACCGCACTTAAGCCGTGATCAACATCAGCAACTCGGCTACATGCTCGTCGCATTCTTCGCGCGTTGCTGCTTCAAGATTCAATCGCAAAAGTGGCTCAGTATTTGATGGTCGAACATTGAACCACCACGAGCCGCAGTCAACTGTCAGACCGTCTAGGTGATCTTGTGGATATTTTGCGAACTGCTTGGTTACTCGATCAATCACTTCTTGAATATTGCCAACCTGCATATTGATCTCACCACTATTGGCGTATTTTTCAAATGGTTTGCGCAATTCAGAAAGCGACTTTCCAGTACGACACATTTCGCCAAGCACAACCATAGTTGCGATCAAGCCGCTGTCGGCTCGATAGTTGTCGGCAAAATAATAATGCCCTGAATGTTCGCCCGCAAACACCGCGCCAGTTTGCGCCATGATTTGCTTCATATAACTATGGCCATTCTTCGTGCGAATTGGTTTGCCGCCGAGTGCCGTAACCGTCTCTGGCACGATTCGTGAGCAGATCAAGTTGTACAAAATCGTCGCGCTTGGGCTCTTGCGCAAAAATACTGAAGCCAACAATGCGGTCGTCGTGCTACCCGAAACACTCTTGCCGGTCTCATCTACCAAAAACACGCGGTCCGCATCACCATCAAATGCAAGACCTACATCAAACTTGCCTGCGACGACCCGTGCTTGCAGATCACGCTGGTTAGCAGGCTGAATTGGGTCGGCAGGGTGATTCGGAAACGTGCCGTCGAGTTCGCCATACATGATCTCAATTTCGAATTTTTTTAGTCGATCAAAAACTGCAGGCGCCACCAAACCACCCATGCCGTTTGCCGTGTCAGCCACGACTCGCAACTTCGAAATACTTTCGACATCGATAAAACCAACTACATGGTCAACGAATTCAGCGAGCATGTTCTTTTTTATAACCTCGCCTCGAGTCTTGGCAGGCGACGGTTGGTTGCCGTCCAAAACTTCTTGAGCAATCGCCTTCATCTCACGCAATCCGTTATCGATGCCGATTGATCGGGCACCAGACAAACAACACTTGATGCCGTTGTACTGAGCTGGGTTGTGTGAAGCCGTGAACATCGCCCCTGGTGCACTCAACTTGCCCGAAGCAAAATAAAGCATGTCGGTGCTCGCCAGACCGAGGTTGATTACGTCAACTCCCTGCTCGGTCAGCCCATTTTGAAATGCATCAACAAGATCCGGGCCACTCGGGCGCATGTCATGTGCGACGACAATAGTTTTCGCCTCCGAGAATTTTGCGAACGCCACGCCGAGTGCGTGAGCGAGAGTTACGTCTAGTTGATCGGGCACAGTGCCTCGAATGTCGTAAGCCTTGACGACTGCTTCTAGGTTTGGCACGACCGTAAAGACTAGCGGTTTAACAATTTATGTTTTCGCGCAACGTGACGACCACGCCAGCGCACAGCCAATGTGCCAATACCGACGAGCGTCATGAAGTAGGCGAAAAAATCTACTGTGCTGAAACCGTAATTTAACCGAACGTTCTTCTCCGTCGGAATCACGACCATCATGTTTGGGGCGACGCGAAATGGGCCTTGCGCATTCTCGACTTTCCAATTTGGAAAGTAACTCATTCGCACGAGCACCGGCACACCAACTTTATCGACCGTAAAACTAATCGCCTCGTCTTCGAGCACCGTGTTGCTGATTTGCACAGGCGGTAACTCGACTGCGTCAACAGTTTCTGAAGGCTTAACAATGTCAACTCTGCGAGACGGGTCAGTCGGTTCGCCTTGACGACGATTCAAGTCGATGACCACTTCGACTTTTTGCCACTGATCTGGGCCATCGGTAACCGGTATTGCTGTCCAGTCTTCCGGGTGCTGAAACCAACTCGTACCAATTTCGAGCCACCGCTCCTTTGGATCACCACTTTTGCTCGACACAATCACAGGTTGCACCACCATTGGAACGACCAAATCGCTGTCTGCAACTTTGTAGATCACCCAAGGTCCGCTTTGGGCAATTTTTACAAGCGCTGCTTGCATATTGGCTTGATTAATTGCTTCGGCGGTGAAAGCCATAAAGTAGCGAACGCCAAGTTCTTGCAAATATCGAACACCAAGACCGGCGTTGTTGTCGTCATAACGCAACTCACGCACAGGGTTGCTACTTTGTTTCGACATCGCGGCGGCTGCAATGAAGTGATACGGCGTCGTACCCGCTGCCTCAAAATTAAGACCTTCCATTGAACCGATACAACCTTTTGTCCAATGCGGCAAAAGCATCAGCGACATCGTCGTACCGTATTTATTCATTTCGCTGTTGTTCTCCCAGAGCGCCCGACCACAACCCAAATTTGGATCTTGTCCAATGTTCTTCATCGTTTCGACAACAGCCCGATATTCGGCATAGGCACTCTTGCCCTCGTAGCCAGTGAAGTTCCAACGTGCCCAACCGTCCACGAAGCCATCATTGGTCGCTTTGGTCGAGATAACCCCCCACCTATATATAGTCTGTCCGGCGGCATTTGTCGTCAGCTTGCCAAACGGCATTTCTTGAAATCGAAAGCCAATTATTCCGACCACCAAAACCGTGACTGCGGTGATCCACGACAAGTTGAACTTTGGGTTGCTGCTTATAGCTACGACAGGTTTTAGATCTTCGACAGATTGATGCACCAGCGCTTTACGACCGAGCTGCTGCAAATGATAAAACGCCACCAACCAAACGGCAGTTTGATACATGCCAATGATCATCATGAAGTAGCGCAACAAATAAAGAAACGGCAACAACCGCGGATTCCATAACAGGCCGATCACCGGAAGACTCTCGCGCCCAAAATAAACGCCAAATACCAACACGATGCAATAAACGCCCATCCAAATGCCGATGCGGTTTCGGGTTTTGACGAAATTGCCAAATGCGATTATCGCAAAACCAGTGATCACTACATTCCAAAAAGTAGTCAACGGAAAGTACATACTCCAGAACGAATCGCTCGCACCACTTGGTCGAGGTTCATATTTCATATCGGTCATAAATGCATGACCCGTCAAAAACGGTAGAACCCAGAACGACGAAAGCAGCACCGCGGTAATTGAAATCGTCGTCGCCGTAATTGTGCTTCGGCGTTCACCCCAAACTACCGCCAGCAAGACAACGCCACCAAAAATAAATAAGAGAACGATGCCGTGACTCAGCGCGCTCAAGGCGATGACAACTGCGGTGAGCATCTTGCCGCGATGCTCTTTGAATGCACGAATCAAAAGACCAAAGCCAAGCACCGCCAACGACAATGAAATTGAGAACGAAAACTCGCCCGCCATTGTTGAAGCGATGTTGCCACCGTAAATCGTGAAACTCTCGTCGTATAAAAAGACAACAGACGCGAGAGTCAATAATTCAGGAATTGGAAAGAGAAATTTTGCAAACTTGCCGAACAGCCAAGTACACACCGGCAACGTCAAAATACCCAGAACTGCGATCACCTTCAGCGCGATGCCGTAGGGCAAAATCAGATCCACAAACAAAACTGCCAACGCCGGCACGACCATGTAGAACCGATACATCGGAAAACCCGAATACCAGTCGTTACTCCAACCGGTAAGTCGAAAGTGCGGCAACAAAAAATCTCGTAAATACGCCGGGCCATATACATGGGCGCCCATGTCTCCACCTGTAGGCGTGTTATTGCGCAAAATCAACTCGGGGTGTAGCGTCATCAACAACATCAGTGTTGAGCCAGCAACTACTGCTGCTGAAGTAATTTGCTCAGCTGACCAACGCCTAGAAAAAAATTGATTCACTATAAAGAAACTCTATCTGTGGGCAACTGATGAGTTTCTAGAGCGTTGACACGAGCAATAGTCCTGTTGCGTTGAACGTAATGTGGGCAACTATCGACATGCCGAGTCTGCTGGTTCGATGAAAGCAATACCCCAAGACGAGGGCGAACGCCAATAGCCCCGGAAACTCGACAATTTGCAAGTGCACGACAGCGAACCAAACTGCAGTTATCACCATTGCAACGATGCCACTGAAACGACCGTCCAAACTCGACTGAATCAATCCGCGATAAACCAACTCTTCGACAAGCGGTGCACCAATAACCACAACAACGATCAAAACGATCAGCCAACCACCGGTGGCGTTGTCGAACAAATCTCGCGCACGTTTCTCAACAAGCTCGGGCGCAAACTTTTCAGGAAACGCCAAGCGAAATGGCCAAGTCACCAGCCCAACCAGCAGCAACTGACTAGCGATACCGATCGGCACACCCCAGAGATCGATTTTGCGAAAGATCAAAAAATAATCTTTCCAGAAAACTCCACTGCCAAATTTTTTCGAAATTAAATTTAAACCAATCATGAATGGCAGCCAAAGAGCGAGTGCCGAAACACCAAGAAACCATTTGGGTTCTTTGCCGACAACTAGCTCTGAGTTGCCGGTCGCAACCAAAATTGCCGAACTTATGACTAGGGCGACCCCGTAACTCGCGCTCCAAGTAAATATCGCGACTTTTATCGGAAACTTTTTTAAACCAGCCGGCTCCTGACCATAAGGCGGAGCCCAAGGCGCTTGGTTCATCCCGCTAGGCGGTTTGGCATCACAACTCTAAATCGGTTGCGGCGATCTTCAAGCCTCCAACCAGATGGAGCGGTGATTTTTACACCGTGTCGATCACACAGGTCATATGCATGCGGATCTCGCTCAGCAGTCAGGTCGTCTATCCACACAAGTGCGCGACTGTATTGGTAAGTCAAAGTTATTGAAGCAAGTTCATTGCATGTACAGCGTGAACAACGACGAACCATGACATTTACATTAATTGATGAGACGACTGCCACAGTGGATTTCAACGCGTGCCATTATCGAACAATCACCTTGTGCACTCTGACTATCGGGTCGTATCATAGAAACCGTGACCAAACTTCCACCTCCGCCACCACCAGCAAAACCTTCGTCATCAAAGCGCAAGCCTGCTACGCGCAAGAAGCCTGCAAAATTTCTCGGCAAAAAATCGAACAAAACATCAGCCAGCAAGTCAAACGTCAATAGTGAAGCCGACAAGCCCAGCATGCCCCGTTGGGCAACTTGGGCGATCGTCGCAGTCGTCATTCTGTTGATTGCCGGCCCCCGAATTTGGCCAACCTCAACGGCAACAAAATTTACATACACCGAATTTCTAGAACTCGTCAAACAAGGTCAAATCAAACAGGTCGAGATCAACAACCTGTCGAACCAAATCAGCGGCACGCTCAAAGATGGTGGCGAGTTCGTCACCACTGGTGCAGTCGCTCTATCTGACGCGGACGAAACTTTGCTCAAAGAAAAAGGCGTCGACTACGACTACTCGACTCCGCAGGGCAACTTCTTCACAAATTTGATCCCGCTGTTGTTGCCGTTCATTTTGATCATGGGTTTTTTCTTTTGGATGCAAAAGCGTGCAATGGGCCAAGCTGGCAGCATCATGTCGATTGGTCGAAGTCGTGCCAAAAACTACAACGCTGACAAACCTGCAACTACTTTCGCCGACGTCGCCGGCTACGAAGGTGTAAAGCAAGAGATTCGAGAAGTCGTCGATTTCTTAAAGATGCCGGAAAGTTTCAAAGAAATCGGTGCTCGCGTGCCAAAGGGAGTACTCCTGGTTGGCCCTCCTGGCACTGGTAAAACACTCTTCGCTCGTGCGGTTGCCGGTGAGGCTGGCGTTGGTTTCTTGTCGGTCACTGGTTCTGACTTCATGGAGATGTTTGTTGGCGTCGGTGCAAGCCGAGTTCGTGATCTGTTCCAACAGGCACGAAAAATGGGACGAGCGATCATCTTCGTCGATGAAATTGATTCAATCGGTCGCAAGCGCGGTGCCGGCCTTGGTGGCGGTCACGACGAGCGTGAGCAAACTCTCAATCAGCTGCTCGCCGAGATGGATGGCTTTGAAACCACCGAAGGTGTAATCGTGATGGCGGCAACAAACCGCCCCGACATTTTGGATGCTGCGCTGTTACGCCCGGGTCGATTCGATCGCCAAGTAATCATGCCGTTGCCAGAATGCGAAGAGCGTCTCGCAATTCTCACCGTGCACTCAAAAGGCAAGCGAATGGGTACAGATGTCGTGCTTGACACAATGGCCAAGGCGACGCCTGGCATGAGTGGCGCCGATCTCGCAAACCTGGTCAATGAATCGGCGTTGCTCGCTGTTCGACGCGGATCAAAAGTGATCGAACACATCGATTTCGAAAACGCTCGAGACCGAGTGATCATGGGTGCCCGTCGTGAAAGTTTAATTCTTAACGCAGAAGAAAAACGAGCGACTGCATATCACGAAGGTGGTCATGCTGTACTCGCGACTGTTCTGCCTCATAGCGACCCGCTACACAAGGTCACGATTTTGCCGCGTGGCATGGCACTCGGTGTCACATGGACACTTCCAGAAGAACGCCACACATATTCGCGTGACTATTTTAAAGACATGATCTGCAAAGCAATGGGTGGTCGTGTCGCCGAAATGATCGTCTTTGGACATCTGAATAGTGGCGCCGCAAACGACCTCGAACAGGCAACCTCGATCGCCCGCCGCATGGTGCGCGAATGGGGCATGAGTGATGCCGTCGGACCAATGGCCTGGAGTTCACAGCAACAAGTCTTTCTAGGCGAAGACCTGATGACTAACGGTCGCGAATATTCAGACGAGACCGCACGCATGATCGACTTAGAAATTGGTTTAATCTTGCGCGAGCAAGAAGCCCGAGCCAAGGTGTTGCTCGAAAAAAATCGTGCTGGTCTCGACCTCGTAGCCCATAGCCTGCTCGAACAAGAGACAATCGACGGCGCAACTGTCGCCCGTTTGGTTCAAGAAGGCCTCGGCCGACCACAAATTGTCGAACCATCACCCGGCGTGACGCGAAAAACTAGCGAAACAACTGAAAATTAAATTTCTTAGTGATCGTGATTGGCGTCACGACACGAAGGCACATCAACCTTTGGGTCTCGACACTTCGCTAATGCTGCCCAAAGATCAGTTGCCGTAACGGGCCCGACCGTTGCAAATCTGACCACGCCTTGGTTGTCGGCAATCACGGTTGTCGGCACAGAATCAATTTGATATCGCTCATGCAAATCGCGCTTGTCAAGATAGTCGATTATATTCACCGCAACCTCGTTGCTTTCAAGTACTAAAGCTTTTGTCGCTACATCACGACAGGCATCGCAAGTAGACGATGTAAATACTGCAACCAACCAACTCTTATTCGCCGCCGAAAAGTCTTGCCAGTCCAACTGATGCGGCACTGCCCCGCGCACCTGGGCTGGTGCATCAGACTTGCGCAGGCGCAATATCAGACTCATTACGCCAGCGATCAGCAATACCGCAAACGCAACAGTAGTACGCATTACTTTCCCGACACAACTGTGATGCCCGTCGATCGATGCGGCAAGCCGAGCACGCTTGAAACACCGATGAGTTCGTGTCCGCGCGTTATCTCTCGCTGCACGACAATTTCGTTGTCCGCCTCAACCACGATTGGCAAGTCGGCACTCGTCGCCAGAATCTTCACTTCTAATATGGCCGCCGCACCCAACTGGATTTGTTTGAAACCGTCGATTGGCACCGACCCAGCAGGTCCAATTGTTGAGATTTTTATCGTTGTGACCAACGATGTCGCATTAAGGATAATTATCGAACCACCCGAAACCGGCACCCCGCTTGGCACTGTCCAAATTCGCGATGGCGCACCAAACGGCGCACCAAAAACTGTTGTCGTGCCCGTTTTTTTATCTAACTTACGACTAACGACCTGTTCGACAACCACAAACTCATCTGACGAATCTTGGTCACTGGCTACAAAGTCGTCAGTGATGCTTGAAACAACGATTCCGTATCGACCGTCGGTGATCGCCGGCAACTTTGAAGTTGCCAAAGTTGTAACGCGCCCGGCAGGAATTGTCAATAAAAGTGGCTCACGAAAAATCTCGTCGGTGACACCATTCAAAAAAGCGACACTGACAGATTGATCTCTATCGGTCGGGTTAAAAACCACGAGCTGTTCATCTGAATCCAGATTTTTTTGACCACCGGCAAACCACCACTGACGACTTGTCGACGCCGCACCAAGCGAAGTCGAATAACCAAGACGACCCCGACCAAAAAAATGTTGAAGTTTGCCAGCCACAAATCGACCCGATGATGCACGAATCGAAACTGCCAAAACAATTTCATTGCGCGCGCCTTGGTCACCCATCGCTAGCGAATAAACGCTCTCAGGCTCGATGATGATCCCTTTTAACGACGCTGGCTCGCGTTTGCCGTCGCCGGTGACAAAACTTATGTCGACCACCGTTGCATCTGGAAACGGGTTACTAAGCAGGATGTTAAACAAGCTGTCCGACCCTGTAAAACCGTCGGCAAAAAACCAACGGTCAGACGGTTTGTTCGCGCACAACGAAACAGAGTCGCCAGCCGGGTGAATTATCCGCTGCTCAACTGCCGCACCACCATTATCAAGCTCAACGATCGCACTGATGTGTTTACTCTTGCGCCCGCCAGTTGCGTCGATCACGCGCCGAGTAAACGGCTGAACTACCAACAGTGCCGAGGCCGCAGGTTTATCACTCGACAAGAAAGTGACTTTGCCTGTGATCGGGATATCTGAAGAGTTCGCGATGATGATTTCACTAGTCACAGTCTTTTCTAAACCGGGCACTCCGGGGCAAAACCACGAAGATGAAACTTGCGAACTGCCAGCAACGCCGGGCATTGAAGACAAACCAAAAATGTTTTCAGATCTTTGCTCGGACAGAGTTTGAAAATCTTCATCGCCAAGTTGACTAACAAAAATCAACGCAACAAGTGCCGTCAGCACCAACAAGAGCGTCAGGGCGAAACGCCATTCAATCTTTTTCATCGGGATGCCATATCTATTTTTTGTTCTGGTCGAGATGAATCAGCCACAAGGGTGACCCTTTTGGCTTCAATTTGCCGTATCCGTCCGCGAAAACGCGAAAAGTTGGCTGCGAGCATCAAAAGACACAGCCAAACTGAAGCTTGCAAAATTAAATATAAATAGCGCAACGGTGAAGTTTGATATTGCAAGCTGACGACGCCTGCAATCGGTGCGTCAAAAGCGGTTGAAGAACCAAAAGCCACACGCGGTGAAAGTTGCGCATCGTCAACCATCAGATGCCAACGCGAATCAAATGGCACAGCCACATGAACGGTTCCACCAGAAAATCTGCTGCTAACACGCTTGGCGGCCACAAAATTCTCGTCGACCAACATCGGCGTTGTCGACTTCAGTTCTTGGCTCGTCAGAGCAATGTCACTTGCTTGTTCGCTCGCCACAGATGACTCTTCACTAAGCACGCTGACAATCGGTAGCCAAGAAACATTTTCGAAGATGACCAAGTCGCGGGCGAAATAAATTCGTCGTAAGTCAAGTTGATTCGATAAAGACTCGACAAGGTTTGTAGCCGTGGTCGACGCCGAGTCGCCAAGTGGCACAACCAAATAACGGATGGCAAGTGGTGAGATAGCGCGACCAATTCGAATCGTGTCGTTTGAGACCAACGAATTAAGCGCACGCTGTGCGGCAAGATTCATCGTGGTTTCTTGGGGTGCCCAATAAGAGCTGAAGTTGACAGCCCCATCGTCAGCGACACCATATGAAATTTCGGCAGTCACCGAGTTGGTGGCGACTGGCAACAAGTCACGATCGCCTAAATAGAGTGTGCGATAGTTGCCTTCTTTTGGATTGTCGGGCAACTGTTCAAGCAACTGTGGCACCAAAGTTTCGGGTTGACTCCAGCGTCCATCCGTGACACCCAACAATGTCGGAGCAATTGTCAACGCGATCGAGATTGGCACTAGCAAACTCAACGAGCGTCGCCAGTCAGATGTTCGACTCATGTTGGTCTCGGCAAACACGCTGAGACAAGTCGCCACGGCCAAGGCCAAGCCACAAGCAACGAGCGTCAGCATCACCGAAGGCTCTGGGAGTGCAAATGGTAATTCACCCTGATCGTCAAGAACCACAAACAACAAACCAAAGACGACGAGCACTGCTGCACGAATTGCCCACAGTCTGCGCCAACTGTCGGCAACGATCAAAGCGCAAACAACGCAAAAATAAATGGCTAGTACCAAAAATCCACCACGCGTGTTACCGAGATCAAGTCGAGCCAGTGAGCCGAGACCAATTTTTCGATCAGCAACACCTTGATCTCCGGCTAGAAGTTGCCACCAATTGCTTGAGACAAAATGCATCGACCAGGGCAGGTTGATAAATACCGAGCCGACAAGCCCCGTCAACCCGACCAAAGATGTCGTTAAGAGCTTTCTGGCAGAAACACCACCCAAGAAAGATGCAAAAACCCAAAGGCAAATAATCACCAAAAACAGAATCGCGATACTCGGTGTGAACGCAAACACGAGACCAAGAATCAAGAGCAGCCCTGCCACGAGTTGGGTTCGGCGCACCAAACCCTGATCGACCCCATCTTGATATCGATTGAGAATGTCAAACAACCACGGCGCAGCGGCAATACAGATCAGTGCCGAAAACCGTCCGTGCGAAATTGCATTGAATGAAAGCGGCAAAGCAACATATACAACTGCAGCACCCAGACGCACCCGCGTGTTGGCGAATGCACCACAAAGACGCCACATGCCAATTAAGCCGATGAATAGCGACCCGACGATCATCAAAGTTTGTAGCAACGCGAGATTGCCAAAAAGTACAAATGATGCCAGTGCGATTAGTCCAAGCCCCGTCGGATTAGCAGACGCTTCGCCAAAACCACTCGACCACCACCCCGAGAGAAAATTTGTCCAGATTGAGCTGGTCGAGACTGATCCATTTTCAAACGGCAACATCTCGCCTACGACTCGCGATGAGTCGGTGATAATTTCTCTGCTACCGAGAAGTATCAGCACTGTGACGACTAAAAGTGTTGTGCCTGCGGTACGCGTCGAGCTCTGCTTCCAACGCTTTTTGGTTTCGACCAAGGATGCAATCTCTCGCGACGCCAGTGCTCGGCGGCGACGAATAAACCTCGTAAGTCGAGCTGAGCCCTTCACCTGAAGTTTTGCTATTTCGCTCGCAGCAACACGACGTAGAAGTCGAACTTGTCGTCGCGTTCGCCAAATATATGAAGCATCAACTACTAGTGCAACGGTTGATCGAAAACTCGCTAACGATTCACGAAAGGTGCCGGTGAATACACCCAGAATTATCTCAATAGCCGAAGTCAGCAACATCTGCAACCAAACAAATGGCAGTCGCCAACGACTCGTCAGCGTCGCCACGGTTCGTGCGCGATTTCGCGCAACACTTGCCCGCGAAACCAGATGTGGTGAACGAGTTTCAAAACTATTCAGGTGCCTCGCCACGGCCGTCGGTGCCACAAGAACTCGAGCACCACTCAAATGCGCACGCCAACAAAAATCTAAATCCTCGCCAAAAAACAAAATATCTTGATTGAAACCATTAAGTTCGCGGAACAAATCTGAGCGCACGAGCATGCACGCCGAACTGACAAAGAAAACATCCCGCACCGAGTCGTGCTGCTCTTGGTCACGTTCATTTTGCTCGATGAACACGTCAATCTCACCACAACGATCAATGCCGAAACCCACGGATTGTAATATCGTCGTTTTTTCCCACTGCAAAAGTTTCGGTCCAACGACCGCAGCGTTAGAGATAAAGAGTTCTTGAACCAAGGTTCGCACGGTGTTCGGGTTCAAGACGACATCGTCGTGCATGATGCAAAACAAGCCTCCATCACCCTCGACAACCCGTTGCAGTTCATTGATCAGTCGACCGAAACCTGGGTTGCCCTCGACAATTCGCACCACGGCATTTGGCAGCGTGTCGGTAATTCTTATTGAAAGCAAATTGGCTTCGCTCGTGTCGACACCAGAGTCAGAAAAGGTAGTCGTCAAGAAAAAAACGTTGCTGATATTCGAGTAATCCTGGCCAGCCAGCCCCGCGAGAACTTCATCAAACCAAGAGCCTGGTTGGTGCACAACCATCGCTGTCACCACTAGGGGCGCAGAAACCACTTGGCTTTGCATTTCATCAACGGGCTCATTACTCACGATGCAATAAGACTACTAATTTGCGACAAACTACTAACCTTGTTCTCAATGTCGCAGCAATCTGCTAATTCATCGTTGCCGACAGAACAAAAGCGCAGCGTCATTCCTGAGGGCACTATTGCTATTGCCATTGGACTGCTGATTGCCGGTGTGACAATTTACATATTTTTCAAAATTGGTCAACAAGCATTGGGCCAGGAAGAATTCAAACCTCTGGTGTCGCTGTGGTTCGTGATGTTTGCAATCGCGCCTGGTTTCTTTTTGCCAGTCGAACAAGAACTTAGCCGGGCGATCGCGCATCGAAAAGCACTCGGCCAAGGCACGACACCAGTGGTAAAAAAGGTCGCACTGCTGTGCAGCATGATCGTCGTTTTTTTGGTTGTGCTAATTCTCGTTCTCTCGCCGGTGATCAACGACAACCTATTCGAAGGTCATGCAATCATTACCGCAAGTTTGGCGATCGCCATAGTCACATATGGCATGTTGTATTTCACCAAAGGTCTTTCATCTGGTTTGGGCAAATTTTCTGCATACGGGTTCATCGTCGGCTCGGACGGCGCGATCAGGGTCATCGCCTGCACAGTTTTGTTAATTGCCGGCGTCACACAACTCTCTGCATATTCGATAATTATTGTCATCACACCAGTTGTCGGTGTGATGATCATTGTGCTTGCTGGTCAGCTTCGCACCGACCCCGGACCGCCTGCCAAGTGGTCAGAAATCACCGAGAATCTCGTCTGGCTTCTAGGTGGATCAATCTTCGCTGCCGCACTAGTCAACGCGGGGCCAATCACCGTTGACCTGCTCGGCGACAAATCTGATGCAATTCGCGTCACTCAATTCGGCAATGCAGTTCTTTTGACCAGAGTGCCGCTGTTTTTATTTCAAGCAGTACAAGCAGCACTTCTACCACGGCTCACACGACTTGCCGCCCGCGGCGATTTGGATGAATTCAAAATTGGATTTCGCCGACTCGTCGTGCTCGTGATTGGCGTCGGTTTATTTGGCACGGTCGGTGCATTCTTGTTTGGTCCATTCTTTTTAGATCTGATCTATGGCGGCGGCATCGATCGGCGAACACTCACACTGTTAGCGCTCGCCAGTGGCATCTACATGATGGCTCTTGCTATTGCCCAAGCAGTCATCGCCTTGCGCGGCCATCGACACGTCGCCCTCGGTTGGGTCTTGGCGTTCGTGAGTTACGTAGCCTCTGCTTGGTTCGTCAGCGAAGATCTCTTCTTACGAGTCGAAGTGGCGCTAGTTGTGAGTTCGGCCGTCGCGCTGATCTATTTTGCTTTTAGTCTCAGATCGCTATTGCGCTATTTGGCACGTTTGGTTTCGTAATTGATGTCGTGTCGAACCATCATCTCGATGAGTTCGTTGAACCCAACTTTGGGCTGCCAACCAAGTTTGGTTTTTGCTTTGGTGGCGTCACCGATCAAGAGATCAACTTCAGCGGGCCTGAAAAAGCGCTGGTCTTGACGCACATACTGACGCCAATCTTTTAGATCGGCAGCCGCAAAAGCAACTTCAAGCAATTGTTCGATCGAATGACTCTTGCCAGTTGCGACGACAAAATCATCGGGCTTTGGTTGCTGAAGCATCATCCACATGGCTTCGACATAGTCGCCCGCATAGCCCCAGTCACGCTTGGCTTCAAGATTGCCTAGAACCAGTTCGCTTTGCACGCCGAGTTTGATGCGCGCAACAGAATTCGTGATTTTTCTGGTGACGAATTCGAGACCACGGCGCGGTCCTTCGTGGTTAAACAAGATGCCTGAGCAAGCGAACATGTCGTAACTCTCGCGATAGTTGACGGT
Organism: Acidimicrobium sp.; assembly: GCA_002737635.1. Lineage (GTDB taxonomy): Bacteria > Actinomycetota > Acidimicrobiia > Acidimicrobiales > Ilumatobacteraceae > BACL27. Next base: position 44,472 of record NSIC01000001.1, read on the forward strand.
GATGTCGTGCGCAAAAACTTTCGCCACGCCATAGGGCGACCGCGGATGAAATGGTGTCATCTCTGTCTGCGGGGTTTCGCGCACTTTACCGAACATTTCAGATGACGAGGCCTGATAAAAACGAATCGGGTTCTTGCGTGCGCCGCCCACCAAACGAATCGCCTCGAGCATTCTCAGCACGCCAAGTCCGGTGATGTTGCCGGTTAGTTCAGCCTGATTAAACGACATTGCGACGAATGAAATTGCACCAAGGTTGTAAACCTCATCTGGCTGCGACATTTCGAGCGCACTAACAAGGCTTGAAAAATCAGCAAGATCGCCCGGCACAAGTTGAACAAACGGAAACTCGTCGCGGATCGATTCGGCCTTCGGATTATTTTGTCCCTTTACGAGGCCAAAGACTTCGTAACCCTTCGAATGCAAGAATTCGGCAAGATGGCGACCGTCTTGTCCTGTGATGCCGGTAATCAGTGCTCTTGCCATAACGACCATCCAATCTAGTGGCAAATGCGATTGCGAGAGTTCTGTAGCCATCCAACTCTAAAAAAATGCGCCGATCTACATGAAGCCGTACGCTCAATAGTTGTGAATGCAGAAAAAAGTTCGCTATCGATTGTGGTTCTTGCAGGTGGTGTGGGCGCGGCGCGCTTTCTTAGCGGTCTCGCCCAAGTTAATTCACCGAAACTTACGACAGCACTGGTCAACACGGGCGATGACACGGTGCTGCACGGTCTAAATATTTCACCCGACATTGACACGGTGATCTACACGCTCGCCCAAGCAATTGACCCACAAAGAGGTTGGGGTTTGACAAACGAGTCTTGGCGCGCAATGGAGTCTTTGCAGCGCTATACAAAAGTGCGACCAGCCGATTCGGTCGCAGCCCCCGAGTGGTTCAACCTCGGCGATCAAGATCTCGCGACGCACTTTTATCGAACCGCGCGCAGAAGTGAAGGCGCCGATGCGTGGCAGATAACCCGAGAAATTTCAGTCGCTTGGTCTGTCGAGCAACAAATCGTGCCGATGACAAATCAAGATGTCTCAACAGTTGTTGAACTCGCCCAAGATTGCATCGCTGGAAAGACCGGCGAAGTAATCAGCTTTCAGGAATATTTTGTCAAATATAAACACGACATTGCGGTGCGGTCTGTGAGATTTGTCGGCATCGAAAACGCCAAGCCGAATGCATTGTCGCAGCTAGCAACCGCTGATGCAGTCGTGATTGCACCGTCCAACCCAATTGTTTCAATTGGGCCGATTCGTGCACTCAACGGCGTTGATGTGACGCTCGGCAAGATTAGAGATCGAGTTGTTGCGATTTCACCAATCGTCGGTGGTCATGCAATCAAAGGACCCGCCGATCGCATGCTCAAAGAACTTGGCCACGAGTCATCGGCGCTTGGCGTTGCGCGAATGTATTCATCAATAGCCTCAACTCTTATCATTGATGATGTGGACGCAAGCCTGAAGCCTGCAATTGAAGCACTCGGCATGCGTTGCATCGTGACCAACACGATTATGTCTGAACCGAAAATTAGTGCCGCGCTTGCACGAACTGCACTTGCATCTTTGAAAGATAGCCAGAAATGAGCCGGTTAACAATTTGGGGAGTCGAAGGCATTGGCGAGATCTCGGCCAAAGATCAACTAGGCGAAATTATCGCCGACATCTGCCGCCAAGAACCAAATGGGCCGTTGTTAGATAACGATGTTTTGGTCGTCACCCAAAAAATAGTCTCGAAGGCCGAAGGTCGGCTTGTGCCGATCGATGCTTCTGATCCGCTTAGTCACAAACAACTGGTCGAACAAGAAGCGGTGCGAATTGTGCGGCGCCGCGGAGATTTAATCATCACCGAAACAAAGCACGGCTTTGTCTGCGCCAACAGCGGCATCGATCTGTCGAACATCGAACGGGGCTACGCGGCTCTCCTGCCGATTGACAGCGACAAATCTGCGCGCCGCATCCGAGACATCATTCGTGCCAAACTCGGCGTCAATGTCGGCGTCATCGTTAGCGATACTTTTGGTAGACCTTGGCGCAAAGGGCTGACTGATATCGCCATCGGCGTTGCCGGCGTCGCCGGCGTCGTGGATTTGCGCGGCACACCCGACTCACTGGGTCGAATTATGCAAGTCACCGAAGTTGCAGTTGCCGATGAGCTGGCAAGCGCCGCCGAACTCGTGATGGGTAAATCATCTGGCATTCCAGTAGCAGTGATCCGTGGCGTTGATGCCGACTGGTTTCGTGATTCGAAAATCAGCGAACTAGTGCGCCCGCCCCAAGAAGATTTATTTCGCTAGACAGTTCGTCCAAGCAAATCGCTAATGCCTGATTCAAGGGTTGTCCAATGCGACCAACCAAGTTGAATTCTCGCCCGGGTCGTGTTGACCGCGTTGCGTTGCAGATCGGCTGTTCGCGCCGACTCGTATGACTCTTGCAATGTCGTATCACGACCAACGAGATGCCACAAGTCTTTGACGGTTGTTTGCACCCCGGTGCCGATGTTGATCACAAGTCCACCGCCTTTGTTGATTGCACGCGCCAAAGCGTCAACCGCGTCATCAATGAACAAAAAATCTCGAGTTTGACGACCGTTGCCACAAATAATTGGCGCGCTTTGATTAACAACAGCGTTAGCAAACGCCGCGACGACACCATCTGTCGGGCGTTGGCGCGAGCCGTAAACATTGGTCATCGCCAGAGCGGTGAACTCGACATCATAACTTTCGCGATAAACCGTCAACAGATCGACCAAAGTATTCGCCATCACATGAGCCACGCCCATCGGGTCTGACTTACGACCCTCTTTGACAGGAAGTTGTCGCGCCGGCACTTCGCCGTAAAGCAAACCGGCAGGCAACGCCACGACAACTTTTTTCACGTCAAACCTTCGCGCTGCCTCGAGTACCGAGATCAGCAAAGTCGCCGAGCGCAACATTTCATTGGTGCGAGTTGCCCCCGTCGGCAAAAGTGCGAGGTGATAAATCGCCGTTGGTCGGCGCAACGCAATTAAATCTGAAAACTCTGGTGCTGAAATGTCGAGATGATGAAAGCGCAGCGTGCCACCTGCTGCACGCGCCGCACTGAGGTTGGCAAGCGACCCAACCGAAAGATCGTCGACAACTTCAACGCTGTGACCATCGGCCAAAAGTCGATCAACTAGGTGCGAGCCAACAAAGCCGGCACCACCACAAACGAGCACACCGTTAACTTGCGCCATCAAGTTTTTTCAACTCGCATCAGGAACTTTGGCATCACGTAATATTGCGCCAGATTTGACCTCGCCGTCAACACCGATGAGACACCCGTTGACCTGCGCGAACGAGCCGACATGACCCATCACTGCGCTATCCACGACAACGGCATCATCATCAATAGTTGCGCCTGCAAGCAAAACTGAGCGAATAATCTGGCAGTTCTCGCCGAGTTTGCAACCCCGTGCGATCACGCTTTGTGTCACTGTTGCAGATTTTGCGATTTGCGACATTGCGCTAATTGCTTCAACTTTATGGATGCTCTTGCGCTGCAATAGTTCGATATTCGCGCGAACATATGTGTCGGGGCGACCTGCATCAATCCAATAATCAGATGTCGCATAACCAAACAACTCACCATCTTTAACCAACTCCGGAAACGTCTCGCGCTCAATCGACATCGGCGCGACACCAGGCATCCGATCAAGCGCCGAGGCTTCGAAGACATATGTTCCGCCGTTGACATTGCGCGATGTGGTCTGACCAGGCGAAGGCTTTTCAACAAAACGATTTACCTTGCCTTGCGGGTTTGTCTCGACAACGCCGTATTGCGACGGATCTTCGACTGGCGTCAAATGAATTGTTGCTTGTGCGCCAGTTGATTTGTGAAACGCAACGAGTGCTGCGATATCAAGATCCGTCAGCACATCGCCATTGGCAACAAGAAAAGTTTCACCGCGTTTATCAATCTCGGCATGGCGCGCCGCAAAACCAATCGCACCCGCCGTATCAAGCGGTCGGTCTTCAACTGCATAAGTTAATTTGACGCCCGCACACACATTTGACGGAAATGCAATCAAAAACGGTTCGGGTTTGAAGCCAAGTGACAACACAGCATCGGTTACTCCACCGCGAGCAAGCGACGCCATCAGTCTTTCGAGTAGCGGAAGGTTTGCGATCGGCAGAAGCGGCTTTGGTGTGACCAGCGTCAACGGTCGCAACCGTTTACCAAAACCACCAACTAGCACGACTGCGTGCATATGTAGATTTACTCCAATTTTTTTGGCGTTAACCAGTGATCAACGGATCAAGATCAGTAATCGTGATTGGCTGTGGCACCTCGACATCTTTGGCGATAAAAGCCAAAGTAATCGCCATGCCGTTGCCAGTAAGTCGCACATTGCCGAGATCAGCAATCGAAATTTTTGGCGATGAAACTTTTGAATCCCAAACGACAACTTGCAAATTCGCAGCTTTGTCGCCACACTTTGTATCGGCTTCGCTAATTAGTTCGCCGCCGTTCAAAGAGTCTGGAAACTGAATCGAATCATTCGTCACGGTCAGACCGTAAAGTTCAAAAATCGTTTCAAGCTTGGCGCGACGCTCACCTGACAGAACTTGTGGCTCCCAACGCACGACACCAGCCGACTCGATAAATGCACCAGGCTTGACGCTCGAAATATCGGCAAGGTCGGCTGCGGCTGGCAAGTTTTCGATGAACGCATCGCACTTGTAAATGCCAAACGCCGTGTAATAGTTCTGCGACGCAGTGTCGAGCGCGCTGACTCGCTCTTGGCTCTGGCGGGCATAGGCGATTAATGCGACACCGAGCACACAGACGACGAAAATAACCGTTGGAAACAACGATCCACCTTGCATACGAACCTTGCGACCCTTGCGGTTCTTGCTGGCTTGAGCCAAACGGGCGATTTTTTTCGCTGAAGATGAGGTAGCCACGAACAAGAAATGCTACAGGCTTATGGCGTGTACAAGGCTTCGTAACGCTGCGCAACCGACTGGGGCGAAGCGTGGCCTTCAACCCATTTTCGCCCGCTCGCCCCCATTTCTTCAAGATTTTTACGGTCGAGAGTCAAAGCATTAATTGCGGATACAAACGCCTGTTGATTATCTGGCTCGACGCAAACTCCGGCTTTCGCCGCTGCCAAAATTCGAGGCACCTCGGTGTCTAGATCGATCGCCGCACAAATCGGTCGCCCCGCAGCAAGTATCGAATATGTTTTTGACGGCACGCTGACCGAGCCGAGTCCGCGACGCAACGGCACAACATGCAGATCTCCAGTTGCCAACACTTCGCTCAGTCGCGCAGCATCTTGGTAGTCGCCGAATTTCAGATTGCGCAGCGTGCCCGCCTTTGCTTCGAGGGACTTTCGCGCTGCACCTTCGCCATTGATCACAAACATAACTTCGGGCAAAACTCGAGCCGCTTCAAGCACAAGCTCTAGCGACTGCGAGAAACCCACGTTTCCGGCGTACATCACAACCAATGATTCGTCAATGCCGAGTTCGCGACGATAATTGGTTAGTCGCGACATCGGCACGATCGCCTTCGTGTCAACAAAATTAGGAATCACCTTGATGCGCTTGTGAAACTTTTGATCGAGCTTGCGTTGCACGTTGTTGGCTAAATCATCTGACAACAACACGACCGAATTAGATCGTTGATAGCTGACGCGTTCAAGCCATGACGCGGCGGCGATCACGCGTTGGTTCGAAATTGCCCCAGTCTCGATTGCCGCGTCAGGAAACACGTCTTGAATGTTGAACACCAGTTTGCCGCCACGAAATAACTTGGTGTGCCAACCGATCAAGCCCAGCGTCAAAGGTGGCGACATCGCCAATACGCCGTCGACTCGACGCCAGAAACCGCCCGCAAATAGCGCCCGTAAGCCAACGAAGTAGCTGAACAAAATGAAACCAACTGCCCTGCGCACCAAGTTGCTCTTGGTCTTTCCCGCAAACGGCTGCACTCGACTAATTGAACCCCAATTGGTTTTCTCGACTCTCCACAAGGCGCCTGCCCAACCCGATTCGACTTGATGCTTGCGATACCACGGCAACGATGTGACGACATGCAGCTCGTGTCCGCGTGCGGCGAGTTCATGCACGATTCGTGTCATCACCACACCAGTCGGTGCCATGTCAGGCTCGAAGTGTGGGCAAAGAACTATTAGTCGCAATTTCTTTGACATCACATTGCCGCTCGATACACCTGGGCTAAATCTTTGCCAGAGTTTAAAATCGAAAAATTTGCTGCGCGAAGTTTGCCCGCCGCAATCAGCATCTCGCGCCTAGTCGCCACCGTTTCGAGTGCGCTCGCCCAGACGCTCAAATTAAGTGGCAGAACCAAACCAGCGTCGCCAACAATTTCGGGCAGTGCCGCACAGTCGCTGGCAATCACGGGTGTTTCAAGTTTCATCGCTTCAATAACCGGGGCGCCAAAGCCCTCGTACAAACTCGGAAACACCAACGCCCTGGCAAGCTTCAACAGGCCGTCCCGATCTTCGTCGACAACTCGGTCGAGGCGCACAACACGGTCGTCCAAATTGAGGCGACGAACTTCACGCATGAATTCGATTTCGCCACGACCCTTGCCTCCAGCGCAAACCAAAACAAGATTTTTGTCGACCCAGTGCGACTTCATCACCTGCAACAAGAATTTGTGATTTTTATGCGGGTGTGTGACTGCCGGCAAGAACAAAACATCTTTGTTTTCAAGTCGCAATCTCCGACGCAACTCTTGCTCGCTCGTGGCCGACTTACCGAGACGGTCGTCAATGCCGTGTCGCACAACTTTGACTTTTGTTGGCGAAACTACAAACTTGTTGATCAACTTCTGACGAACATATTCACTCGGCGTGCTTACTATTGATGCCCTTGCTACAGAATGCGGCACAACTCTGCTTAGGTAGCCCAATCGAATGCGACTGAAGTTTTCTGGAAACGAAAGATATTGCACATCGTGAATCGTCAACACTGTGCGTCGGCCGGCAAATCGTGGCATCGTGCCACCACCATGGTGCATAAGGTCGAACTTTCGCGCTTTAAAAGCCAGCCAAGTTTGTTCGAGCAAAACTCGCAATACTCGCACGCCACCATGACGCGGCGCTTCAACACATTTATACATTTTTGCCAGTTGCCCATGATGTTGCGCAAAATCTTCTTGCACGAACAGCGTCACATCAAATTCGTTGTTGTTGGTTTCATACAGACCGGTTAGTTGACGAAGCAAATATTCTTGCGAGCCACCCACCTGTCCCGTGCGAAGCCACAATAAGTTGACACCGACACGAACTGTCATCGCACTACCTGTTCGTACACTTCTGCTGTTTTTGTCGCGGTTGCCTGCCAAGTCATTTCACTTGCGCGCGCGAGACCAAGACGCGACAACTCAGACTTTTGATTCAGGGCCTGCAACACACCACTGGCGATGCTGTCAATATCGAGCGGGTCAACCAACACTGCAGCACTTCCCGCGACTTCTTGGGTCGACGAGCCCTTGCTAGTCAAAACCGGCGTGCCATAACTCATTGCCTCGAGAATCGGCAAGCCAAAACCCTCCATTAGAGATGGATAACAAAGCGCTTCAGCCGATGCATAGATCGCCCCGAGGTCACCTGGTTGCACAAACCCAACAAAATGCACTCGAGATTTGACGCCGCTCGACATGCTTTCATTTTCAGATACATCGCCCCAACCAGTTGCACCAACCACCACAAGATCGGGCACCGAATCGCCGAGAGTTTGAAGAGCTGCGATTAGCTGCGACAAATTTTTGCGAGGTTCTAGAGTGCCCACAAACAGCAAATAATTTTCTGGCAAGTTATAACGAGTTGTGATCTGATCTCGAGTAGTCATCACCATCGGCGCAGAAACCCCCAAAGGTACGTGGCGCAATCGGTCGCGCGAAAAACCGAACTCACTGCAATCTTCGAGTGTCGACTGCGAAGAGCAGAGCAACATGTCGGCACGCTTCAACAAAATTTTAAGACTGCGTCGAAACACCGAGTTGCCGCGTCGGCTAAAAAATTGCGGATACTTCAAAAATGCCAGATCATGAATCGTCGCCACCATTTTTGCGTTCGTCGCAAACGGAATTATCGAAGTGCAGTGCAGCAAATCAACCTTGCCCGTCGCAGTCTCGACTTTCGGCCAGCCAAATCGCATCGAGGTCTCATAGAGAGCAGGCCCGCTTAACAAAAGTTGCTGCACAGTTATTGGCAGTCGATAGGCACCCTGCGGTTCTACGCTGTGGCGGCCCGCAAAACCCACGAGTTCAATCTCGCGGCGCAAGCCCGGCAAAACTCGAGCGACTTCAATCGCAGCGGTCGCAGTACCCCCTGGCACGCGATGCCAGCACTGTTCCAAAGAGTAGGCAACACGCATCCCTTCTATTCTGCCCGCGTCGGCTTGGTAATTGGTGCAAAGCCACAACGGCTGAACTCAAGTCCATGGCAGGGCTCTGTGTCGTACGATATAAATAGCAATATGAGCGAAAAAACTTCGTCACCAAAATTTTGGAAAACCCGCACCGTTTTGGTTACGGGTGGCAACGGTTTTCTCGGTCGCAATGTCGTCGAAGCATTTACGAGCATGGGTGCAACGGTTATCACCCCAACTCACAAGCAAGCCGATCTCACTATTCCTGGTGTCGCACTCGAGTTGTTTAAAACACACAAACCAAGCCATGTCGTGCATTTGGCGGCGCGAGTCGGTGGCATCGGCTACAACCAAGTTGCACCAGCGCCTCTTTATCTCGACAACTTGTTGATGGGCACTCAGACGATTGAAGCCGCGCGACTTGCCGGAGTCGAGAAAACAATTTTGCTTGGCACCGTGTGCAGTTACCCGAAGTTCACACCTGTGCCGTTTCGTGAAGAATCAATCTGGGACGGCTACCCCGAAGAGACAAATGCGCCATACGGCATCGCCAAGAAGGCTCTGTTGGTGCACGCTCAAGTCAACGCCCAACAATATGGTCAGAAGTTTGCGTTCTTGATACCAACAAATTTGTTTGGCCCGGGCGACAAGTTTCATCCTGATGTTTCGCATGTGATTCCGGCATTGATCAAAAAATGTGTCGAAGCCAAAGAACAAAAACTTGACAAGATCGATGTCTGGGGCACCGGGTCGGCCAGTCGCGACTATTTATATGTCAAAGATGCTGCTCGCGCAATTTTGCTCGCCAGCGAACTGCACGATTCAACCGAGCCACTCAACTTGGGCAACAATCGCGAAATAACAATTCGTGAAACCGCAGAGACGATTGCTCGCATCGTTGGGTTTTCGGGCAAACTCGTTTGGGACTCTTCTCGCCCAGATGGTCAACCTCGCCGCCGAGTCGATGCCTCTCGCGCCGAGCGCGAACTTGGCTGGCATGCGTCTACCGACTTTGAAGACGGCCTGCACGAAACCGTGAAGTGGTTTCTTGCGAACCGCCAAGAAGCCTTGACTCTTCACGCATAACTTCGTGAGTTTTCCACCACCTCAACTTCCGCCGCCGTTGCCTCGCGCGCAACAATCAGCATCTCAGTCACCACAACCTGCACGAAAGTCGCGATCGCCACGCCGCTCAAAGTCAGCGCGACCGCCTCGTCCAATCTTTCGCAGTTCAGCAAACAAAACACCCGTCACGAACGCAATCGTGTCGATCAATGTGGGGCTGTATCTCTGGATGTCGCTTTCGGGTTTCGAACAGACATCAATAAATTTCGTCATCTCGCGACAGTTTTTAGAGCAGGGCGAATGGTACCGACTCATCAGTTGCGGCTTCGTGCACTTTGGCATCTTTCATGTGGCGATGAACATGCTTTTGGCATTTCAACTCGGACAGTTATTTGAACAAAAAATCGGCTCGCTGCGATTTGGGTTGCTGTATCTGACATCTTTATTAGGCGGATCAATCGGTGCGCTGGTAATCAGCCCCGATGCAATAACAGGCGGCGCATCTGGTGCTGTATTTGGTCTTATGGCAGCAGCAGTCGTCGGTCTTCGACACGATCGAATCAACCCATTGCAAACGGGCATTGGCATGACTTTCGTGCTGAACATCGTGATCACTCTCGTAATACCGGGCATCTCAGTTGGTGGCCACTTCGGCGGCGCCATCATTGGCGCGATCAGCAGTTTGTTCTTGTTGAACCCGAGCAACAAAATTGTTTCGAAGTTTCTTCAAATCGTCGGGCCAATTGCAATTTGTCTCGGTTTGATTTATCTGGCGGTGACTTTCGTAAACGCGTAACACCCACTGATTACTCTGCATACATGCTTCACACGATCACCCCTCTATCAGATGTGCCGCGAGCACAACTCGACCCAATCACGACTCTTTCTGAAAAACTCAGCGTGTTCGCACTTGCACTTTCACGGCCCCTACGCCACGAAACAATTGCTTTGTGCTGCGACCATCAACAGCGCGGCGTTGGCATCTTTGCATTTGACTCAAAACTTAAACTCACCCAAATAATCGAACGCATCATCGGTGCGGCAATCAATATCGACTCGACGACAACAATTTGTCTGCTCAGCTCGCGGCAAGGCGCCGGTCGAGATTTAGCCGACGCATCACAGTTTTTTATGGCCAAGAACCGCTGTCAAGATGCTGGTCTCGAACTCACAGATTGGTTTCTCGTCGCCAATGGCGAGACATGTATCTTGCAATAACGCATCCAGCGCGTAGTCGCAGTTAACTGTGGCAACCACAGCCAGAGCCACATCCACCCATTTTTGGTGCGGGCATTACAGGCGCAGCCGAGGCACTGCTGCCACCGCCAACCGAGGCAAAAACTGAAAGCAGTCGCACTGCATTTTCGTGGCCCAGTGAGCACTTGGCAGGCTCATTAGCAGCCGACATCGCGCGTCGCTCTTCAAATACTTCGTCGCATGTTCGACAGCGAAATTCGTACATCGGCATAGTTTGCAGTCTAGATGTTGCTATCCGACCAGCGCTAGAGCGATAAATACGTTCAATTAATGATTAAATTAAGTGTGTTCTCTGCTCAATCGTCGACGACTCAGACCGCACCCGGCACAACAGTTGAACAACAAACAGAATATGTTTTGCAAACTGGCAAGCCGCTCGTCGCCCACATCGTCAAAACCGAGAAAGACGAATCAGCGGCCGCCAAAGTGCTCGAAGCACGCATCAACGGCACACCGTTAGAAGCACTGTGTGGCCATGTTTGGGTGCCATCGCGCGACCCAAAACAGTTGCCGATGTGCCAAGCGTGCAAAGAAGTCTACGAAATGTATCGCGGCTTCAACGACGAACTAAACGAACAGCCGACCGAATAGCACGCAATAAATGCCCGACTTTAACTCGTTAGTTTCGTTCGCGATCGCATCAGTTGCCTTGCTCGTGATACCTGGGCCAGCAGTTATCTACATCGTCAATCGCAGCGTGGCCAACGGTCGATCAATCGGTCTCGCCTCTGTGCTCGGTCTTGAACTCGGCACTTTTATGCATGTCTTGGCAGCGACCGTCGGCCTCTCAGCAATTTTGGCAACTTCAGAGAGCGCCTTCAACATCGTCAAATATCTTGGTGCTTCGTATCTAGTGCTTGTTGGCTTGCGCACAATTTCGCGTCAGCCTCAAACGATGAGTACATCAGCAAGTTCAATGACAAAAGTGCAGGCATTTCGGCAGGGTTTCATTATCAACACACTCAACCCAAAAGTTGCCTTGTTTTTTCTTTCGTTTCTGCCACAATTCATCGACCCAGACAAATCATCAAACGCTCTGCAGTCTTTGATGCTCGGCGCAGTGTTCGTGGCTTGTGGTTTTATTACAGACGGCGTTTACACGCTGACCGCCAGTTCATTGCGTGAAACTTTGGTCAAAGGCAAGGCCCTGCCATTTATTCAGCGATATGTTGCCGGCGTCGTATTCGTGCTGCTCGGCATCGTGGCTGGGTCAGCAAAAATCTCTTGAACTAACGCCGCGCGTCGCAATTTTTAGTTCGCTCAGATGCTCGGCGATGATGTTGACAACCCCTTGCGAAGATTCGATTCTGCCGCGCACAAGCAGCGCCGAAGCGTTGATTGCAGCATGGCGAAATCTTTTAAAACAGCCTTGCGAAACTATGACGTTGATCAAACCTGTTTCGTCTTCAAGGCTAAAAAATGTGACGCCCCGCGAAGTAGACGGGCGTTGACGATGAGTGATCACACCGCCGACGAATATTTTTGAGCCGTTCTCAACTTTTGCCAGATCGTTGGCAGTGATGACACCGAGTTGGCTCAACTGGCCGCGCACAAACTGAGTGGGGTGACCGTCAATAGAAATGCCGGTTGACCAAAGATCGCAAATTGATTTTTCGATCGGTTGCATGCCCGGCAATTGTGGTGAATCACTGCCGGTTGTCACGCCAGCCAAGCGCTCGGGTCGACTTTGAATAACAGCGCCTGCCGACCAGAGTGCATCTCTGCGCGATATTTCAAAACATTGCGAATAAGCACCGGCTGTTGCCAAAGTTTCGATTTGCGACAAACCGAGTTGAGGCACGCGACGAACGAGGTCTTCCATGCTTGCAAACGGTCGTGCGGCTTCGATGGTTTTCGCGAGTTCGTCACCGATGCCACGCACGCTAGAAATGCCGAGGCGTAACGCAAAGCCGCCGGCTGAGTTGTCGCACGGCTCTAAAGTTGCCGTGGCTTTTGAGGCGTTTAAATCTGGGCCCAACACGACCACACCATGTCGTTGTGCATCTTGCACCAGAGAATGTGGCGACCAGAAACCCATCGGCTGGGCATTTAACAATGCAGCATAAAACGCCGTCGGCTCGTGAAACTTAATATACGAAGACGCATAGACGAGATAAGCAAAAGAAACCGAGTGGCTCTCTGGAAACCCGTAACTAGCGAACGCCTGCATCTTTTCAAAAATTTCGTCAGCGACCGCGCCAACGATTTTGTTTTGTGCCATGCCGTCGTAAAGTCGCTGACGAAGTCGTTGCATGCGAGCGTGCGAGCGTTTTGAACCCATGGCTTGGCGCAACTCATCGGCTTGGTTGGGTGTGAAGCCAGCGATGTCGATCGCCATTTGCATCAACTGCTCTTGAAACAACGGCACGCCCAATGTTTTGCCCAAACTGTTTTCTAAAAGCGGATGTAGATACGTAACAGGTTCTTCACCGTTGCGCCGACGAATATATGGATGAACCGAGCCACCCTGAATTGGGCCGGGGCGAATCAACGCGACTTCGACAACCAAGTCATAAAACCTTCGGGGCTTGAGTCGCGGCAGTGTGGCCATTTGAGCGCGTGACTCAATTTGAAAAACACCCACGGTGTCGGCACGACACAACATTGCATAGACCTCGTCTTCTTGCGGAATCATCGCTAGATCAATCTGTTTGTCGCGAAACTCGGCGATCAGATCGACTGCGTTGTGCAGGGCCGAAAGCATGCCCAAACCCAAGAGATCGAACTTAACGAGACCGATTGCCGCGCAATCGTCTTTGTCCCATTGCAAGACGCTGCGGTCTTTCATGCGACCCCACTCGACCGGGCAGACCTCGCTGACTGGTCGATCGCAAATCACCATACCCCCAGAGTGAATGCCCAAGTGCCGCGGGGCATCTAAAACTTGGCGTGCAAGATCTAAAACTTGAGCGGGTATTTCGTGTTGTGTGCTGTCAGGATTCGACAACGAGCCGTGCATGCCGACTTGCTTGCTCCAGGCGTCTTGCTGACCTGGGGCAAAACCCAATGCCCGAGCCATATCGCGAACAGCCGAACGCGAACGATATGTAATCACATTGGCGACTTGTGCCGCATGATGACGGTCATAGCGATTGAAAACATATTGAATTACTTCTTCGCGGCGACCACTTTCGATGTCGATATCGATGTCTGGCGGCCCGTCGCGTTCTGTCGACAAGAAACGCTCGAACAACAAACCCAACGAAACAGCGTCAGCCTTGGTGATGTCTAACGCAAAGCAAACTGCACTATTGGCTGCACTACCCCGACCTTGACAATAAATATTTGAACGCTGACAAAACTGCACGATGTCGAAAACGACCAAGAAATAACCGGCAAAGCCAAGTTGCTCGATGATTTTAAGCTCGTGATCAATTGTCTTCCATGCTCGAGCGCGCAGCGAAAGATCTTCGAGGCTGTTTGCAGGTCGAGCACCATATCTACGAGTTGCGCCTTGCTCTGCCAAGCGACGTAAATACGAAATTTCGTCAAGACCGTCTGGGCAAACAAACGGCGGAAGTTTTGGCGCGACTAGTGACAAGTCGAACGCCGAAGACTTGGCGATTTGCGTTGTTAGTTCGACGACACCTGGGTAGCGACCAAATCGTCGAAGTTGTTCTTTGCCGCTGCGAATATAGGCACTTGGCGCCGGTGGCAAGTGAGCATCGATTTCATCGAGACTTGATCGTTGTCTGACCGCCGCGAGCGCAACCGCCAGACGATGCTCGCGCAACGATGCATAACTCACATCGTTGGTTGCAATGCACTGCAAGTCGTGTCGCATTGCTAATTGCACAAGAGCATCATTGCGAGTCGAGTCGAGTGGGTCGCCATGGTCGCACAGTTCAACCAACACTCGATGGCGACCGAACTCACTAACCAGTTTTTGTAATTGACGAGATGCCACTTGCGGGCCGTGTAGTTCGAGTGCTTGATTGACAATGCCAGTGCTCGCACCAGTGAGCACCCAGCAACTATCGGCCAGACCTTCGGCAATCTTGGCCGTGTCAAAAACTGGTGCAGACTTTGAACCTGCCAATTGGCCGAGCGTTATTGCATGAGAAAGTCGCGAGTAACCAGATGGTCCATCGGCGATCAATACAATTTGCGCATCGCCATCACGGCTGTCGTGACTCGAACATGTGAGTTCGGCGCCAAACAAAGTTGGTAAACCAAATGCTCGTGCCGCTTGAGCAAACTTGACGACGCCATAAAGACCGTTGCGATCTGTTAGAGCGAGCGCCGCCAGTTGATTGTGCACCGCGGCTTCAACAAGTTGCTCGGGATGTGAAGCCCCATATAAAAACGAAAAATTCGACCGACAATGCAGTTCTGCATAATCACCCATTTGGCTAAGGGTAGCGAACATATGTTCGCTCTAGTCATGACGTTTTACGTCTTGTTTTACGTCTTGCCCTGCAATGATTCGGCAACGATTTGCTCAGCGACGCGAATTGCACCGCGAGCACCGTCTTCTGAAACCCGCAATGCATCCGCAAAACTAAACCACTTCACTTGTTGGCTCTCGCCTGCTGCCGGAGCAAAAGTTTGGTTCGTCGCCCACAGCAAAAATCGCACATCAAGATGCGTGTGACCGCGTGGTCCTGGGTGAACATCAAGATGAATAAATTTCGGATTTTTTTTGTCTGCACCAAAATGTTGCAGATCTAGACCTGTTTCTTCTTGCGCCTCGCGCATCGCGGCATCGTGAATCGACTCACCAGAGTCGATATGCCCGCCAGGTTGCAGCCACATATTTAGTCGCTTGTGCAGATGCAAGACAACGCCGGGTTCGCCAACAACGATCGCCGAAGCGGTGACATGAGTCGGATCGCTGTGTTCGTCGAATGGGGCTCGAAGACTCGGCACGAGTTCGCAAAAAGTTTTTATTGATTCGCGCTCGCGATCATCAATCGGTTTGTGATCTGCTAGTTGCAGACAAAAGTCTTTGACGAATTCAAGACCAGAATCAGAAATCACTAGCTGAACGATACTTGCTCGCCTGACTGATGAATTATTGAGATTGCGAACTAGCCATAAATTGCCGCGATGCTCCATTCGCCGTGTTCGAGCGCAACCAATAGTGCCTGCACTTGTCGCGAATCGTCTGACAGAAATTTTTCGATCACGACTTGCAGTCGAACTAGGCGTCGACTGCGAGCAGTGTCCCACCATTTTTCTTCTATCGGCCACGGGCCAGCCCAAGAAATGATTTTGTAGTTTTGTCGACTAATTATTATTTGTGCTGGCTCGGCGCTTAACTCATGGCGCGCACTGACACGCAGCAAGTTTTTATCTTTGTCGACGACTTGCACTAGCAGCGGTTCAGAATAGACAACACTCGGTGACGGAGTCGGCAACGAACCTCGCCACTTTGGCTTCACGACTGAAGCATTTAACTCGTTATGTCTAGATTGAAAATGAGAAGCAGAAACAAGTTGAAAGTTGTCTTGCAGATCTCGACCACCTTGCCATTTGACTAGTTGAACAGCAGTTGAGCCCAACAACTCGGTCAACCGACCAATGGCTCTAGTAGCTGTCTCGTCGATCTGAGTGACGCCACCCCACAATTTGAGTTGGCGCGCTGTGTCTGTGCGCACTTCGTCGGCAATCAACTGCACGCGAACTAGAGCGCTTTTGTGCGACCAACTTTCGATTTGCCACTTGGCGCTCTCGGCTATCGCCCGAGCGGTTAAACCTTGGGGTCGATACCACAAGCGTTCTGAATGTGCGCCTGTTTCTGATTCAAATTTAAGAATTAGACGAACACAAATTGCCCCGTGTTTGACGAAATAATCACTGAACTCTTCGGCCATTATCTGCACGTTGTTGAGCAGAGTTTGTTGATCTGTGATTGGTTCTTCGAATGTTCGCGAACACAGGTGCTCTGGTGGTGGCGCAACTGCCGCCAACGGGTGCTGTTCGTCGCCGCGAGCAAGCCGATGCAACTCGACACCCAGTTCGCCGAATCGACCAGCCAACACCGACTCGCCAAGTTTGCAGACATCTTGCAGGGTGTTTAGCCCAAGTCGCTCGAGTAACGAGACCGTTTCACTGCTGATATTGGCGAACTCGCTTAAAACCCTGACAGATTGTTGCGCAAGCCAAACTTTTGTTTGATCTGGTTTGACGATGAACGGCGTTTTAGCTTTAGCTGTATTTTTAGCTGTGCTTTGCGCCGAAATATGCGCGGCGATGTGGGCCGCCAGACGACTGTCGGCAATGCCAATGCCAAATTGCGAATCAGCAACTATTGAACTGTGCAAAGCCTGAACAATTTTGTCAGCCATCGGCTCGTCACCACCAAAATATCGAGACGGGCCACGGGTCGCAAAGACAATCACACCTGGTTCGCTGACTTCAATTAGCGGAACCAACTCATTGACCGTTCGCACGACGGTGTTAAACGCCCGACGGTCACGATCTGGTTGATGGGTAGCGATTTCAAGATCTGGACAAAGCCCTTGGGCATGGCGGCGACGCATGCCGACTTGAACGCCATAACTCATCGCCGCCACAGAGCGCGAGACAACTCGCTGCCCATGCACGACGACACACGGGCTGTTCGAAGTTTTCGCCGCCACAACTGCCGACCAGTCGAGGCAACGCAACACCGCTAAGCGTTTTGGTGCAAGCAATTTAGTAGTTACAAGTGACTAAATGTTCTTGCGCGCGCGCAACTCGACGACCGCTGACTTTGATCGCAACTTGGCGTTGCTGCAAGTAGCCGGCGCCGTTGTTGATGCCGCTCCAACTTTTTGTTGTGGTGTCTAAGACAACATCAGCGTGAAACGGGTGCGTGGTGTTTAAAAAATTTGGCTGAGAAAGCGTCGTAGTGTCGACGATGATCATCACCGAGCGCCGTGACTGCAATCGTGCCTGCACTCGCCTTGCGTCAGAAACCGAGAGCGATTCGGGCACTGCGACTATCAATAAATCGAAGCCGTCAATTACGGCGGCCACGGTTGTCGACCAATCGCGAGACGACTCTGGTGGGTGTACAAAAACCATGCGCTCAAGTGCCACACCATGTTCGACGGCGCACGAAATGCCGAGATGACTGACGCCAACAACCCCTAGCCATGAGCCTTGCTGTGATGCACGGGCGCAAAGTGAAAGCGCCAGCGATGCGGCGGCGTCACCACAGCAACGCACGATGCGTCCACGAACCAAACCTGCGTCGGGCAATAACCGACGAACTTGATCAGAGACGACGAAATTTTCGAGAACTTGTTTTTCAAAAAATGAATGTTTAGCAACGAGGGTTTTTGGCACCAATAACTTCATGCTTGCACTGTAGCGAACATATGTTCGTAGTAACCAAATCGCTGATTATTTAGATTGAGCCTTGCTGCGCGCGGCTATGACTTTTGAGCCTTGCTGCGCGCGGCTCTGCTGCGCTCTAGCAAATGGGCTGGGACGAGTTTTTCAGCGGCGCTTAATTCGGGCACTGAACCATCGGCGCTTGGCGCTGTTGTCGCAGCCGGGGCGACAACTTGAGCCATCAACTCTTCGACACTCGGCGGCTTCATGCCCGGTTTCCAATATTGATGCAGATCAGTCACGATTTGGGCCAAATCGCTGTCGCGCGAACCAGGCACAAGGTCAACAGTCACGATGTTGGCAAAAACATGCACACCAAGAACTGCACCACTATTAAATAGTCGTCGGGCCAACTCGGCTGCCGGGCGCGGGCCAATCGCTTGGCTGGCGCTGGTGAACTTTTCGTGACCCTGACCAGTGAGGGTGCGATTCAATTCGAAACGAATGCGACCAGCAACCCCTGCGGTTGTTTGCTTGACATCTACGGGCTGACCCACCCGAGGCAGGCTAGTCAAAACTTTCGCTTTCACCAAACACCACATTGACGGATACGGTAGGTGTTTATGGCCAGCGAACAAACTACAAACCTAACTATTGAGCAATTCACGGCTGATGCCCACAAGTTTTTGGTGGCCAACGCCGAACCGCGCGAGTCGAAGAAGGCATTTATTTGGGGCGAAGGCTCTGACAATGTGTCGATGTTTGAAGAGCGGTCGAAACAGTCTGAAGACGAAATGGTGAGTCGCGCTAAGCAATGGCGTCAGCAAAAGTTTGATGCGGGCTTTGGGTGGATCTCGGGGCCCGAGCAATTTGGCGGCCGTGGCTTATCCAATGAATTCGAAAAGGCATACAGCAAAGCCGAGGGGCAATACAAAGTTACCAATCAATCAATTTTTCAAATCGGTCTCGGCATGGTTGCGCCGACAATTTTGGCGCATGCCAGCGACGAAGCTCGCGAAAAGTTTTTGCGGGCGATGTGGCGTGCCGACATCGTGGCGTGTCAGTTATTTTCAGAGCCGGGCGCTGGTAGCGATCTTGCATCACTGCAAGCAAAAGCCGAACGCGATGGTGACGAATGGGTTATCACGGGTCAAAAAGTTTGGACATCGGGCGCACAATACAGCGACATCGGCGAAGTCATCTGTCGAACCGACCCAAGTTTGCCAAAACACAAAGGCCTGACTGGTTTCATCGTCGATATGCACGCTGATGGTGTTGAGATTCGTCCGCTACGACAGATGACAGGTGGCGCAAGTTTCAACGAAGTATTTTTCAACGAAGTGCGCGTGCCCGATAGTTATCGGCTCGGCGAAGTTAACAACGGCTGGGGCGTGGCGTTAACGACGTTGATGAACGAGCGCGCTGCGATTGGCACGGCAAGCGGCGGCGAAACTTCGATGTTCACACGCATGCAAGCCATGGTGCAACATTTTGGTTTAACTGACGATCCGATTGTGCGCGAAAAAATGGCAGATCTATTTATTCGCACCAAAGTCGCCGGCTACAACAACCAACGCGCGATGGACAAAATTCGTGCGGGTCAAACACCTGGCCCCGAGATGTCTATTGCCAAGATGGCGTTGGTCGACAATCAAAAACGCATGAACGATTTTCTTGCCCTCGTGCTTGGCAGCAAATTGCAAGCCGACACAGGCGAATGGGGCACCTACGCCTGGAGTCAGCTGCTGCTCGGTGCGCCCGGCATGCGAATCGCTGGCGGCTCAGACGAAGTGATGCGCAATATCGTTGGCGAGCGCGTGCTCGGTTTGCCAAAAGATGTCGGCATCGACTCGAAGTCGGCGTTTCGCGACCTCAAAGTCGGCACCCAAAAAGACAGCTAATTAGTTTTCAGATTAGTTTTCAGATTACTTTTTAGCCACGGCACATAGTTGGGCATGAACGCCCACGAAGTGCGATGAATCGCCGATGGACCGTAACCCTGTAACGCGGCGCGATGCTTCGGGCACGGGTAACCCTTGTTCGTGTCAAAATGCCATTGCGGATAATCACCTGCGAGCGAGCGCATCATGCGATCGCGCGAAACTTTCGCCAAGACTGAGGCTGCAGCCACCGATACACAATCGGCATCGGCTTTGACTTCGAGCATCACTTCGCGGGCGTGCGGCGAGACAAAATCCCAGCGGCCGTCAACAATTGCTGCGTCGACACTCGCAACATCAACACTCGCGCCGGCGAGTGCTGCAAAGCCACGTGCCGTAGCCAGGCGTTGTGCTGCAACCATGCCAAGTTGGTCGCACTCGAGCGCGCTCGCCGCGCCGATCGACCATCGCAGACATTTCGTTGCAACTTGCTCGAACATTTCTTCGCGCTGCATCTCAGAAAGTTGTTTCGAATCACGCACACCGCCTAGCAACACTGCCGGCTCGTCAGAAAAAACCATTTCACGACTCAACATCGCGATGCCGATTACAAGTGGTCCGGCCCAACTACCTTTGCCCACTTCGTCAATGCCGATGATTGTTTTCGCACCACGACCAAATAGCGACTGCTCTCGCGTCGCGTTTGGCCACGGCTTAATTTTTCGCATCAAGCACGAGTCAGCACAAATGCACGCTGGCCGGCGATGAACTGAACTCACCAACCTTAAACCACATTTCGTCACGCAATAGTTTTTCGGCCGCCTCAGGCGTCACCGCAGCCAACAACCCACCACTCGTTTGCGGATCCATACACAACGCAACAGACGAATCATCAGTAGTTGTGGCATCAAAACTGAAATGCTCGGCAACATACGCACGATTGCGCGGGTCGCCACCCGTGCGCACACCAGCCGCCGCCGCCTCGCGCGCACCCGCATATGCACGCAACCACGCCGCGCGCAACACCAGTTGCACACCTGAGCGTTGCGCCATCTCCCAACCGTGCCCAGCAAGGCCATAACCCGTCACATCGGTTACACCGTGCACGGCAACACCGAGTTGTTGCAACTGTTCAGACGCAACACGGTTTAGCTTGCGCATGCCCGCGATCGCTTCAGCCTTGTCGCTCGCCGAACCATTAGCCAGCGTCAAACCGGTGCCGAGCGGTTTCGACAACAGCGCAACATCGCCGGCAACGGCACCACCTTTGCGAAATATTTTTTGTGGATGCACAACGCCCTGCACCGCCAACCCGAAGATTGGTTCGGGGTTTCGTATCGTGTGACCACCCGCCACAGATCCGCCGGCCTGAGCAACAACATGTGCAGCCGCTGCAAAAATTTGCGATATCGCCGACGACGGAAAATTCTCTGGAAACGCCGCGATGTTCACAGCCATCACTATCCGTCCACCCATCGCAAAAACATCACTGCATGCGTTGGCCGCAGAGATCGCACCGAAGTCATCAGGGTCGTCGACCAGCGGTGGAAAAAAATCTGTCGTACTAACTAGCGCAACATCATCCGAAACTTGATACACCGCAGCGTCGTCGAACGGCGCGAGACCAACCAACAATGCCGGATCAATATTTGATTTTGCTCCCTTTGCCAATTCGTCGACAAGATCTTTCAACAAATTCGCGCCCCACTTGGCTGCACATCCACCGCACGAAGTCCACTCGGTCAACTTCAATGGCGACAAACTCGGCGACGCACTGTTTACCGATTCGCTAGCCATGCGCTCAGCCTATTTCATCGCTGCAGTTTGTGGCGCAGCAAAACCCGTCAACAAAGTTTCGCCACGCATCTCAGTGCCAGAGAATGCAACATCAACCGCGCTCGCCGCAACGCGCGCGCCGATTGGTCCGTCAATTTCCCATAACAACGCAGGCTTCTCACCATGCCAACGCACTGCAAACGAAATCAGATGCTCTGGGGATGCAACAAGCTTGTGACACTCGAAGTTCGCGCCAAGCCATGCAGCGTCGATGCCCCGCGGACAAATCTCGATCACATAATCATGGCGCTGCGCCACGAGTTGCGATTCAATCCATGCAATTTGACGCACGCCCGAGAAATCTGCCAGGCCGTCACGAGTAATATCCGCGCCCACATTCAGTTGACCCCCAACAGCACCCAGCAAGCGCGACCACGCCTGAGCAACATCTTGTTGCCCGCGAGTCTCGCCGGCGCGATACAACACCATGCTCGCCGACAAAATTGCACGCTGTTCGAACCATTGCACGGTTTCATTTTTTGCGCACCGACGAATAATTGATTCTGTCGCCGTCGCCACTTCGTCAATCCACTCGCCCGGCTTGTCACCGAGTTTCACTCGCTCAGCGCGATCTAAAATTAAATCAACAGCATCTTCGGTTTCGCCAGCCGGCAATCTCGAATTTGCCGTACCAAGCAGCAACTTGCATCGCTGCGTTGTCAACATAGTCGCCCACGAAGCCTCAGGCAGATCAATGCGGCTCGAAACCCGCAACGCCGCAAGCCAACCCCGTTCGACTTGCTCGAAACTCGGCAACGACTCAAGTTCTTGCGCCGAAATTTTGCGCCCTGACTCATTAATCAAAATCGCCGCACGCATCGTCGCATGATGCCCGACCGGAAACACCACGCTTCCAGCTGGCAAATCAATGCCCTGCACACCAGTCGGGCTCGGCTCGCGCATCGTAGCGATATCTCCACGATCGAACGCGACAGCAAACGGCAACGATGAGTCGTTATATATTTCGACAACAATCGCACCGCCAAAATTAGCGACACCATAAACCCGTTGCACGGCGTCACCACCTGGCACTTTGATTCGCGTTTCAATCACGGGCACCCCAGAAATCTCGCGTTGCCTCACCGTCGTCTCACGCGACGGTCGATACCACCGATCGTCTGCGGCGACAAACCACCGCAACCGCTCTTGGCCATCCACGAACACATCGCCCCATGCGTTTACAGCGCCAGCCCATGCGCCACCGCGCACACCAACCGCACGCATTAGTCGAACTCAGACTTCATAGTTCGCGCCATCAACTGCACGAGTGCATCTTTGGCATTGGTTTTGCCTTCGCATACGGCGGCAACCTGTTCTGTGATTGGCATCTCAATTTTGCATCGTTGCGCAAGTTGCAACACCGACAACGAAGACCGCACGCCTTCAGCGACCATCAACATCGATTCAGTGATCGACTCAATCGTTTCGCCGCGCCCAAGGCGCACACCCACCGCCGTGTTGCGACTTTTGGCCGACGCACAAGTTGCGACAACATCACCCAAACCAGCCAGCCCCGTAAAGGTGTTCGGGTTCGCCCCCAATGCAACGCCAAGCCTCGACATTTCGGCCAGACCCCGAGTAATCAGCGTCGCTTTCGAGTTGTCACCGAAGCCCATGCCTTCAACGATGCCCGCAGCAATCGCAATCACATTTTTCACAACACCCGCAATTTCACAACCGACAACATCTGGGTTTGTATACACGCGCAATGTCGGCAACGAAATAATTTTTTGGATCATCTTGCCCACCCGCTCGTCACCACACGCGACAACAGTCGCCGCCGGCTGCCCCGCCAAAATCTCGTGCGCCAAGTTCGGCCCAGTCAACACCGCAACCGGGTTACGCGGCATCAAATCTTTGGCCACCTCGCTCATCCGCTTCAAAGTCTCGCGCTCTAATCCTTTTGCCAAACTCACGATCGGCACATCACTGGCGACAAACTTGGCAACTTCAGTAGCGACATCGCGAAAACCATTCGAAGGCACCGCCATCATCACGATCGAAGCGTTCGTCACGACATCTTCTAACACCGACGAGCACCGCAAACTTTCAACCAATTGCACGCCGCGCAAATAGTCGACATTTTCGTGGCGCATCGAAATTTGTTCGGCCAACTCGCCACGCCGCGCCCATAACACCGTCGTTTGATTTTTCGCCACCGCATTTGCAACCGTCGTGCCCCACGAACCAGCACCAACGACCGCAATATGGCTTTCCACGCCTACAAGAGTATGCGGGCAAAGCATTTCAGCCTTATCCGCCAGCGTCAGCGCTTTGTCCCGCAACGCCTGCACTGCGGCCAGAACCGTAGGCTTCGCAGGTGCCTTCGCAGCGGTCCGCACCAAATACCTCGCTCGATCTATCGACAGTCGCCGTAGTCATCCCAGTCAAAGCATTTCACCATGCCAAAGAGCGACTATCTGATTTGCTGACACCAGCCGAGCGAATCGTCTTGACAAAATATTGCGCCGATCGCGTCATCAACGCCGCATCCAACTTTGACGTGTTTGTCGTGTGCGACGATCCAGATGTCGCGCAATGGGCCCGCGACCACAAAGCAACAATCGTTTGGCAACCTGAGGTCGGTCTCAACGCCGCAGTGCGCGAAGGCGTCAATTTCGTCGCCAGGCAAAACAAGCAACTAGCAATTGTCACTCACAGCGATCTGCCACTCGCCACCGAATTCGATCATCTACTAAGCGACCAAAGCCCCGAAACTTTGCTCTCGTCGATAACGCTCGTACCCGATCGCCATCAAGACGGCACCAATGTGATGGTTTTGCCGACAAATTTCGACTTCGAATTCTGCTACGGCAAGAACAGTTTCACCGCCCATCAAAAAATAGCCAAAACTTATGGATTATCAGTGCGAGTTTTTCACGACTCAAGTCTCGCGGTCGACATCGACACCGCAGATGACTTGGCGGTTGCCCGACAACTCGAAAACTAACGCACGACTAACGCACGACTAACGCTACAAAAGAAAGAAGAGGGGCCGAAGCCCCTCTTCTTACGGTATTCCGAACCAACTTGCTTGAAGTGGCTTAAGGCCTTATTTCTTTTTCTTAGCCTTACGACGCTTCTTTGCAGGTGCCTTCTTAGCGGCCTTCTTGGCCTTCTTGCGCTTTTTTGCTGCCATTTTATTTCTCCTTGTTGTTTGTTATTACTTGTCTAGCGGTTTGGATTCAGAGCAGCTTTGAGTGTTGAACTCGAGCTGAACTTCATCGCTGTTGATGCTTTCACCTGCACGGGAGCCCCAGTTTGAGGATTCCTGCCGATGCGAGCCTTTCGCTTCGAGGTGCTGAACGAGCCGAAACCCGGCCAAGCAACCTTGTCGCCTTGCATAGCGGATGAGACGACGAGGTCAAAGAATTCTGCAATCGTGCGTTCGGCATCTGCCTTCGACACGCCTGCTTTCTGTGACACTGCATCAATCAATTCTGCTTTAGTCATTTCTATTACCTTGCTTTCTTCGGTTACGGATTACCGCTGAACATCTATTTGAGTAGGTTTGAAAACAAATTGCAAGCATTGAGCACTATTTCGAACTTTTTGCGACACCCGATCCGAAAATCAAATCAGGCGCAAAAAATCGCGAAAAATTATCTCACAAGACAAAAATTTTTGCCGATCCAACGCGTCGTCGAACACGGCAGCAAATTCGGCAAGTCAGCCAAGCAACATCGGCAAAGCTATATTTTATATGGCTTTTACAGCATCGGCAGTTTCGCATCACTTGTAACTAATTCGAAAAAACCTTGTGGATAAACATTTCGACAAGATTTCAACTCAGCCCAAAACGCAACCGTCAATACGACCACAAAATTCGCTGGACAAGATATTTTTCAGGTCGAAAAAGAAATTTTAAATAAATTTTTAAAAATCCCGTAAATTCGCCCTATCAAGAGCACTTTTGGCGCTCCCCATCCACCAACACCCAACACGAAGAAGCAACAATTACTTTCGTTGTCAACTTCAAAATCAATTTCTGAAAAAACCAACGAGCAGTTCGCCGACTTGTTCACGACGCCAGTCGGCTCGCGAGTCGTGCTCGACACTTCTGTTTTAGTCGCCGACCCTAACTGTCTGAATAGTTTTCCAAATTGTGCGATCGTTATCCCGTTGACCGTGATCGAAGAACTGGACGGGTTAAAAACTCGAATGGATGATGTCGGTCGCTCAGCACGCAGCGCACTTCGCGCGATCGAAGATTTGCGCCGCAAAGCCGGTGGCTCACTTAAAGAACCCACACCAATTAGTGGCACCAAACCAGGGTCAACCATTCAAATTGAAGTCAACGGCATTCAAAAACATTTACTGATAGAGCACGGGCTCGACCCACAGGTGCCAGACAACCGCATAATCGGCGCCGCCTTGGGTCAAGCATCGGTTTCGCCGACCTGCATTGTTTCAAACGACGCGGCGTTACGCATCAAAGCCGCCCACATGGGTCTGACAGCGCTTGAACATCGTCCTGTCAATGGCGGTCGCTCCGAAAAACCGATGGGCTGGTCGACATTTGATGCCTCAGTCGAAGTAATTGACAGCCTCTACAAATCAGAGGGCATCGAGAAGTCAGAAATTGAAGGCGCCGAAGGTCTATACGAAAACAATTTTGCTGTTTTGCGTTGTGGCTCACAGTCGGCTCTCACCCGATGCCGCGACAATGAGTTGCGCTTGATGCAACAAAACGCCCCCGAAGCCTGGGGTTTGCGCGCCCGCAATAAAGAACAGCGTTTCGCCCTCGAACTTTTGCTCGATCCGCAAATCACTGTCGTGGCCCTCGACGGTCGCGCCGGTACCGGAAAAACGGTTCTGGCAATCGCCGCGGGTCTCGAACAAGTCGTCGAGCAACATCGTTACGAACGCTTGGCTGTCTATCGACCACTCGTACCAGTTGGTCGCGCCGATGTCGGTTTTCTGCCTGGTGGCCTCGAAGAAAAACTCGATCCATGGATGTCGGCAATTCACGACGCAGTCGTCGCGCTGACCGACGATCGTTCAAGTCGCGATGCCCGCGGCTTGATCGACGATCTAATCGCTCGAGGTCAGTTAACGCTTGAGTCGGTCACTTTCTTGCGTGGGCGCAGCCTGCAAGCCCAGATCGTCGTGGTCGACGAGGCACAAAACCTCGAACCAACGACCTTGAAAACGATCTTGACCAGAATCGGCGACGGCACAAAAGTCGTGTTCACGGGTGATACAAGCCAAATCGACGCGCCATATATGGGTGAAAGCAACAACGCGCTCGCCGTTTTAGTGCAGGCATTCGCAGGTCAAAGTTGCTTTGGCCACATCACGCTCGAGGCTTGTGAGCGCAGTGAAGTCGCCAGCCTGGCGGCCGAACTTCTTTAGTTCAAGAGTTCGACATAGTTGAACATAGTTGAACATAGTTACAAGTTTGTAATTAAATATTTTCTCAAGCAAAGTTTCTGCTTAACTTTTTCGAATTAATAATGTACGGTTCGTGACATATACCTTTGAGAGTTCTCCCGGCTACTTAACTCTTGAATCACTGCGTGCGCTGGCACAACTCGCCAAATGGCGCGAGCAATCAAAATGCACCGGCAAACGCAGACTTTTTTTTGCACCAAACTCTGAGCGACCACAAGCAAGAATTCGACGCGAAGCAAAAGCCATCACGCTTTGTAATTGCTGCCCCGCAAGAACTCCTTGTCGCGACTTCGCTCGCAAAAATCACGAATACGGCTTTTGGGGTGGCGAAAACGAAGAACAGCGTCATCTAGCGGGATATAAAGTGATCGCCCCAATTGGCATTCGCGCAAAAATTATTCGTCCGCCGCAAGAAAAGAATGAGGACCACTACTAAATAGCTCTAACGCTCAGTTCAAGCATTACGGCGTGTAATGATTGAAGATATGCCTTCAACACCCAAAGACCCCGATGCACTCGTCACTTCATTTTTTGAGTCGATTCAAGGCCATCATTTAACTGCTGCTCTCGACATGATGTCGCAAGACTGCGAATACGACAATGTGCCAATTACCAAAGTTTTTGGTCGAGCCGCTATTGAGCAGACTCTCGGCGGTTTTCTCGCCGAGTGCTCGGCCTACGAATGGATCATCCATCATCAAGTTGCCAGCGGCAACCTCGAGCACGGCGTCGTCATGAACGAACGCACCGACAGATTTCAAATCGATGGTCGCTGGGTCGAACTCGATGTGGCTGGGCTGTTTGTCGTCAGCGAGTCAAAAATTGCGCTGTGGCGCGATTACTTTGACCGCGAGATTTTCGCTAAAGCACTCACCAGCAAGTAAACCAACAAAAAATCCTCGCAACATCGGTCAGGTAAGTTTCTTTTGATGCAATCGGTTATTGATAATAAATCTCTGAACGACATTCGCTTCGCCGTCGTTGACACCGAAACCACGGGCCTATCGGGCACCAACGACTTCGTCTTGCAACTTGGTGTGGTCATTTCACGCAGTGACGGCACGATTGAAGAACAATACGAGACCTTCGTCAAACGCTTCTTTTGGAAACCTGGTCGACTCGGCGCCTACAAGGTGCACGGCATCAAGCGCTCAGATCTGCGCCGTGGCATCAGCCCACAAGAAATGGTCGCCACGCTAAAAAATTATTTGCACGACACGATTTTCGTCGCCCACAATGCCAAGTTTGACATCGGCTTTCTCAACGGCGAAGCAACGCGCTTAAAAACCGAAATTAATTATAACGGTCCACTCGACACCTTAAAAATGTCTCGAGCGCTCGACCCAAAGCGGGCCAACTCGCACAGACTCAAAGATGTAACGACTCGCTACGGGGTTGTCGTCACCCGCCCCCACGACGCACTCGCCGACGCACTCGGCACCGCCATGGTGCTGCCGCACTTGTTGCGTGCGCACAACATCACGACAGTCGAGCAACTCGCAGCGCATTTCGGCGCCTAGAAACTGGCTAGCTAATCAACTAGTCAGCTAGTCAGCTAGTCAGCTGGCGGTTGTTTGATATCGCGCCAAAACGCTCTGCGCGGTTTGGCTTGCCAGCGGTTTGTGCTCGGCTGGCTTCACGACCTTTACACCGTTGCCGGCGCGCAATAACAGTCTCCCCAGCCAATGCTTCGAAGTGATCGACATAGTCAGGTCGACGCTGCCATCTTTGTTGTCAACTCGCGACACATATGGATACGACTCAACAATCCACCGGGCCTGCTTTCGCACACGCAATGTGACTTGTTGCAGACTCTCAGAAAACCACGGAAGTTCATCGTCGCGAACTTCGCGCAATTGATCAAAAATCTGCACACCTGCAATTTTTTCGATGCGATCAACTCGAAACACCCGATCTTCGCCCGATAAATGATCGTCGGCAGCTACATACCAACGACCCGAGTCTTCAAAAACCTTTCGCGGCGTGACAGTTCGTGTCGTGCGCTTCAGCGATGCCGGCGAAAAATATTCGATCTCTTGACGTTCGCCAGTTTCGACAGCCACCAACAACTCTTTGACATACCGAGTCTTGGGCAACTGAACTTTTATCGTTTCTGCACCTGCGGGCATTAGTGGTGAGAGTTTTGCCAACGCCGAAGCCAACGGGCCCTTCTTATTTGCGCCTGGCAACTGCATCGCCGTCTGGGCCATCACCGATACGGCAAACAATTCTGCCGTGCTCAATTTGAGTGGCCTCGAGAACACGAGAGGCACTTCGGCGATAACCATTCCGTCGTCCATATATACGTCAATCAAAGCGTCCGGCGTATACGGCGGCACGCCACAAACCGCGGCCATCTGCAAGTCTTCGACCAGTTCGGCCTCGCTCAAGTTGAACTGCCGAGCCATCGTCGAAATCTTGACTCGTTGTCGTTGCATAATCCACGGCAACATCACCAACAAACCGCTGACTCGTTGCGCCGCACTTCGCGGACCACGTCGGGCAGGTCGAGTCGACTGCGCCGACCGTGTTGAATTTGCCGCCGACTTTTTCGCCGGCTTGGTCGTCTGTTTCTTTGTGACGCTCTTTTTTGTGACGCTCTTCTTCGCGACAGTTTTCTTCGCGACAGTTTTCTTCGCCATGCGTTTTTTTGCAGCCATCACTTGCCTGCCGCGAGATTTTCTAGCCACTGCACAACTTGGTCACGCACCGATTGCGGCTCTAGAACTTCGGCACTTTCAACCATCGCAAACAACCACAGCCTGAATCCGTCGAGATTGGCACACGGTATCGAAAACTCGACGCTTCCGTCATCGCGATCACGAATCACCGAACTTTCACCGAACTCGCGCCGCACCCCTGGGGCCAACGAAGCGTCAACAAGCACGACTGCCATCGTCACCTCACCGTCACCCGCAGCCAACATTTGTTTTTCGGTTGGCACAGCCGCCGCTACATCGAAATCGACCGGAGTTTTAAACGCGCGCGCCTCGCCTGCAACGACCGAGCCCTCAATTCGATCGACGCGAAAAACTCTCTTGTCTCGGCGCAGGTGATCAAAGCCGATGATGTACCAAAAGCCATTTCGCGAGAGCATGCCATAAGGGTCGACCTGTCGCTTCTCGCCTTTGTAATCAAAGTTCAGCGTCTTGCGTTTCATCACCGCATCGGTAATCGTGCCCATGTTTTGGTCGACCAAACCAATGTTCACGCTCATCGATGCTTTGCCCAAAATTCTTTCACCACCAAGTTTCCACAACGCTTCTTCGCCGTGTTGCGCACCCAGGTGAACGGTTGCAACCGCCAATTGCAATGCCGCACGCTCTTCATCGGTCAATCTCAAATCGCTAAGTTCATAATTTGAGCGGTTGACCCAATAGGTCACTTCGCCGGCCGCGTCTCCGCCGAGAGTTTTTGTCTCAATCGGAATACCCATTTCGCGCAACGCCGCTTTATCGCGTTCAAACGCGGCACGGGCCGCTTCATCACTATCTGGATATTGTTTGCCCAACTCTTGGCGCACTTGTCGCAAAGTCAAGGGCTTGGCGCGGTCGACGAGCAATGCCAACAGATTCATCATCCGTTCTGCTTGCGAAATTTTGACAGCTTTAAAACCAGTAGGCATATCAACAGCGTAGGCGCAGAGACTTGACCCACCAAGCAACTGACCCTTAATCGAACTAGCCGTGACTAGCTGTTATTAGTTTTTGTTACTCGTTGATACTAGTTTTTTCGTCGCAACTGGCGATACTTGGCAATCAGGCTTTTGGTCGAAGAGTCATTAACTGCCGTCTCACCTTGAGTTATCTGATTATTGATTTCAACTGACAAAGTTTTGCCCAATTCAACACCCCATTGATCGAAACTATTTATCTGGGCGATCACACCGTGCACGAATACTCGGTGCTCATACATCGCGATCAAAGCACCGAGCGTTCTCGGGGTCAACGATTTTGCCAGCAACGTCGTCGACGGCCGATTGCCCGTCATCTCGCGGTGCGGCCCGATCACAGAATCTTTTGTGGCGTGTTGAGCATCGCCAAACGCCAACGCCTTGGCTTGGGCAAACATGTTCGCCATTAGCGCGTCGTGTGATTCAGCATCGACATTTGCCAATTGTGCAAAGCCAATGAATTCAGCGGGCACGATCTGCGTACCTTGATGCAACATCTGCATGAATGCATGCTGCGAGTTCGTGCCGACGCCACCCCAAACAACCGGCGAAGTTGCGACATCTGTCGGCTTGCCGTCTTGACGCACCGATTTGCCGTTGCTTTCCATTATCAGCTGCTGCAAATAATTTGGCAATAGGCGCAATGCCGATGCATATGGCAAAATCGCCTGACTCGAAAATCGACCCGTGCCAAAGTTGAATACATCGATCAAACCCAAAATCAGCGTGGTGTTGTTTTCGAGATCGACATTTTGCATCTGGTCGTCAACACTTCGCATGCCGGCCAAAAAATCCGAAAATGCATCAAATCCAAACGCGATGATCGGTGCCAAGCTCGTCGCTGATGCAATCGAATATCTGCCTCCAACCCACGGCCAAATCTGAAACGCATTCGCCGCGTTCACGCCAGCGACTCGAGCCTGCGCATTGTTTGCCGAAACCACAACGAAATGCTCGGCAACTACTTCGCTTTCAACAGAGACGCCCAGACCCTTGGCCAGCCATTGTCTTGCAATTCGGGCGTTCGCCAAAGTTTCGGCAGTCTTAAACGATTTCGAACAAACGACAAACATCGTCTCTTGTGGTCGGCATTTTGCCAAAATTGAATTAATTTCGGTCGAATCAATATTGCTGACAAACAAGCACTCAATTTCTGTTTTATGGCTCGCACTTAGAGCGTCATAAATTAATGCCGGCCCAAGGTCGCTACCGCCGATGCCGATATTGACAATTTTTTTGAACTTTTTGTCGCGACATACTTTTTCGGCAAAAATTCGAATCTTTTCGAGTTCTTGATGCACCTTCTTGACGATGTCTTGGCCGTCCAGTTCAATGTTCGCTGTTTGCGCCGTACGCAATGCAGTGTGCAGCGCAGGTTGATTTTCGGTAAAGTTAACTATTGCGCCACTGCGCATTTCGGCGAACTTTTCGACTACTCGCGCTTGCCTGGCGAGGGCCAACAAATTTTTAAGTGCCTGCTCGTCGATTATCTGCTTAGAGAAGTCGACGACTATCTCAGACTCGCCATCACTCAGAGCCTGAGTCATGTTCTGCGCTCGTAGATCATCGCGATCGAACAGATCTCTCAAAGAGGCACTTCTATTGCGTTCAGAGTCGGCCACAACTTGCTGCCACAACTTAGAAACGTCTTCAGCCATTGATTAAAGGCTACTGACTAGGGTGAATAGCCGTGTCTCAACCATCTGAACGCTCGGGCGTCGCGTACGCACTGGGCGCTTACATCACATGGGGATTTCTCACGATTTATTGGAAGTTTTTAAAAGATTTCAATGCCTTCGAACTCATCGGTTGGCGAATCGTCACATCGGTGATTGTTTTGCTGGCAATTTTGATTTACAACAAACAACTTCGCAACTTAATCGGCGCGTTCCGCGACAAGCGCGTTCGCAAAATAATTGGTGTTGCCAGCATCATGCTTTCAATCAACTGGACAACCTATGTCTGGGCAGTTGTCCACGATCGCATTCTTGAAACGGCGCTTGGCTATTTCATCTCACCAATCTTTACGATGCTGATTGGCTTCATCGTGTTACGTGAGCCAATTCGCATTGCGCATCGACTTACCATCCTCTTCGCGACTTTTGCGATTGCGATCTTGACATATTCATACGGTCAGCCTCCGTGGCGAGCGTTGTTGATTGCCGGGTCTTGGAGCATCTATGGATACCTAAAAAAGCAGGTGCCGTTGACCAGCCTTGAAAGTTTGTCAGGTGAAGTTGTCGCTCTAATTTTGCCCGCCTGTGTTTTGGTTGCAATCACTTTTGATCGCCCCGACTCGGTAGCCAACATCGCCACAAGTGTCGAATGGTTTTTGGTCTTGTTCACCGGTCTGATGACGGCGATTCCGTTGCTTATGTTTGGTGTCGCATCACGCCGTGTGCGACTCAGCGTGCTCGGGCCAATGCAATATCTAGTGCCGACATTCAACTTTCTGCTCGGTTGGTTGGTCTACAACGAAGAACTCAACCCGCTTCGAGTAGTCGGTTTTGCATTCGTCTGGGTCGGTCTGGCAATCTTCTTTGTCGACGCATTCAAGTCGTCGAAAACTACCAACTAAACAGAAGCCGAAACTTTAAACGCCGCTCCTGCGAGCAACAGCTTCATCGACTTGATCAATTCGGCTGTGCGCTTGGCATCGCGATAGACCATGTTAAATCGCGCCAATCCCGCCAACACGACCATCAGCATGTCTTCAAGCGACCGTGCAGAAATTTCTGGGTTGACCTCGCCACGCTCAACGGCACACTCAGACAAAGTCAGCAAGATTCTGCCAATTTGTCCACCAATTGGCAGCACGGCTTTCATCAATTCAGGATGACGATGCGCTTCGGCAGAAACGCTCAGCACGAAAGAAACCACCGCCGGTTCACGCCGTGTCAAAGCCGCCAATGCATCAACCATGCTCGAAATATTTTCGATGACATCTCTATCGGCGCTGACCGAATCTTCAATCGTCTTGCACACCAGCTTTTGTACATCCATAAAAACGGCCACATACATGTCGACCTTTGACGGAAAGTAGTGGTAAATCGCCGCAGTCGTGATGCCAGCCGACTTGGCCAGACACTTATTTGTTGTGGCGTCAAAACCCTCGGTCGCGAAGCTTCTTCGCGCTTCAACCAACAACCGATTGCGGGTGTCAGCGCCTTCGCAACGGATTGGACGACCTAATTTCGACATGTAACAACGATACGCCTTTAACTTCGTAAAATCCGAGTCAGAGCCGTCGCCAATTCAACTGGTCGATCGCCCTGCACCGAATGGCCGGCGCCATCTACAACTAAAACTTCAGCATCAGGCTTGCGTCGCTTCAGTTCGGCAACATCGGCGTCGTCAACTACCGGCGAAATACCTCCACGAATAAGAGTCATTGTAGGCTTCAGATTTTCAATCACCGTCCACAGTTCTGCAATTCGATCAAGTCGCTTGGCCGAATCTTCTTTCGACGGATGCGTCGACCGATCGTACCGCCACTGCCACGAGCCATCGTCAAGTTGTTTGGCGTTGTGTAATATTCCGCGACGTAACGAGCTTTCGCTACGTGTCGGGTTGTGCTCGATCGTCCGCTTCAGCAACTCTTCAAAACTGGCAAAAGTTTGTGGTCCGTTGACGAAATCAGTTATCGCTTTAGATTTTTCAGAGTTGACACCTGGGGTGATGTCTACAACGACTATCTGCGAAGCCAGATCAGGCCGCATGCCAGCCAACGCAACGGTGGTTAATCCACCAAGCGACATGCCCACGATCAGTTTTGCTTTCGGTGCCAAAGTCTCAATCGCCGCTGCGACATCACGCGCCAAGATACCCGGTTCATAATTGCCGTCTTTGCGCCACGAAGAGTGACCGTGACCTGGCATGTCAATCGCGATCGCCGAGATGCCCATCGCCAAAATTACCGTGTCCCAAGTGTGAGCGTTTTGTGCACTACCGTGCACGAACAAGATTTCTGGCTCACCCACACCCCACTTGAGTGCGCTTAGCGTGCGGCCGTCAGCGAGTTGCATCGCATGTCTCGACACACTAGGCAGTTTTGCGACATTCAACCCATATTCAGAAATGTTCTCGCCGAACATTGAGAACTCGTCGTAAGGCATCACGGTGTGCTCGTGGTTGTCGTGACTGTATTCGTTGTGGTGGATGCAATCGTTGTAGTAGTCACGGAACCAACAGTAGTTACGGTTGGCATTGTTGTCGCTGTCACAGCAGTTGTCGGCACGGTCGTCGGCACGGTCGTCGGCAAACTAGTTGAAGCGGCAATCGTCGTATAGTTCGGGTCTGGCTTATCAAAAGGCGGAATCGGCGAACCGTATTCTTCTGGTTCTTTAATACCGTCGAATACATAAACACGGTCGCCATAGGCCACAAGCGCCGGAAAGTATCTCGCAACAGACATTGGTATGCGCACGCAACCATGTGACGCTGGCTTCAATGGCACGAGAATCGCGCCGTGCACGGCGATGTTGTAGTTGAAATACACAGGGTTGTAAAGCGAGCCGAGTTTTGTCTCACGCATTCCGGTGCGACGGTTGTAGAAATAAAAAATACCTGCGGGCGTCACCGCTTCACCACAAATGCCAATGCTGATTTGTTCTTCGGTCTTGTTGCCTTCTTCACCTGGGTCAATCTTTACTTCTTCACACCATGGCACACCAGTGCCGCTCGAAATGTGGGTGACCAAAACTGGTTCTTCTTTTTTAAATACGATCAAAACCTGCTCGGGCAGATAAATCTCGACGTGGCTCGGCGAATCAGCAAAGCGCCTCGGCTTGATTATCAAATTCGACTGCATGATTGCCCAAGTCGAAGGTGTGACTACGCCAGTTGCACGCTCGCGCGGAACGCTCATTACAAGTTTTTCAAACGCCCACATTGCCTGCACCGTATTTTGGCCAAACTCACCGTCAACTGGACCTGGATCAAAACGTAAATCTTTTAGCCGTTGTTGCACCCGCAAAACATCGTCACCCTTCATTCCGAGTTCAAGCGTGCGCCCAAGTGGCACAGTTATCAGTGGCACCGAACTGGTGTCGACAACCACATCCGGGTTCGAATTTTCGCTCGCCAAATCTTCTGACGAACCAGACAGCACGCCAATCGCTACTACCGTCACCAAGATGGCAAGCGCGATCAGCGCAAAACGCCAACGGTCAAGCACCGAAGCGATTCGTGGCAATGTGTCTGGCTCAATGCCCCCAAACTCATCTGGAAAGTCACCAGGAAAATTCATCTACGGCTACTTGGCACTTGCTACTTGACGCTATTTTTTCGAATCAGCGCCATCAGAAGGCCTGATTGCATTCAGCTTTTTGCGCAATTTGAATGCCTCGCGCAGAATTTTGACAATCACCGAAGGGGAACTCAAAGTTGAGACGCCGCGTGTACGCGGAAAGTAGTCGACGCCAAATTGCACGACACTCAGGTTCAATTTTTTCGCGCTAACGATCAGCTCGGCATCAATAAACGAGCCTTCACTTTCAAGTTCTACTTTATCAAACACAGATTTGCGACAAAGTTTGAATGCAAAGTTAATGTCACGAAACCTCACGCCAAACAAAATACGAACCATCAAGTTGTAAAACATCGAGTAGACGACTCGCACGTAGCCCTCACCCGTTCGATCAAAACGATATGCACTGACGATGTCGGCTTCGTACTGATTCATCAGTCGAATCGCGTTATGAACTTCGCGCATATCAAATGGCAAGTCAGCGTCTGTGTACAGAATTACATCGCCGGTCGCAGCGCTAAACCCAGATTTAATTGATCCGCCCAGTTTGCGATTAATAGGATGATGCACAACTTTTACGCGACTATCCCGTGCCGCCGCAGCATCGGCAAGTTGTGGCGTCGAATCAGTTGACGCATCATCAATGATCACCAGTTCGTATTCGGCGATTGTTTGCGACTTTTGAAGCTCGACACAAATTTCTTGAGCCGCATTGAGTGCACGTTGCAAATACTGCTCTTCGTTCCACATCGGAAAAAATACGCTTAATTTTTCAAATTTTGCCTGAACCATACTGCTATCAGGCTATTGTCAGTCTTGCGATGTCGTCACTTCCCCCACCTAACCAAACTCAGTCTTTGATTGCTGGCTCGCTTACAAAGGCTTGGACTATTGCCGTTGTGATCACTCATCTTTTAATAAGTGGTGCGTTAATCGCGTTGGCGATTTCTGCGCACACCGTGGGCAAGCCAACATGGTGGCTCGCAAGCCAGACGAGCGGACCTCTTTCAATCCTTTTGATTGTGCCGTTCTTGGCCCCAGCCGCGGTCATCGTCACCGTGGTGCGCGCTTCAAGGTTCGCAGCACTCGCAGGCCTTTTGGCGACTGCGATTTTGGCTGCAACGAGCGTCGTTGATGTTTCACGGTCGCCAGGCATCGCACTCGGCGAGGCGATTCTTGCTGGTTGCACGGCGCTGACGACGATTGCGGCAATCGCGGGGCGCCGACGCTCGGTTGTGTCAGGGTTTTAAAACCCTCTCGGTTTCAACTCGCTCGGGTCTGTACCGTTGAGTCGTGGCAAAAAAAAATTCAGACGCCAAAGTGGCCGGTGCAAATAGTTCTGGCACAAAAGTTTTAACGTCGTTGCCTATCGGCGAGCGCGTCGGCATCGCATTTTCTGGTGGTCTCGATACTTCGGCCGCAGTTGCCTGGATGCGTGAGCGTGGTGCAATGCCCTACGCATACACAGCCGACATTGGGCAGCCAGACGAAACAGATCTTGAGTCGATTCCGCAACGGGCAAAAACTTACGGTGCTGTGGCGGCAAAACTTGTCGACTGTCGCGAACTTCTCGTGCAAGAAGGTCTCACGGCGTTGCAGTGCGGTGCGTTTCATATAACGACTGCTGGCAAAACTTATTTCAATACGACACCGCTCGGTCGCGCCGTAACGGGCACTTTGCTCGTGCGCGAAATGAAGCATGACGGCGTCGACATCTGGGGTGATGGCAGCACTTTCAAAGGCAACGACATAGAACGCTTCTACCGCTATGGTTTGCTCGCCAATCCAAACTTGAGAATTTATAAACCGTGGCTCGATGTCGACTTCGTGCGCGAAATGGGTGGTCGAGCCGAGATGAGCGCGTTCTTGACGGCCAAAAAGTTGCCGTATCGCGATTCGGCACAAAAGGCTTACAGCACTGATGCCAATATTTGGGGTGCAACACACGAAGCAAAGTCGCTCGAAGAGTTATCAACGAGCATGCACATCGTCGCGCCGATCATGGGTGTTGCTCATTACGACAGTTCGGTAAAAATTGCGACCGAAGATGTCGTGATCAAATTTGTCGATGGCTGGCCGGTTGCACTCAACGGCAAAGAGTTCGTCTCGCAGATAGATCTCGTGCTCGCCGCCAACGAAATTGGTGGTCGCCATGGTCTGGGCATGAGCGATCAAATTGAAAACCGAATTATCGAAGCCAAAAGCCGTGGCATCTATGAGGCGCCTGGCTTGGCTTTGCTACACATCGCGTACGAACGACTAGTTTCGGCGATTCACAACGAAAATACGATCGAGAATTATCGCACGATGGGTCGTCGTCTAGGGCGTTTGCTTTACGAAGGCCGATGGTTTGATCCGCAATCATTGATGTTGCGCGAGTCGCTGACGCGTTGGGTCGGTTCGCTCGTGACCGGTGAAGTCACCGTGCAACTGCGTCGCGGTGATGACTACAGCATTCTCAACACGACTGGTGCGAACTTGAGTTATTCGCCAGAGCGTCTGAGCATGGAGCGTGTCGAAGATGCGCCGTTCGGCCCGCTTGATCGCATCGGTCAGTTGACGATGCGCAATCTCGACATTCAAGACACGCGCGAAAAACTCGAGATCTACCGCCAAGCCGGCACCCTCGACGCAAATACTCTTGCCTCGGGCACCCTCACCGAACTCGAATAAAGATGCTCAAGCGACTGCTTAGAAATAAATGGTCGGTTGTTTCGACTCTTCGTCTACCTCTATTGATTGTTGCCCGCTATTACAAAACCTTTCATCAAATTCGCGATTTGGTCGCTCAACTCGACTCGAAACAAATTGATCGCACCTCATTTCTAAAGGCTGATGCCAGTAAGCGACTGATTACTGAGCCAATTAACTATGCCGACATTGGTGCGCGAGATGGATTACTTGAATTTCTAGAACCATTCAAAGAAATATTAAAGACGATTTTCTTTGAACCAGATATTGAAGAGTTCACGAAAATGCAAGAAAAATACAAAAACAAAAAAGTTCAAGTCATAAACGCTGCCGTCTCTGACAGCGCCTCAACCAAATCACTTTTTTTGACTAAGAAAAGAGGTGGAAGCAGTTTGCTCCATCCAAGCGGCAACATGATCGGCTTAATGGCAATAGGGTCAGAGGGTACGAGCAGATTCTCGGTCGAAAAAATTGTCGACATCGCAACCCAGCGTCTAGACGAAGTAGTCAACTACGAAGAAACAAAAATTGAACTTCTCAAGATTGATACCCAGGGATCTGAATACGAAATTCTCTCCGCACTTGGTGACCACAGACCATTCTTGATTTGCGCAGAATGTGCAACAACGGAGATTTACAAAGAACAAAAAACCCTGTTTGCGGTTGGCTCATTACTTGAAAACTTGGGCTACTTTCCGCTCCATTTGATGGATGGCCATCTGCTCTCTAGAACTTCGTCCAATTGGCGTAACAGCACGCAGCTATACGGCGACGTCATTTTTGTGCCGGATAACTCGGCTAATGGAAAAGCAATCATCGAACGAGACGTCGAAAAATGGTTTGCGTCACTTTGTATGCACGGTTACATGGACTTTGCCTTATGGCAAATTGAAGAATTA
This sequence comes from Acidimicrobium sp., assembly GCA_002737635.1. GTDB lineage: Bacteria > Actinomycetota > Acidimicrobiia > Acidimicrobiales > Ilumatobacteraceae > BACL27. The sequence continues at coordinate 84,050 of NSIC01000001.1, forward strand.
AAAATCCCCAAACCACCACTAGTGACCCAAACCGAAGAATTGTTAAAAAATAGTTAGCGGTTGACGAGCGCGCGAGCGACGCCAGCGACAAGCGCGGCGCGTTCGGCCATGGTCGAAATCAAAACATGTTCGGTCACGCCGTGTGCACCGCCACCAACCGCGCCCATACCATCTAATGTCGGCACGCCGATCGCCGCAGTGAAGTTGCCGTCTGACCCACCGCCGACTGCAACACCTTGCAGGTTTCTAATCCCTAAATCGCGAGCGACAATTTCGGCAACACCAAACAATTTGCGACCCGCCGACTCGTGCATCGGCGGACGATTAACACTGCCCGAAACTTTTATCACTGCGCCATCAATAAATGCTTTGAGTTGTGACATCTCGCGCTCAATACGATCTTTTTCTTCGGGCAACACGACACGCACATCAACTTTGATCATCGCCACATCGGGCACAACATTTTCGGCGTTACCAGCAGTGGCCACAGTTGGCGTCACTGTCGTGCCAAGTTCGGGTCGCGCCATCGCCACGATGCGCTGTACTTGCGTCGCAAGTTCAACAAGAGCATTAATGCCTTTTTCTGGTTCAAGACCCGCGTGCGATGCACGGCCCACAATTTGCACGGTAAAAGTGCCAACACCTTTGCGTGCAATTTTCAACGCGCCGCCATCGGCGCTCGGCTCAAGCACCAGCACTGCACCCGTCGCTCGCGCGCGCTCTTCAATCAAATCGCGTGACGAATAAGAACCAACTTCTTCATCCGCAGTAATCAACATTTCAACGTGACATGCCTCACGAATCGCGCTTAATCCGTGAATCGCCTGCACGATGCCGGCTTTCATATCGAAAATTCCAGGGCCGCGGGCAATGTCGCCGTCAACCGAAAACGGTCGCGTCGAAGTTGTACCAAGCGGAAACACCGTGTCGTGGTGACCAACAATCAAAACTTTTGTGTCGTCACTGCCCTTCCAATGAACATGTGGACCATTTGCGCCTGGGATGATCTCTGCCTTCTTGCCCGTGACTTCGGCGAAAAGTTCAGCCAAATATTTTGCTGTGCTTTGCAAATGCGCGACGTCAAGCGAGGGCGATTCAAGATTGACGAACTCGCCGAGTTGCTCAACCATTTGTGGCACTCGAGCCTGCATCTGCTGGCGAAGTTCGGTCGCCGAAGGTGAGCCTGTCATCGACGCTGAACTGATAGCCACCCATCTATCGTGCCATGCCGCGGTTCAAGAATCTCGCCGAAATAGCTGTGCATTTGTGCACACGACTAGCGCTAAAAAATTAGTGTGCCCGGGATCGGACTCGAACCGATACAGCGCTTTCGCACCAGGGGGGTTTAAGCCCCCCGCGTCTACCATTCCGCCACCTGGGCAACTCTGTCAGGCTACGCGCGTTTGAGCCGCATCACTAACTAATAGCGATTCAACACTTGCCCACAGCACAGTTCTAACGATTTCTGCTTCGCGAGCAACTAATCGATTAGCCACAACAACGCCTTCAATCATGTCGCCAAGCACCGCAACAAACGGCCGACCACGCAACAACACCGAAACGACAACGCCGTCATTGATACGACGCAAACTTCGATCGACGCCGATTGCGCGCGGCGGGCTACGAAAACCAGGTGGCTTTAAGCCGTGACGGTGCGCCTGACTCGCCAGCACCCGCGCTGCCACAGCAAACTCGGCATAGCGAGTACTCGCGAGCGCGACATCACTTGTGCTTGTCATGCGCTGAGTATTACAGATGGGTCTCACACGGTTAATCAAAAACACCCATTATGTAATGTAAGTGTGCACACCATGACGACAAACGAACTCAACCCGATGCAACAAAATGTTGTCGATGTGCTCGGCAAACCTGCAGGTTGGGTGCCGCTGCCACTTTCTGTTATCGACGCAGTACGTGAACAAGTTGAAACTGGTCTCGCGCCGCTGGCTGAAAAACTGTCCCCTGATCGTCCACTATTTATAAGCAAAAGTAGTTTGACCACAGTGCATGGTTGCGAAGCAAATTATTTGGCGTCGCTCGATTCTTTCGAATGGACAATCATGAATGTGCGCGGCACGGTCATGCACAAAGCCGTCGAACTCTCGATCAATTGGCGCGGGCCGATCGAACCAGGGCTACTCGTCGACGAGGCTCTGGCGCGTTTAGAAGACGAAGAGAGTCGTGGCCCGAGTGAGTTCATCGCCCAGTTGTCGGCGGGCGAACGCGCACAACTTCGCAGTTACGCCGTCGATCTTTTTACAAAATTCGAAGAGAGTTTTCCGCCGCTCAAGGCCGCTTGGCGACCCGTCACTGAGAGCGCCGCGCGCGTCGAACTTTTTGGCGGCTTAATTTTTTTATCGACACGGGTCGATCTCACGCTTGGTGGCCCGGGCAGCAAGGTGATCATCGATCTAAAGAGCGGCCGCATTTATTCAAACCATCGCGAAGACTTGCGGTTCTACGCACTCGTCGAGTCGTTGCGCTCTGGTCAGCCACCGCGAAGACTTGCGACTTATTCACTCGAATCGGCGCGCGCCGATGTCGAAGAAGTCAGTGAGGGTGTTCTACAGGCAGCCGTGCGGCGTGTTATCGACGGCGCTAACGCAATTTACGAACTCACTCGCGAAGATCGTGAACCCAAACTAAGCCCCGGTGCACACTGTCGCTGGTGCCCGTTGCAACAAACCTGTGAAACCGGCCAACAATTTTTAGAACGCGGCTTCGAAGATAACTAAAAAATTAGTTAACCCCGACCCATATTCGGGCGCTTGCCATGATTGGCTTTTGAACGACGCATGCGGGCTTTTTTCTTTTTTGTTTTCTTAGACATGCGCCAATCCTAGTTGGTTGCCTTGCGCCATCGGGCTCGCCCGCCGGCATACGGCGATCCTTCGGCGTTTGTTTTCGAGCAAATATAAGTCATACCTTTATATGAGCCCAACCCATCGACTGGGGCGCAATACGAGCCTGGAGAAATGTCTTTCGCGCCGATCGCTGCAGGCACAGTCGTAACAGTCGTCACGGGTGCAGTTGCACTCGTCGCAGGCGCAGTTGTCACGGTTGCGCTCGGCGCAGTCGTAGTCGCTGGCGCAGTCGTAACAGTCGTCACGGTTGTGCTCGGCGCAGTCGTTGCAGTCGTCACGGTTGTGCTCGGCGCAGTCGTTGCAGTTGTCACGGTTGCGCTCAGCGCAGTCGTAGTCGTTGCAGACGTTACGGATGTAGTTGTGCTCGGCGCAGTCGTGCTTGGTGCAACAGTCGCAGGCGCGCTACCCGAAACTGGCGCGGCGCTCCAACCAGCGATCGTCAACGACGAACAATCACTGGCCAACAAATTCTTTATCTGCCCATACTCACTTTGGTCCATCGACAGACCCCAACGAGCCTTCACCGAAATCCAATCACCGAGAAATGTGCACCAATAACTTTTCAACGGCGGCATCCAATTCGACGGATCCTTATCGCTCTTCGATGCGTTTACGCGATCAGTCACGGCAATCAATGAGCGACCGTCAGTCAAGTCGTTGGCATACGCCTTGCGTTGCGACTCGGTCCACGACCATGCACCAGAATCCCAAGCCTCTTTCAATGCGACGACATGGTCGATGTCCACATCGCCACGGTCACTCAGATTCTTGCCGTCATATTTCGAATACCAATCGCCCGCCACGACATAACAGCGATACGGGTCAACTTGCGGCTTCGAAATACTGTCGCGCTTAAGAACTTCTTCTCGCGTGTCACACCCGTTGCCATCCAGATCTGACCAATGGATAAACAAACTGCGCTTGTAGCCAGTTTTATACTCGTTTTCGACTTTTATTGTCGCGAGTACAGACTTGGCATCATTCGCAACAAATTTCTGCGTCGCGCCAGAAACTTCAGCAGCACCAGCTACGCCAGCAACGCCAGCAACACTAGATATCGCCACGACGAGCGCAGCGCCATTTGCCACGATTCGCCAATTCATATTTTCAGCGTATCGCTACGCGACTTGTGAAATATTCGTTGCCGTCATTTCGTCGCTGACATCAATAAAGATGCATTCACCCGGACATACTTCAGCAGCACGCAAAACACTTTGCCGATCGCGTGGCGCGACATGAGCAAGACTCCCCGCACCACCCGGATCATTCAATGGCACACCAAACTCGGCGACATAAGCGATGCCGTCTTCAAGCAATTTAAATGCGTCGGCGCAATGATCTTCGCAGAGCCCGTCACCCGTGCATAAGTCTTGATCAATCCAAACGCGCATAGGTCTCAGGCTACTTAGTGATAAACGCCGCAATCAGCACACTAATCAAAATCACGTTGCGCACGACATCGAGCCAACTCATCGGTCTTTGCGAAGTCGCACCAAAACATGAACATGGCAATCTCTCCGGGTCGCGCAATCGCACGAGCAACAAAACCGTGAATGCACCAAGCAAGATCAGGCTCGCCGCAACGGTCTGTTCAAACCACCAACCACCGACAAGCAGCACAGCCAATGCAATCTCAGCCAATGGCACAAGAACGACAAACGGGTCAGGCGCGCCCAATGCACGCGCTTGAAATGTCCAGTTGTTAAAAGTCGCAAACTTCGCGACTCCCGCATACACAAAAACTGCGGCGACGATTAATGCAAAAACAAAACTCACGACAACGGTGATGTCGTGACCACGGCTCCCTTTGAAAACACCATCGGGCGACCGGCACCAGCAACTGCAACAAGACTTTGCACGCGCCCAACAACAAACAAATGGTCACCGATCTGCGAACTTGACTCGGTTTTGCAGTCAATAAACGCGACACTGCCGTCAATCATTGGCGACTTCAGTGGTGAGTGCGACCACTTCACACCCTCAAATCGATCTTCGCTCTCTTTGGCGAATCGCCAACACAACTCACCTTGAGTCGCCGACAAAACATTCACACAAAACGACCCTGACTCGGCGATCGCAGGCCATGATTTTGAATTAAGGCCCGGGAAAAATCCGACAAGTGGCGGATCAAGTGAGATCGAACTGAACGAACCGATCGTCAACCCTTGGGGCTTACCTGTTTTATCAATACCAGAGATAATCACCACTCCGGTCGGAAAGTGCCCGAGAACCGTTCGAAATTCTTTGCTGTCAAACTGCGAATTCATTGCTTTCAGACTACGCCACAAACCTCAACCGACATTCCATCGGCCGCAGCGAACACTTCAAACCCACGATTCTTGGCGACTACGGCTAGTCGCTG
>NSIC01000010.1 GCA_002737635.1 Acidimicrobium sp.
CCGATGGCGTTGCGGCAGGTTTTCTGGGTGATTCGCAAGTGGTGAAAGTTGCATCTGGCTATTTGGCCTACGCGCAAGATATGCAAGCAACAGGCAAGGCACCGTTCAAGCGTCAAGTTTGTGGGCTTACATCGTCGGACGGCAATACATGGACGCTTGACGCTTCGAAAACTTACGCACCGCAAAACGATGTGCAAACCAATCCAGAAACATATCGAAACGCATCTGGAGTTATCGAACAGATTTTGCCGATCGACAAGCTTGATCCTCAGACGAACTTGCGAACAGGGATGCAGATTCGAACATCAACAAACGATGGTGCATCGTGGAGCGAACTATCCGAGTTGAGTTTCTTTGCTGCTGACCCCGAACGCTTGGATCTATCGAACGGTGACTCGTTGCTGGCCTTTGGCAATTTTGATCATCGCCAAGGCGGGCTTCTCGGGGTGGCCAAGAAGATTTCAACGAATTACAAGGCGAGTCGTACTGAAAGCAATATGGAAAGCGTCTCATGGACAATCAGTGGCGCTGTCCAGTCTGCGATCAAGGTAAAAAACCTTTGTCTAGATAAAGATCTGACTTCATCGGTCAAGTTTGCAACAAGCGGATCAAACATCACGGCGACGTATACGGCCGATGCAGGCGGCAAAACCAATAGTTGTGTCTACGCGTTGATCGGCACCGAACAAGCCATCAAATAGTCTCGGCAAAGCATTGCCGACTGAGTTAAGGCGCGGCGGTTGTGGGCGGCACGGTTGTCACGGGCAAAGTTGTAGTCGGCGGCACGGTTGTCGCGGGCAAAGTTGTAGTCGGCGGTACGGTCGAAGTCGTAGTGGTTGTAGTCGGAGTAGTGGCGATGATGTGGCGGTCGAATAGTTCGCGCGCTAGTCGGCGATGCAGTTTGGCGCGAGCCTGATAACCCGATGGCGTCAGGTGGATTTTGTCGAAAGCCATCCATTTTGTGCGTTTCGCAATGACTGAATACCAATCTTCGATAACCAGGTTTGGATATTCGGGGGCGATTTGCGCGAGTACCTGATTAAACACCACACTGCGTTTGGCGATCTCTGGAGTGTCGCGACGATTGACAGTTATCCAGGTGACTGGAACATTGCCGATGGTCGTCAGCAGATCGCGAATAATCAACTCGTAGACAGCCTCTTTGGTTTCGATTGCAACATCGTTGCTGCCGAGCGCGACGATCACGGCATCGGCTTTAAGGCCACTGGCGCTGAGTTTTTTAAAAGTTTTGACACCTGAAAATTTTGTGGATGCATTGGGTGTTGGAAACGCAACTCGGCGCGAATATTGACCGTCGATGACGATGTTCGCCCATTGCGCGTCGGTGGCGATTAGTTTTTGTGATTTGGCAAAGTATTCGGTACCCCAAGTGATGCTGTCCCCAAGAATTAACAGCGATGGACTGGCATTGGGTGTGAATGGTGTTGAGATGCCAGCGGCGACAGTGAGGCAGACTGCAATGCCAAGAAGTGAGAGGCGACGAGCGCGAGAGAATTTATTTTTCATTTTAAATACTTGACGGCGAAGCTAATTGCCCCAAACGCGAAACACGACTGATTCTTTTTCGAGTTGTAAAACCTCGTGTTGTCGCAAAACACAGGCCTGGCCCTGTTGCAATGCACCCGAATGACCTTGCACGCATAAATATAGTTCTACCTCGTGATCGGCTTGAATAGTCATGGTGCTTTTCACATCGATTTTTTGCACGCTAAACGGCGAGTTTTCGATCTCGTAATCAACTGTGTGTTTCGAAGATTTGCGTTGCGTGACTTGGGTTGGCAAGTGTGAATTGAGAGACGCCGTTGTGAAAAATTCTTGTAGATCGACATGCTTTGATGTGAATGCGGCGCGCATGACATTGTCGCTGCTCGACATCACCTCGACGGCGAGACCGCTCAAATATGAATGCACATTGCCTGGCTCTAAGAACATTGCTTCGCCAGATTTAAGTGTGATGTAATTCATTAACAACGCCACATAAACACCGCCCGTATTGGCGTAAAGCTCGCCGACAACTCGAAGATGACTTGGCAGATTGGCTGGTGTCTTATGATTTGTTTCTTCGAGCGCCCAGCGAACAGTTTTTGCCAGACCTGTGAGTTTCAAACGCCGTGCGAGTTCAAGCCATCCGTTTTGTTCGGCAAGGGCAAGTGATTTCTCGATTGGCGCAAAGCCACACAACATTTCGAAGTCGCTTAGTGCACAGAGCAACTCTGGTTTTGAATTTGTGTCGCGATAGACGCGATTGAACGCGGCGCGATCGACGCCAATACTGTTTTCGCGAGCAAAACCGGCTTGAGCCTGCGCAACTGTTGGGTGCGTCTGAATCGAAAGCGGTTTAGCCACTGCGATGAGCTTGACCAAGAACGAAAGTTCGCCGATGATCGACGAAAGTTGACTTGTGCCGTTGCCGGTTTGCACATTGGCTTGACCGTCGGGATGTGTGCCGAACCAAAGTTCAGCCCAAGGTTTGGCGTCGCGCGGTTGACCCGTGAAATCTGGCAGGGCGATGATGTCGCCCCAGTCGTAATTTTTTAGTGCAGGCGCGAGTCGTGTTGGCATTGGTTGTCGCAAATGTTTAGGTTGCTAGCATTTTGGCGACGAAATCGGCTGCTTCGGCGAGCGCGATTTCGCTAGCGGTGCCGGCGCGACGATTGCGAACTTCGACGACACCAGTTGCGACGCCGCGACCGGCGATGATGATGCGTGGAGCGCCGATGAGTTCGGCATCTTTGAACCGCACGCCAGGTGAAACGCCTTTACGGTCGTCAAGAATGACGGTCATTTGTTTGGCACTTAGTTCTTCGGCGAGTTGAGTGCCGGCACCAGCAGTTTCGTCACCTGGTTTGCCGGCAATAACGATGTGCACGTCGGCTGGTGAAACAGCAGATGGCCACTTGAGACCGAGTTCGTCGTGATTTGCTTCGGCGATTGCGGCAACGGCACGCGAAACACCGATGCCATATGAGCCCATCGTGACGGTTTGAGTTTTGCCGTTTTGATCGAGCACTGTGAGCCCGAGTGCTTCGGCGTATTTGCGACCAAGTTGAAACACGTGACCGATTTCGATGCCGCGACGAATGTGAAGTTTCGAACCGCATTTCGGGCAAGCGTCGCCGTCACGAACATCGGCAGCGTCGACAATGCCGTCGCACGAAAAATCTCGGCCGTATACAAGACCGGCAACGTGTCTACCTGGCGCATTGGCGCCGGTTATCCACGCGCTGCCGATGGCGATGCTGCGATCAAGTAAATATCGAATAGAGCTGGCCTTCTTTTCGCCTAGTGTCGTCGGTCCGATGTAACCCTTGACGAGATTTTTGTTTTTGGCGAAATCTTCCTCGGTGAAGTCGACGATTTCGGCGGGTGCAACTTGTGCTTCAAGACGCTTTAAGTCGACATCGCGATCACCAGGTACGCCAACTGCAAGCGGCTCGATGCGACCATCGGGGTGACGCAAATTGACGACAACATTTTTTAGCGTGTCGGCGGCGGTCCATGAACGATCGCCGCGCTTGAGGTCTTGTCGCGAGTTGAACAAGTCGACCAATGTGGCGATTGTTGGTGTTGCTGGTGTGTCATGCACGATTGCTGCTGCAAAACCAGCGAAGTCGATTTTTGCCGGCTCGCCGACGCGAACTGCTTCGGTGTTGGCTGCATAGTCGCACTTGGTGCAACTGACGAAAGTGTCTTCACCTGATTCGCACGGAAACAAAAATTCTTCTGATGCCGAACCGCCCATCGCACCCGACATCGCCGAGACGACTGCATAGGGCAAACCCAACCGATCGAAGGTTCGCAAATATGCGGCGCGGTGTGCGTCGTAACTGCGCTGCAAACCATCTTGATCGATGTCGAAGCTGTAAGAATCTTTCATCAAGAATTCGCGACCGCGCAACAAACCTGCGCGTGGGCGAGCCTCGTCACGAAACTTTGTCTGAATTTGATAAAGCCAGAGCGGCAAATCTTTGTAACTGCTGTAGAGATCTTTTACTAATAGTGTGAACATTTCTTCGTGCGTCGGGCCGAGCAGATAATCGACGCCGCGACGATCTTGCAAGCGAAATAAATTCGGACCGTAATCTGTCCAGCGACCAGTCGTCTCAAAAGGCTCGCGAGGCAACATCGCCGGAAAGTGCACTTCTTGTGCGCCAATTGCATCCATTTCTTCGCGGATAATCGTTTCGACTCGGTTCAACGTGCGCAAACCAAGAGGCAACCACGTATAACCACCTGGCGCGGCGCGACGAATGTATCCCGCGCGTACCAATAGACGATGACTTGGCACTTCGGCATCGACAGGATCATCGCGTAATGTCCGCAAAAACATAGTTGACATACGCAAAATCACAGGGCCTCACCTCGTAGCGCGTTGAATAGCGCCTCATGAAAACTTTACTAAAACCCCTATACTTGGGATGACCTTTAAAGTTCTAAGAACCGAAGGCGTGGGTTTACGCCCACGCCTTTTGTTCTCTATCGGGTGTTGTTTTGGTTCGCCAAAACGGCTATTTGATGGTGATTTGGTAGCTATTTAGTCGCGATATTACGAGAAAGGAGAGATATCTAATGACGCAGAATACAACGGAGAGTGCAGGGCTTAAGCGCATCAGCGAAATCGTCACGCCAATCGTTAGCGATCTCGGCCTTGATCTCTACGACCTCGAATTTGTCAGCGGCATTGTGCGAATTGTTGTCGACACGAAGCCTGGTTTGTTTGGCGAAAATGGCAAGCCCGCCGGTGTTGATCTTGAGCAGATCGGATTATTGACGCGGTTGGTGTCGCGCGAGTTCGACCACACCGAGCCCGTGCCTGGCCGATACACACTCGAAGTTACTAGTCCGGGTCTTGAGCGCAACTTGCGATTGCCGCGACACTACGAGCGCGAAATCAACAAAGTTGTCAGTGTGCGATTGACTGCACCGCTTGAAGCTACTGGTGAGCGACGAGTGCATGGTGTGCTCGTAAGTGCCAATGACACACAAATCGTCGTGCGCAAAGAAGACGGCGTCGAAGTTGCGATCAGACATGTGGCGATTGATCGTGCGAAAACAGTTTTTGAATTAGCGACGACATCGAAAGAAGATGCTCGTCATTCAAAGAAAAAGAATTCGAAGCAAAAGTTTGAAAATAAAACGGAGGCGAAAGCATCATGAGCAACATGGACATGTCAGAAGCGCTGCGCATGCTCGCAGCAGACCGTGGACTAACGATGGATGCACTGTTGCAGGTGCTCGTCGAAGCATTGGCGACTGCATACAAAAAGCGTCCTGGTGCGGCCGACGAAGTAATCGTTGGTGTCAACCCAGACAACATGGACATCACCTTCACGGCGTACGACGTCAATGACGACGGTGACTGGATCAACGAGCGTGATGACACGCCAAAGAAAGATGAATTGGGTCGCATCGCTGCGGTGACTTTCCGACAAGTTATGAGCCAGCGAATTCGCGAAGTAGAGCGCGAGCGTAAGTTCGAAGAATATGCCAACCGTGAGGGCGACATTGTTTCGGGTACCGTGCAAAAAACCGACACTCGATACACGCTGCTTGACTTGGGTCGAGTTGAAGCGTTGTTGCCACAAGCAGAGCAAGTGCTCGGCGAAACTCGCGAGCCGAATGCTCGCTTGAAGGCATACATCGTTGAAGTGCGTCGCACGCCGAAGGGTCCGCAGATTGTTGTCAGTCGCACGCACCCTGGTTTGATCATGCGCTTGTTTGAAATGGAAGTGCCCGAGATTGCCGATCGCATCGTAGAAATTAAATCGTGTGCTCGCGAACCGGGACAACGAACAAAAATTGCAGTTTGGTCGAACGATAAAGCGATTGACCCTGTTGGTGCCTGTGTAGGTGCTCGCGGTGGTCGTGTGCGCATGGTCGTAAACGAATTGCGTGGCGAAAAAGTTGACATTATTCCGTTCAGCGAAGACAAGCGCGACTTCATCGCCAAGGCGATGTCGCCAGCGAAAGTTAGTGAAGTTCGACTGAGCCCAGATGAGACGCAAGCTGATGTAATCGTGCCTGATTTTCAGTTGTCGTTGGCAATTGGCAAGATGGGCGTGAACGCAACGCTTGCCGCTCGTCTTACTGGCGTGCGCATCGACATTAAGAGCGAGTCAGAAGTTGCCGCCGAGGGCAATGCTGTTACGCGTCGACCTGCCGCGGTTGCTACACCTGACACGATGTATGCCGAAGGCGAATGGAAGACGAACGTCGAGACCGGCGCAATGGAATGGCACGCTGCCGACGGTTCGATTCTTAGCCAAGAACAAGTTGCTGCTCAATCTGGCGGCGCTGCAGAAGAATCGAGAGGCTAAATACTTTGCCAAAAGCCAAACGCGTTCACGAGATCGCTAAAGAACTCGGAATGACAAACGCTGAGGTCATTGACCTCAGCGGAAAACTTGGCATCGGCGTAAAAGGCCCATCGTCGACGGTGATCGACGCCCAGGCAGATCGCATACGCGCTCGCGCAGAACGCGAAGGGTTAATGCGCGATGTGCAGCCAGAAGAAGTTTCTGACAAGCCAGCGAAAAAAACTGCGGCGAAGAAAGTAGCCGGCGCGAAAAAAGTAGCCGGCGCGAAAAAAGTGGCCGGCGCGAAAAAAGTAGGCGCTAACGACAATGTTGAAAATATTGAGGCTGGTGAAGTCGCGACTCCGACTGTTGAAACGCCCTCTATGCCTACGATGCAAGAACAAAAAACTGAGCAAGTGGCGCCGCGCGAGACTGATAGCGGTGCGGGCCGCGTAGTTTCATCCGCTCAACCAAATAGACCGAGCGTTGTAACGAACGTTGCACCACGCCCGGCGACTCTTGTGGCGCCAAACGTGCGACCTGCGCCTGCGAGACCGATTCAGCCGCTGCAACCACAACCAGTTCGACCTGTTGCGCAACCGCAAACGCCTGCAGCAAGCACGCCGACGCAACAACCATTGCGACCAGCACCGCCGGGTGCGCGACCAGCGACACCGGGTGCGCGGCCAATTCCGCCACCACCAGGTTCATCGCGACCGATTCCGCCACCGCCAGTTGCTCGTCGACCAGAAGGTGGCGTGACGCGTCCGCCGTTTAATCGTGGGCCGCAACGCACTGGCACAACATCGACGAATGCACGCACGGGTCGAATTCCGGCGTCGCAACTTGGTCGTGGTCCGGCTGGTTCGGGTGGTCGCACAACGCCAGATCGTGGTGCGCCGGGTCGAGGCCCAGGTGCGGGTCGTCCGGGTGCGCCGACTGGTGGTCGTGGTACGGCGCTTGGTCGCAGCAGTCCGTCGGGTCCGGGAGGTCGCCCTGGTGGTGGTCGTGGACCAGGTGGCGGTCAGCGTCGTGGCCCGCGCAAAAAAACTCGAGGTGAGCGTCGTCGCGAATTTGACGAGCAGTTGCCACAAGCGCCGACTAGTTATACAGCGAGTGCGATACCGCCGCCCGAAGGCATTGTTGTAATTGAACGCGGTTGTTCGTCGCAAGAATTTGCACCGAAATTAAATCGTACGCCAGCCGACGTTGTTCGCTTTTTGCTTGAGCACGGCGAGATGGTGACTGCGACGATGACACTTGTTGATGAACAAATGGAGTTGTTCGCGATTGAAATTGGTGCCGAGATTTTGCTCGTTGACCCGGGTCAGCAAGAAGAGCTCGAGTTGCAAGCGATGTTTGATGACTCTGATGACGACACGCCAGAGTTGCAAGAAGTGCGACCGCCGATTATTACGATCATGGGTCACGTTGATCACGGTAAGACGACGCTGCTCGACAAGATTCGCAATGCAAATGTTGTTTCGGGTGAAGCAGGTGGCATTACTCAGCACATCGGTGCGTATCAAATCGAAAAAGATGGCAAGAAGATTACTTTCATTGACACACCGGGTCACGCGGCATTTACCAAGATGCGCGCGCGTGGTGCGGGCGTTACCGACATTGTGGTGCTTGTTGTGGCGGCTGACGACGGCGTGATGCCACAAACTATTGAAGCGATCAATCATGCTCGCGTCGCTGATGTGCCGATCGTTGTCGCGCTGAACAAGATCGACAAACAAAATGCTGATGTACAGCGCGTGTTGGCAGGTTTGGCAGAGCAACAGTTGACGCCAGAAGCATGGGGTGGCGACACGATTGTTGTTGAGATGTCGGCACAGAGTGGTCTTGGCGTTGACGACTTGCTCGAGCAGTTAAATGTTGTTGCTGAACTCGCAGAACTCAAGGCGAACCCGACTGGTCGCGCAAAGGGTGTTGTACTTGAAGCGCAACTCGATGTGGGTCGCGGACCGGTCGCGACGATTTTGGTGGATAAGGGCACGCTCAAAGTTGGTGACCCAATTGTTGCTGGTGCGGCGTGGGGCAAGGTACGAGCTCTTATTAACGACCTTGGCGAGCAAGTTAAAGAAGTCGGGCCTTCGTCACCGGTGCAAGTTTTAGGTTTGTCGGCTGTGCCTGGTGCAGGCGAAGAATTCAGATCGGCACCTGACGAGCGCACGGCTCGAACTGTTGCTGGCGCGCGTGAGCAACGATTTAGGGCGATGAACCAACGCGGTGATGCACGAGTGCAACGCGGCGTGAAACTTGAAGATATTTTCACGCAAATTCAGGCGGGCGAAGTTGCGACGCTGAACGTGATTGTTAAGGCCGATGTGCATGGTTCGCTCGAAGCAGTAACCGAAAGTTTGCGCAAACTTGAGCGCGACGATGTGCGCGCGGCGTTCGTGCATCGTGGTGTTGGCGCGATCACCGAGAACGACATTTCGTTGGCGGCTGCGACCAATGCAACTTTGATCGGTTTCAATGTGCGACCAGATCGCAAGATTCGCGAACTTGCCGAAAAAGAAAACGTCGAGATTCGCACCTACGAAATTATTTACAAACTTCTCGAAGACATTGAGAAGGCGATGAAGGGCATGCTCGCCCCAGAGTTCGTCGAAGTTGTCACTGGCGAAGCCGAAGTGCGCGAGATCTTCAAAGCACCAAAGGTTGGCGCGGTGGCTGGTTGCTCGGTGGTCTCTGGTGTAATAACTCGTGGTTCGCGAGTGCGATTCTTGCGCGACGGCACGATTATTTGGAAGGGCAATATCAACACGCTGCGCCGTTTCAAAGACGACGTCAAAGAAGTGCGCGAGGGTTTTGAATGTGGTCTCAGCCTGACAGACTTCCAAGATTTGAAACCGGGCGACGTAATCGAAACCTACGACCTTAAAGAGGTTGAACGCGTCTGAAGCACCTAATCTGTCTACATGGCAGATTTAGAATTTTTCTTTGACCCAGGTTGTCCGTGGGCGTGGGTTACTTCGCGTTGGGTGGCCGAAGTCAGCAATTTGCGAAATTACGAAGTTTCTTGGAAGTTCATTTCGTTGTCGATGATCAACACCGACAAGGGTTACAAGCCTGGGGATGATTATCACAAGATGATGCATATTTTCGGACTCAAAGCGCTGCGTGTTGCGAGTGCCGCGCGGGCAAGTGCGGGCAACGATGCTGTCGCGAAGTTTTATACGGCAATCGGCACGACGATTCATGTTGAGAAGAATCGTGAAGGCATCGACACCGATGTGCACAAGTATTTGACAGATGTTTTGCAGCGTCACTCGCTGCCAATTGAATGGGCGAACTCGTTCGAAGACGAGACGCACACGGCTGTGATTCGCTACGAGACTGACCTCGCGTTATCTCGAACTGGCAAAGATGTCGGCACACCGATCTTGACTTTTAAACCTGGTCAGCCAAACGAAGGGAGTTTCTTCGGGCCCGTGATCTCGAAATCACCGCGTGGCGACGAGGCGTTGAAATTGTGGGATGCTGTCGAGATGATTGCGACAACATCTGGTGTCGCAGAATTGAAGCGGTCACTGCGCTCGCCACTAGATTTCAGTTAGAAAATTTGGAGAGATAATTAGAAGAGAAATGGGGTTTTTGTGAAAGTTGTATATTCACCGGCACACTTGCTGCATAACCCAGAAGTTGAAATTGAGAGATCTTCAGCGCATTCACCGTTTGAGCACACGGGTCGGGCGGAAAAGATTCGTGAGACTTTGGCCGCTGATAAAGCATTTGACTTTGTTTCGCCAATTGAGTGGGGCACCGAGCCGATCACGAAGATACATAACCCAGGTCTGTTGAAGTTTTTGTCCACAGCGTGGGCTGACTATCAGCGAGATGTCAAAGAAGTGCGAGAAGTTGTGCCAGATATGTTCTTCAAGTCAAACTTGCGCGAGAACATGGGCGACTGTGTCGAGCCCGAGTCGATTAGCGGCAAATTGGGTTGGTGGTGCTTTGAGACGACGACGCCGTTGACAATGGGCACTTACGAGGCGGCGCGCGGCGCGGTTGATGTGGCGATGAGTGCGACAAAAATTGTTTTGGACGGTGCAAAAAACAGTTATGGCTTGTGCCGACCGCCAGGGCATCATGCGACCACGGATCTTTATGGCGGATATTGTTTTTTTAACAATGCAGCGATTGCGGCCCATCATGTTGCGAGCACGACTGGCACCAAGGTGACGGTGCTTGATGTCGACTATCACCATGGCAATGGCACACAGCAAATTTTTTATGAGCGTGACGATGTGCAGTTTGTTTCGTTGCATGGCGACCCGGTGCGGGCATATCCATATTTCACTGGTTATAAAGACGAAGTTGGTTCGGGCAAAGGTCGAGGTTCGACGCTGAATGTGCCGCTTGCGGCGCGCACCGATGACGACCTATATATGAAGGCGCTCGAGCGAGCCTGCGAGAGCATCAAGAAGTTTGGTCCGTCGATGTTGATTGTGTCGTTGGGTCTCGACACATTTATCACCGACCCGATCAGTGACTTGGCGTTGACGACACCTGGTTATGACCGATGTGGCGCGCTTGTTGGTGCGCTGGGCTTGCCAACAGTTGTGTTGCAAGAAGGTGGCTATGACGTCAACGCGTTGGGCGCAAATGTTCAGTCTTGGTTGCACGGCTTAGCCCGCGCAAATAATTAACGGTCGCGCAGATATTTTTCGAACTCTGCGGCGATTTCGTCGCCACTCGGTATCGGCGCACCGAAGTTAATTTCAGTCGTGCCGTTGGCTATTTGCTCGTCAAAGGCTTGTTCGAGTTGCGTCAGCATTTGAGAGTGATCATTGTTGCCAGCGATCAACTGATCGAGTCGGTCACGCTGCGACTTTGCTTGTTCGCGCATCAACGAAACATCAAGCGAGATGCCACCCGTGTCGCAAAGTGCGGCAAGTAACGCCGCTGAAGCAGCAGGGTAAGGCATCGAAGCAACATAATGCGGCACGCGGGCCCACAAACCGAGCGCTTGAATCTTGCGCCCGTGCAACGAGTGTTCGATTGCAGCGGCCATGCCGGCAGGCACATCCACTGAACTTTTAAGATAAGGCAAACTTGCGACCAAATCTTTGTCGGGCGAAGTGCAAGAGACATAAACGGCGCGAGTGTGTGGTGTTGCGAACGGGTAGGCACCGATGCCGATCATGCGTCGCACACCGAATTGCACACTGATGTCGGCGATTGTTTCGGCGAAGAGGTTCCAGTGAGTGTCTGGTTCTGGGCCGGTCAACAACAAAATATCTTTGTTGTTGATGTCGCGGCCGAGCGCGATCTCGGGTGTCGACCAAACGAGTTTTGTGTTGACGCCATCGCGAAGCTCCATGATCGGGCGGCGTGCGCGAAAGTCGACGAATGTATCGAGGTCGAAGTCGATGATTTTTACGGCGCTGGCTTCTTTGGCGACGAGTTCGATTGCTGCGGCTGCGGCTGAGCTTGTGTCGATCCAGCCGGTCATCATCACGACCAAGAGCGGATCTTTGATCTGCGGCAGAGTGCCAATAATTTTGTATGGCTTGTTCATCGCGTGCTTTTAGTTTAGACGCGAAAGTGCTTGCTCGGCGCTGTTGGCAGCAGCCTCGGTTTGTAACTTAAATGGCTCAAGGTCGGCGGCGTTTTTTTCGCCGAGTGCTCCGCCGAGATAGCGAGCGTAAACACCTTCGACGATGCAGGCAAGTTTCCAATATGCGAATGCACGGTAGAACTCGATATTTGTCACATCACGGCCAGTGGTTTTTGCGTAGCGAGCGATTAGGTCATTGCGATTTAGAAAACCCTTGACGGCTGTGTATTGCGACATCCATGGCGAGGCTTCGTCGTTTGGGCCTGTCCAATAAACGGTGAGTAGACCCAGATCAGCGAGCGGATCACCGAGTGTGCAGATCTCCCAATCGAGCACCGCTTGAATTTCGCCACTCGAACTGACGATGCAGTTGTCGAGTCGATAGTCGCCGTGCACGATTGTCGCCTGGCCTTGTTCGGGAATTCGTTTTGCGAGTTCGTCGTGCACGCGATCGACGACTGAAAGTTCACGAGTTTTTTGTGCGTTCCATTGGCCATACCAGCGCTTGAGTTGGCGAGTGATGTAGCCCTCATGTCGACTGAAGTCTTGCAAACCGACTTTGTTTATATCGACACTGTGAATCTTAGCCAATGTGTCGACGAGCGATTCGCTAGCTCGAGCGCGGGACTGTTCTGTGAGCACGCGCTCGGCGATGGGCACATCGCGCACGATGTGACCGTCGACGAAATCCATCACATAAAAAGGGGCACCGTTGATTTCGACATCTGTGCACAAACCACGCGTGCGTGGCACGGGCACACCAGAGTTTTGCAATGCCGAGATCATGCGGTGTTCGCGGCCCATGTCGTGTGCGCTGGCGAGGCCGTGACTTAATGGCGGCCGCCGCAAAACATAATGATTTTTCTTGGCGTCGCGCACAGAGAATGTCAGATTCGAGTGGCCGCCAGCGATGAATTCAAATTTGAACGGCGCAGTTGCGCCAGCAACATTTGTCTCGAGCCATGTTGAAACTTTTGCAGAGTCGATGCCACTGCTGATTGTGTCACTCATCACTAAGCAACCTACTTAATTTACGTCGGTCATTGCCACTTGCGAGCGTGATTAGTTTGCGCAGAAATGTGGCAGTAATATGTCGGCATGGCGATTGATATAACAGATGCAACTTTTCAAAAGGAAGTAATCGAAAAATCAATGGTCACGCCAGTGATTATTGACTTGTGGGCGCAATGGTGCGGACCCTGCAAAACTCTCGGGCCGATCCTCGAAAAATTGACTGCAGCGACTCAAGGCAAAGTGATTTTGGTGAAGGTAGACGTTGATAGTTGTCCGCAGGTGGCGCAGGCGTTTCAGGTGCAGTCGATTCCGGCTGTGTATGCGATGAAAGACGGCAAGATCGTCGACGGTTTTGTTGGCGCGCAATCAGAGAATGTCGTCGAGCAATTCATAAAGAACTTGTTGCCCGAGCAGGTTGTAGTTGATGTCAAGGCGCTTTTAGCAAAAGGTGATGAAGAAAGTCTGCGTCAAGCCTTAGTTGCCGAGCCGACCAATGAAAATGCCGTGGTTGCGATCGCAGATTTGTTGATTGCACGAAAAGATTGCATGGCGGCACTTGAGTTGTTGAAGACTGTGCCCGAGACAGAGCGTGTGCGAACAGCGGTGGCTGCGGCGCGAGCGGCTTTTGTGCCACAAGATGACTACGACAAACAGCTCGCCGATTTGTTGGTGCGTGTCAAGACCGATGAAGATGCGAAGCGAGAGTTTCTTGAATTGCTCGAGAAAATGGGACCAAACGACCCTCGCACCGCTGACTATCGCAAGAAATTGACTGCACGGTTGTTTTAATTTCTGCCTCTTGGTGAGGTTTGCGCCCACATAGGGCGATGAAGATTTTTCAGAAATTCAGATCGGGTGGGGCGGGGCACAGTGTGTTGGCTTTCGGCGCGAGTTTCATGCGCCGCATCAAGTGGTTTGGTGTTTCGCAACTGATCGGCAGCGTTGTGAGTGTCGCTGTTGTCGGTGTTGCGGGTTGGTGGTTGGTGCGAGTGCCACCGCCGCCACCTGAAGCGAGTTTGAGTTTTGCGAGCACGACCGTCGTCGCGAGTTCGCTAGTCGCAAATGATAGTAACGCGACTGTTGCGACGCCGCAGACAATCACTGTGCATGTTGCCGGCGCAGTGAACAACCCTGGTGTCTATCGACTGCGATATGGTTCGCGGGTTAATGATGGTGTCGTTGCCGCAGGTGGCGCAACAACGACAGCCAACCTCGATGTGATCAATTTGGCGACCGTATTAAACGAAGGCGAACAAATTTATGTGCCCAAGCGTGGCGAGAAGCCGCACACAATAACGGGTCGACCGCAAGTCGGTGGTGCGACTGGCGGTGCGACGGGTGCGAATGGCGGCGCGACGGGTGTGAATGGCGGTGTGTTGCAAATGATCAATATTAATTTGGCATCGGTTGTTGAACTCGAACAACTGCCGGGTGTTGGGCCAGCAACGGCAAAAGCAATTGTTGCTTATCGCGAAAAGAACGGCGCATTTTTGCGAGTCGAAGATTTGTTGAAGGTACGCGGCATCGGGCCCGCGAAGTTGAGTGAGATTTTGCCGCGCGCGCGGGTTAATTAGAGTGCGCGGCGGGTTAACGGGTGATGGCGATGTGTGCGCGGGTTAGTTAGAGCGCACCGAGAACTAGCGCGGCGAGGGCAAGCGAAATTAGCGACCCGAGCACCAAACCAATCGCCAGGGGCCGAAACTCACGTCGCCACTCTGGCCAACTAGCGATGACTGCGCGAATTGCGCGAAGGCTTGCGTAGTGACCAATAATCCACCACAGCAAAACACTCGAAACAAAACTCATCGCGTATCTCGACAAACCACCCGCAGCCGGCACGCCAAACAACGGCATCGTCGGCAATGCGATAAAAGTAAGAACGAAACCGAGCAGACCAGTTAATGACCCGGGTAACACCAGCAAGACGAGACCGACAACGAGAACCCCAAGAGCGAGCGCGACGGCTATTAATCCGCCGCGCTGACGCACTGCATTGCGGTGAGCGACGATGCCATCGGGTACGACGCGACGCCCGCGCGAATCTGAGCGTGATGAGTTACGCAAATCGCGCGAAGATTTGCTTTGAGACTGGCCAGCCATGAATACATCGTACGATGTGCGGCGCGCAGATTGGCTGATTGTGTTTGGTGTTGTCGTGTATCTGTTTGTTACGCGAGCGAGCGAAAGAACTGGTATTGCGATTTTGCTCGCGACAGCGATCGGTTGCGCCACGTCTGTATATCGTGCGCATTTGTCGCGACTAGTGGCGATTCTGTTGTTGTTGATTTTGTTATTTGGTGCGATCAATTCGCGATACGCGCTGAGCGAATTTCGTGATGTAAAGACCGGTGAATATGAAGGCTTGGCGACGGTTATCAGCGACCCACGCAACACTGGCGCGGCAACTCGCATAACAATAGAAATCGAATCTGATCGGTTTGTTGTTTATGCATATGGTCGCCCAGCTTGGCGCTTGGCTGGCGCCAAAGTTGGTGAGCAAGTTTTTGTACGGGGTCAGCGCGAAGCGTTTGAACGAGGTGATCAATCACGATGGTTTGCACGACATATAAAAGGAAAATTTCGCGTCGAATTTGTGGGTGAAAAAAGACTCGTGGCGGCGCCGCTATTGCGCAGCGCACAGCGAGTGCGCGATCTTGTGAGCCGAGGCGCGCAATCATTTGGTTTTGCTGATCGAACGCTGTTTACGGGTCTTGTGATTGGTGACGATACGCGACAACCTGAGTCGATGATCGATGCTTTTCGCAAATCTGGGCTCGCACATCTCGTTGCCGTGTCTGGGCAAAACGTTTCTTTTATTTTGGCCGCTTTGTCGCCTCTACTGTCGCGATTAAAAAATCGATTGCGAATATTTGTCACAATCGGCGTGCTGGCTTGGTTTGTGGTAATCACTCGAGTTGAGCCATCGGTTGTGCGCGCGGCAACGATGGCTGGTCTCGCATTTTTGTCGGTCGCCGTTGGGCGACCAACGCGAACTATGCGGTTGATTGCGCTGACGGTTCTGCTGACGGTAATTGTTGATCCACTTTTGGCTTGGTCGGTCGGATTTTTTATGTCTGTGGGTGCGACATGTGGGCTGTGTCTTGGTGCCTCGCCATTGGCTCGAATTATTCGCCGACCAAAGTGGCTGGCACAACTGATAGGCGCGACAGTTGCCGCACAACTTGGTGTGATGCCGGTTGTGGTTTTGATTTTTGGTTTGCCATCGGCGACGGGCATCATCGCCAATGTCTTGGCCGTGCCTATTGCTGGTCTGGTGATGTTGTTTGGTTTGCCGCTGGCGCTTTGTGCGGGGTTAATCGTGGATCTTGGTCTTGAAAAACTCGCAATAATTTTGATGTGGCCGATTCAAGTCGGTGTGCGCTGGGTTTGGTGGGTGGCCGAAATTTTTGCGCGTCTTCAATTTGACGGCATGGCAAATCTTGCCCATTGGCTCGGAGTTTTCGCCGTAATCATTGCTCTGCGACACCGAAGTTCTAGCGTGTAGTCGTGACGATTCATCTGATTACAGGTTCTGATCCACGATTAGTTTCAGACAAGGTCAGCGATATCACACGTGAATTGATTAAGTCGATGTCGACCCAAGAAAGTCGCAGCACAATTTTAGAAACGCACGATGCTGGTGCGGCGAGTTCACAAGAGCGTGAAGATGCGATTCGTCGTGCGATTTCGTCGGCCGAGACGATGTCGTTGTTTGGTGAAGAGCGAGTCGTCGTAATTCGTGAAATTTCAGAGGCGACAGTTGCCGAACTCGTGAGTCTGGTTGAATATCTTGAACACCCGGTCGACAGCACACACTTGGTGTTGAGTGCATCTGGCAAATTGGCGAAGTCTGTTTCAGATGCGTTGAAGCGGGCGGGTGCGACGGTGATGGCGACGACACCGCCAGCGCGACGCCAAGAGTTAGTCACTTGGTTTTTAGAGCGATTCGGCGAGTCTGGTCTGACTCTTGAGCCCGCTGCGGTGAATCAAATAATCGACTGGCTCGGCGAAGACCAAGCGCGCTTGCCTGGGTTGATTGATATTTTGGTTTCGACATACGGCACCTCGCGAAAACTTACGAGCGACGATGTTGCGGCGTTCATGGGTGACGCGGGCAGCGTAAAACCATGGGACTTAACCGACGCGATTGATGTAGGCGATTCGGCGAAAGCGATCGACATGTTGCACCGCATGACACGAAGCGGCGAATATCATCCGTTGCAAGTTATGGCGTTGTTGCACACGCACTTTTCTAAATTGATGCGATTAGATGGCCCAGAGTTGCACAGCCCGAATGATGTCTTGACATTGATCGGCGGCAAGAGCGAGTTTCAGGGCAAAAAATATCTCAGTCAATATCGCCGACTTGGCAGTGCAGGCATCAGTCAGGCTGTGCAGTTGCTCGCGCGTGCCGATATTGATTTGCGCGGGGGCAAAGACCTTGGCGAAGAACTAACGATGGAGATATTGGTTGCCCGGTTGTGCCGGATGGGGGCGTCGACTAAATCGAATAGAGCGAGTAACTCGAGTAGACCGAGTAACTCGGGTCAAACTACTTCGCCGAAGCGGCGTTGAGTTTGCGCATCAAGCGACTCTTGCGACGAGCGGCTTGCTTTGGGTGAATCGTGCGCTTCGCAGCGGCTTTGTCGAGGCGCTTGACGGCCAGGCGAAGGGCTTCCTGATTTTCTGGTGTGCCTGCTGTCTCAAGAGCACTTTTTACTCGTGAGCGAAGTTCGCTGCGAACGGCTTTGTTGCGAGAGGTTGCTTTTGCGTTTGTGATGATGCGCTTTTTTTGCGATTTGATATTTGCCACGTCACAAGGCTAACAGCGGGTGGGGCTTTGCCAAACATAAGCCGTGTAGAATTTGGCATCGTCTCGCACCTGCTTTTAGGGCGTCAGCGTGTTGGTCGAAGTCTCGGAGAAACGGCGTAATGGAACTATCTCGAATACGAAATTTTTCGATCATTGCGCACATTGACCACGGCAAATCAACACTCTCAGACCGCATTTTAGAGATGACGAATGCGGTGGATGCGCGCGAAATGCGTGCCCAATATTTGGACAGCATGGACCTTGAACGCGAGCGAGGCATCACGATCAAAGCACAGAACGTGCGCGTGTTATGGAAGGACCACACGCTGCACTTGATCGACACGCCCGGGCATGTCGACTTTGGTTACGAGGTGAGTCGGTCTTTGGCGGCGTGCGAAGGTGTTGTTTTGGTCGTTGATGCGGCACAAGGCATCGAAGCGCAAACATTGGCGAACTGTTATTTGGCGCTTGAAAATAATTTAGAAATCGTTGCGGCACTGAACAAAATTGACTTGCCGGCAGCCGACCCAGATCGATATGCGATGGAGATCGAAAAAGTTTTGGGCATTCGTGCCGAAGATATTTTGCGCATTTCAGCGAAGACTGGTGACGGCGTGCCTGAGTTGCTAGATGCGATCATTGAGAAAATTCCGGCACCAATTGGTGACGCCAATGCGCCGCTGCAGGCGTTGATTTTCGACAGTCAATACGACCAATATCGCGGCGTGGTTTCGTCAGTGCGCGTGATGAATGGTCGAATGCGCAGCAGCGAAAAATTGCGATTCATGCAGACGAACGCCGTGCACGAAGCGCTCGAAGTTGGTGTGCGACGACCCGTGCCGACGCCGATAGACGAACTCGGCCCGGGCGAAGTCGGCTATTTGATTGCGGGAATCAAAGATGTGGGCGAGGCGCGAAGCGGTGAAACTGTAACGCACGAATCGCGACAAGCTGAAAAGGCACTGGAGGGCTATAGCGACCCAAAGCCGATGGTGTTTTGCGGATTGTTTCCGATTGATGCCGACGATTTTGAAACCTTGCGCGAGAGTCTGCAGAAGCTAAAACTCAACGATGCTTCGATTAGTTATTTGCCCGAGTCGTCGGGTGCGCTGGGTTTTGGTTTCAGATGCGGATTCTTGGGTTTGCTGCACATGGAAATTGTCAAAGAGCGGCTCGAACGCGAATTTAATTTGGCGTTGATTGCAACTGCGCCGTCGGTGCAATATCAAGTGACAAAGACCGACGGCACCCGAGAAATTTGTGACAACCCGAGCGAGTTGCCACCCACGGTTTATATCAAGTCGATTGAAGAGCCATACTTCAAAGTCGACATCATCACACCCAAGGATTACACGGGCACGCTGATGGATCTTTGTCAGACGCGACGCGGAGAACTCGGCAAACTCGAATATCTCTCGCCTGAACGGGTCGAGTTGCACTACATGATGCCGTTGGCAGAAGTGGTCGTCGACTTTTTTGATCAGATGAAGAGTCGCTCGCAGGGATACGCGAGCCTCGATTATGAACTACACGGATACCGCGAGTCTGATCTGGTGAAAGTCGATCTATTTTTGAACGGTATCGCGGCTGATGCCTTTAGCACGATCGTGCATCGCGACAAGGCATATGACTATGGCAAACGGATGTGCGAAAAACTCAAAGAGTTAATTCCGCGACAGATGTTCGATGTGCCGATTCAGGCTGCGATCGGCGGAAAGTTCATCGCCCGTGAAACCGTAAAAGCCAAGCGCAAAGATGTGTTGGCCAAGTGTTATGGCGGCGATATTTCGCGTAAACGCAAACTGCTCGAAAAGCAAAAAGAAGGCAAGAAAAAGATGAAGTCAATCGGTCGCGTCGAAATACCTGGTGATGTGTTTATCTCGGCGCTGAAACTTGATGACTGATCGTCGTGGCTGAGAAACATGCGAGCGTTTTTCGCTCACTGAAATATTTTAATGCGCGCCTATTTTTTGCCGGGCTGCTGTTGTCGAATGTCGGCAGTTGGTTGCAGTTAACTGCTTCGTCGTTGCTGATTTATCGATTGACTGGTAACGCGGCAGATCTTGGCTACAACGTCGCTTTTCAGTTTTTGCCGATGTTGTTGTTTGGCACTTGGTGCGGGGCGTTGGCCGACCGCCACGATCGTCGGCGCATCGCATTGATCTCGCAGGCCGCATTGGCAATGCAAGCACTGTTGCTTGGTGTACTTGATCTTTCGGGCGTGATCAATGTGCCGATGGTCTATGCCCTGTCGTTGCTCTTGGGCGTAATCGGTGCGTTTGACAACCCTGCGCGTCGTGGTCTTGTCACTGAACTTGTGCCAGAGGTTGATTTGCCGAACGCAATGTCGTTGAACACGGCCGTGATGACTGGTTCGCGTATTTTTGGTGCAGCGATTGCGACCGCATTGATCGGACCATTCGGCACGGGTTGGCTATTTATTTTGAACGGCATTTCGTATGCGGCAATGATTTATAGCCTGACCGGGTTGCGCAAGAGCGAGATGTATCCGGCGATCATGCGACCAGCGGGCGGATCTCCGGTGCGCGAAGTATTTAAATATGTCGCTGGCAATCGGCGCTTGTTGACGATGTTCTTGGTCTATGTAGTGGTGAGCACATTCTCATTTAACTTTGGTGTGGCCTTGCCGAAACTTGCTGACTTGAGTTGGGGTGATGATCGCGCATTTGGTTGGGTGATGTCGGTTATCGGCATCGGAAACTTGACTGGAGCATTGCTCACCGCGCGATTGAAGACAGTTTCGATGAGTTGGTTTGTCGGCAATATCGCATTGTTAGGGCTTGCAAGCATCGGCATGGCGTTTGCGTCGAATGTATGGCTTGCATTTTTTTGGAGCATTCCGTTGGGTATTGGCGGAGCAGCGATGATCGCCTCAGGAAATGCGATCAGCCAACAAGAATCACCGCCCGACATGCGCGGAAGACTGCTTGCTTTAACTGCCGTCGCATTTTTAGGTAGCACTCCAATTGGTGGACCGATTACTGGTTTGATCGCTGACTTAATTTCACCTGAGTGGTCGCTGGCGTATGGCGGGGTGGTTGCTCTAGTTTGTGCTGTAGTGGCAGTGGTGGCATGGAGATGATTGTGCAGATTTTTGATGTCAAATAGTTCTTCTAATTCGGTGATGTGGTTTCGGCGCGACTTGCGTATTGAAGACAACCCGGCGTTGATCGCCGCAAGCAAGGTGGGTGACGTTACGCCACTGTTTGTTTTAGATCCGATGTTTTTGCAGCGGTCGGGTGCGCCACGTTTGGCATTTTTATTTCGTTCGTTGCGCGAGTTGAATCGCGAAATCGGTGGTGCGCTTGTTGTGCGTGTCGGTGACCCTGTTGAAATTGTGCCGAGAGTTGCAAAAGAGGTTGGTGCGGCGCAAGTGTTCGCGGCAAAGGACTTCGCGCCATATGGGCAAAAGCGTGATGCCGCAGTTGCTCAAGCGCTAGAAAAAGTTGGCGCCAAATTGAACCATGTTGGTTCGGCGTATGCAGTTGACCCAGGCACGGTGCGCAAAGCCGACGCGACGCCATATTCGGTGTTTACTCCATTTTCAAAAGTTTGGTTGGCACATGGTTGGGCCGGACCTGCCAAGAAGCCGAGCGTGAAGTGGAATGGCGCGCCGAGTGTCGTCAGCGAAGCGATACCCGACGACCCGCCATTGACTTCAAAAATTGCTGATGTGGGCGAGAGCGCTGCATGGAAGCGATGGGAATACTTTCTCGATAACGCACTCGACAAATATAAAGAAGAGAGAAATAATCCAGACCGTGACGGTTGCAGTCAGATGTCGGTCTATTTGCGTTTCGGTGTGGTGCATCCGCGACAGTTGCTGGCCGAGCTTAAGCCGAATGCAAATCACGATGTGTACCGAAGCGAAATTTGCTGGCGCGAATTTTATGCCGATGTTTTGTTTCATCAACCGCAAACAACTTGGAAAAACCTGCAACCGAAAATGAACAGTTTGGTAGTTGATACCGACTCGAAAGCAAAAAAGCGTTTTGAAATTTGGTGCGCAGGAATGACGGGTTATCCAATTGTTGATGCAGGAATGAGACAGATGTTAGCGACCGGCTGGATGCACAATCGTGTGCGGATGATCGTCGCCAGTTTTTTGGTCAAAGACCTGCATCTACCGTGGCAGTGGGGCGCGAAGTTTTTCATGCAACATCTCGTCGACGGCGACATTGCGTCGAATAATCACGGTTGGCAATGGACTGCAGGAACTGGCACCGATGCGGCGCCGTACTTTCGCGTGTTCAACCCCGTGTTGCAAGGTGAGAAGTTTGATCCCGACGGAAATTATGTGCGTGCGTGGATACCTGAGTTGCGCGATGTGCCGAAGAAGTTTGTGCACTCGCCATGGCTGCAGTCGGATCACGGTCTTTTTGCGCAATACCCCGAACCGATGGTCGACCACTCGCAAGAGCGCGACGAGGCTTTGAGTCGTTACAAGATCAGCGGGGAAATCAATCGCTCGGTAGTCTGAAGGTAACAAATGCTTGATGATCGTAAGACTGCAATCCTCAGGGCTGTCGTAGAGGAGTACATCGCCACCGCGCAACCGGTGGGTTCTGCGCATATTGCCAACAATCGCGATATGGCGGTTTCGTCGGCGACTGTGCGCAACGACATGGCGGCGCTTGAACGCGAGGGTTATTTGATGCATCCGCACACTTCGGCTGGTCGAATACCGACCGATAAGGGTTATCGATTTTTCGTTGACAACTTGGTGCCAAACGGTTCGCTGGGCTCGATTGAGCAGGCGAAAGTTGGAAGTTTTTTTGAGACCGCGCATTTTCGACTCGAAGAAACTTTGCAACGCACTTCGATGTTGCTGGCGCAGTTGACAAATTATGCATCAGTTGTAATCGGGCCGACCGCCGAGGTTGCCGTCGTGCGCTCGGTGCAACTCGTGACACTTTCTAGTCATCACATCACTGTCGTTGTCGTACTTTCGAATGGTGCAGTAGAGAATGTGCAGATTGAAATTAGTAGCGAAATTTCAGATGATCAGATTTTGCAGGCCACCGCCAAGTTACAAAAACTGATGATTGCCAAACCGTTGCGCGATATCGCCACCCATCGCGAAGCAAATCGCAAATCAAGCAACGATCATGCCAGTGAAGCAGATGTAGAAGCGTTGTGCGAGAAAATTTTGTTGGCATTTGATCGTGTTCGCAACGACGAAAACTTTTATGTAGGCGGCGTGGCACAGATGGCCGAGGCGTTTGATGCCGTCGAGATTGTGCGCAATGTGTTGCACACACTCGAACAGCAATATGTCGTAGTCACACTCGTGCGTGACATGTTGAACAGGGGTGTTTCGGTGGCAATTGGTGCCGAGCACGGTGTTGAACCGCTTTCGGCGTGCTCAGTTGTGCTGGCGCCCGTTCGTGTGGACGGCGAAACTATGGGCACCGTCGGAGTGCTTGGACCGACGCGCATGAATTATCCGCAAGCGTTGGCGACCGTTGATTTGGTGAGTGATCGACTCGGTCGTCGTTTGACCGAAAACTAACTCGAATGGCGCAAGATTTTTATCAGTTGCTCGGCGTGTCGCGTGGAGTGAGTCAAGAAGAATTGAAGCGCGCGTATCGCAAATTGGCGCGCGAATTGCACCCTGATGCAAACCCGAACAACGCCGAGGCTGAAGAAAAATTCAAACTTGTGAGTCGGGCGTATGAAGTTTTGTCAGACGAAGAAACTCGCGCACGCTATGACCAATTTGGTGAGGCAGGTATTTCGGGTGGCGGTCGCGGTGGTGGTGGCGGTGATCCGTTTGGTGGTGCCGGAGGATTCGGCAGCATCTTCGATGCGTTTTTCGGTGGCGATTCACCGTTCGGCGGTTCGACGCGACAACAGTCGGGGCAACAACGCGGACCAGATCTTGAAACGCAGATCAAAATCGATTTTGTTGACGCCATTTTTGGTTGTCACACTTCTGTTTCGATTAGATCTGCAGTGAGTTGTGAAGATTGCGGTGGTTCAGGCGCGACTGCGGGCACGAAAGCCACAACCTGTGCCGACTGCGGTGGGTCTGGTCAAGTGCGACGAATGCGACAGAGCATTCTCGGGCAAATGGTGACGACAACGCCGTGTGGTCGCTGCCGTGGAATGGGTGAGGTTATTGCGTCGCCGTGCAACAAGTGTCGCGGCGAAGGTCGAGTGACAAAAGATCAGACGCACGAAATTGAGATACCGGCGGGCATTGCTGCGGGGCAGACGATGCGCGTGACTAGTCGTGGTGGTGTCGGACCGCGCGGTGGTGCGGCAGGCGATTTGTATGTACACATCGATGTGGCACCTCACGCGATGTATCAGCGCGAAGAAAACGACTTAGTGACGAATGTGCAAGTTTCAATTGCTCAGGCGGCACTTGGCGTTGATCTTGTGTTGGCAACGCTTGATGGCGATGAGACGCTTACCGTGACGCCTGGCGTGCAGCACGGTCACGAGTATGTGCTCAAAGGTCGTGGCGTGCCGTTTTTGAATCAGGGTGGTCGCAATCGTGGTCGAACGCGAGGCGATCTTCGGGCGCGAATCGAAGTTGTTGTGCCGAAGAAACTTTCGTCAAAAGAGCGTGATTTGCTGCAACAGCTGGCCAAGGAACGAGGCGAGGCAGTGGCGACGAGCGATAGTTCGTTGAAGTCAAAAATTAAGTCGGCGTTTTCATGAAATCTACGCTGCGTGATTCGGCGGCACATGTTTTTGTAGATTCAGTTGATGCGCCAGTGTTGGGCGATGTCGATTCACATCATTTGTTGCGCGTGTTGCGAGTGAAGTCACGCGATGCCGTGACGATTTCAGACGGCTTTGGCAAGTGGCGGTCATGCGTCGTTGATGGCGATGCGAATGTTGAGGTGACGAGCGATGTAGTTATTGAAAAGTCGCCAAAGTGGCAGTTAACTGTGGCGTTTTCGGTTGTGAAGGGTGATCGACCCGAGTGGACCGTGCAGAAACTCACGGAGATCGGTATCGACGAAATTATTATTCTGGCGCCGACAGTTCGCAGTGTCGTGCGATGGGACGCTGGTCGGGCAAATAAAAATATCAAACGCTTACGAGTTGTCGCGCGCGAGGCGGCGATGCAGTCGCGACGAGTATGGCTACCAAAAGTTAGTGACGTCACGACTTTGGCAGAGGTGAGCGACACATTTATTGCCGACCCGAATGGCGTGCCAGTTGATGCATCGCATAGAACTGTCGCCATTGGCCCTGAAGGTGGTTTCACGGCAGAAGAAGTTTCGGCTGGTAAAGGTGTTGTCTCGCTTGGTGAAACGATTTTGCGTGCAGAGACTGCGGCGATTAGCGCGGCTGTTCTAATGTCAAGTTACCGAAACAAAGGAAGTTGACCTAACTATGACTCCATCTGACGACGAGATGCTTGAGCAGTCTCCGTTTTCGCGGATGGTGGGTGAGCGCTTGCGATCGATCCGCTCGCAAAAAAACTTGTCTTTGAGTGAAGTAGAGCTGCAGTCGCGCGAAGAATTCAAGGCCTCTGTGCTCGGCGCATATGAGCGCGGTGAGCGGGCAATTTCGGTGCCGCGTCTCGAGCGATTGGCGAAGTTCTATGGCGTCACGATCGACCAGTTGTTGCCGCGCGATCCGTTGCGTGTTGAAGATAATCAACCTGGTGCGTCGGCGCCGACGAAGTTGCGCATTGATGTAGCCAAACTCTCAACTCGTGAAGGCATCGAGTTTAAGATGCTCGAGCGGTTCTTGCGGATGATTCAGGTTCAACGACAAGATTTCAACGGCAAAGTTATAACGGTGCGCGCACACGACACGCGGGCGATTGCAGTGATGCTCGATATTGCGGTAGATGAAGTTGGCACAAAACTTGCAGAACTTGACTTGTTGTTCGTGCCGCCGACGTCACAAAGTTAAATTTTATGCACCCAGGCTTCGGTGTTTATATGCATATTCCGTTCTGTGCAAAAAAGTGTGACTATTGCGCGTTTGCAACTTTTACTGACCGCCATCAACTGACGAGCGACTATCTCGCAGCGATGCGCACGCATATTCGGCGCAGTGTTGCAAATGCGATGCCGCTTGCGACGAGCGTGTTCGTCGGTGGCGGAACACCGACTCTTGTGCCGGCTACCGAGTTGATGAGCGTCTTGGCAGAAATACCGATTGCATTTGGTGCTGAAGTGACGGTCGAGTGCAACCCAGACGACATCACGCTCGAGATGATGAAGACTTTTCGTGCTGGTGGCGTGAATCGCATCAGCATCGGTGTGCAGTCGACGGTTGATCATGTGTTGAAGTCGCTTGGACGCACGCACGACCCCGAGAATGTGAAGCGCTCGGTGTCTCTTGTGCGCGAAGCGGGGTTTGAGACTTTTAATCTCGACATTATTTATGGCGCAGCAGGCGAGACGCTTGATGACTGGTCGCAAACATTGAACGATGTCGTGGCGCTTGATCCGCCACATGTTTCGGCATACGGCTTGACAGTTGAAGCGAATACGGTGTTGGCGACTCAGCCAGATCGGCACCCCGATGACGACGACCAAGCAGACAAATATTTGTTGTGCGATGATGTTTTTTCGGTGCACGGTTTGAAAAATTATGAGATTTCTAACTGGGCCAAGTCGCGTCATGAATGCGAACACAATTCGCTTTATTGGCAGCAGGGCAACTACGAAGGTTTTGGTAGCGCAGCACATGCACACTTGAACGGTCGCCGTTGGTGGAATGTGCGCACGCCCGAGCGATATATCGAACTAGTCATGGCTGGCGAGTCGCCAGAATCTTCAAGCGAAACTCTTGACGCGCAGACAAGCAAGCGGGAGATGCTGCAGCTGTTGGTGCGCACTCGTGAAGGTGTGCCAGTTGGTTCATTCAGTGATGCTGATCTTGACGAAATGAGCGAGTTGCTCGTGCAGCGTGACGATCGAATCGTGTTGACGCGTGCGGGTCGCTTGCTTGCCAACGAAGTCGCGTTGCGTTTAATTGACGTTATTTAATTGCTTTAAGAAATGTGTCAAACTCTTTTTTGTCGATCGACACATCGTTGCTAGGCGCGGGGTAGGCGCCAGTGAGCACATCGCTACGAAACTCTTTGAATGCAGCAACCGATTCGCGGTGCAAGCGGTGGTATTCGGATTTAAAGTCGCGGTAGACCTTTGAATGTCGCGGCACATGGCCTTCGTTGTCGCCAAGAATGTCGGTGGCAAAAAGATATTGCACATCGCAGTCGATGCCCGCGCCCATGCCGATGATCAGCATTTTTGTGCGCTTTGAAATTTCTGTGGCGACTTCGGCGGGCACGACTTCCATTTCGACACCAATTGCGCCGGCATCTTCGTATTGCTTGGTTAGTTCGTAGACACGCAACGCTTCGGCACTGGTTTTGCCGACTGCTTTCATGCCGCCAAACGGCGAGTTTCGATATGGCACGAGGCCAACGTGGCCGACTACGGGGATGTATTCGTCGGCGAGTGCCTTGATCGTTGGTATTCCGTATCCGCAATAAAGAGTGTCGGCGCCAACGCCC
Source organism: Acidimicrobium sp. (assembly GCA_002737635.1). Taxonomy (GTDB): domain Bacteria; phylum Actinomycetota; class Acidimicrobiia; order Acidimicrobiales; family Ilumatobacteraceae; genus BACL27. The sequence goes on from NSIC01000010.1 coordinate 27,234, forward strand.
ATCAGGCGATATGCGTTACGCAAAATTTCGGCTTGGCCTGCATACGTGTTGATCGCCAAACCAATCGTGAGAAATGTATTCGGCGCTGCTTTGCGAATGCCGACGTAGTCGCTTGATTGACCGTCGTGAAGTTCGGCGGCGACGAGCATGTCGATGCCGGCTTCTTCGCAAGCGGCGGCCTCATGTGGCGTACGAACGAAAACTTGTGTCAAGTGCCGTTTGCCCTTTGCGGCGAAAAGATCTTTAATAGTTAACTTCGACATGCGACCCCCGTTTAGATGTCTTAACTAGCCAGAATATTCTCGCGAGTATTCTTGCACTTGGTTGTTTCGAGCGACGAACTCGATTCGTGCCGATATGATTAGCACGCAATAAGGGCGTGTAGCTCAGTTGGTAGAGCGCCACCTCGACATGGTGGAGGTCCCGGGTTCAAGCCCCGTCGCGCCCACAAAATTATTTCGTTTCGGCGATTGCTTTGGATTCGCGAGCAGCGCC
>NSIC01000011.1 GCA_002737635.1 Acidimicrobium sp.
ACTGAGATTGGTCCGTCAACTGCAGAAATTATTTCGGAGAGTCGAATGTCTCCGACAGATTTCGCCAAGATGTATCCGCCGCCGACGCCACGCTTTGATTTGACCAAACCAGCGCCTTTGAGCGCCAAAAGAATTTGCTCTAAATACGGTTGCGGAAGGGCGGTGCGCTCGGCAATGTCTCGCACCGAAGTGGGGCCGTTCTCGTCGGCGTGCAAACTCAAAGAGAGCAGCGCACGACACGCATAGTCGCCTCGGGTAGAAATTCTCACGCTCTCATACTAATGATTAGTGTTTATGGGGCTTTTATGTGGTGGTTTTCGCCGATGAATTGCGTGCCCTGGTGAATATCTCTGAACTACTCTCAGGGGGCACAACATGACTACTTCAGCAGCAACCAGTCCGCGACTTCCTGACTATAAGAATGCCTGCATAACGGGCATCATCCCGGCGTTGCTCGGCCCACAGGGAACAAAAGAAATTCCAGGTTGGATGCCAAGTTGTGTGAAAGATGCGCGACAAGTCGTGTTGCTCGTGATCGACGGTCTGGGATGGCATCAGTTGCAGAAAAATCTTGTGCATTGTCCGACGCTTGCATCGATGCAAGGTTCGTCGATTACAACAGTTGCGCCCACGACGACTGTGAGTGCGCTCACATCAATCACGACAGGTCTCGCTCCGGCTGAACATGGTTTGGTTGGCTATCGCATCGATATGGGTGCTCGTGTAATGCAAATGCTCAAGTGGGGCGATGAAAAAGGTGATCTGCGAAATTTGTATCCTCCTGATCTGATTCAACCGTGTCCGCCATTTATGGGTGCGAGTGTGCCCGTGCTTAGCAAAGCAGAACTTGAAGGTTCGGCGTTCACCGAGGCTCATTTGCGTGGCGTTCGCGCTCGAGGTTGGCGTGCAGCATCAAGCATCGCCGTTGAAGTTGGTCAACTCCTGCGAAGCGGTGAGAAGTTTATTTATGCCTATTACGATGGCGTTGACAAAATCGCCCATGAGCGTGGCTTCGGCATTTTTTACGAGGCCGAGTTGCGCAGCGCCGATACAATTGTGAAGAGCATTCAAGAAGCCCTCACACCAGGTTCGGTTTTGATTGTGACTGCTGACCACGGCCAAGTTATGGTCGGTACGAACACGATGCCGCCACACACTGAAGTAATGGCAATGACTGCGTACCAATCCGGTGAGGGTCGTTTCAGATGGTTGCATGCACTCAATGGCGTGCAGGTCGAATTGTTGGCACGGGCGACTGCGCATCATTCAGGTGTCGCTTGGGTCGCCAGTAAAGAACAGGTGATTGACGAAAATTGGCTTGGACCACGACTTGGCTCGGCGACGAAAAAGCGTCTCGGCGATGTTGTGCTCGTGCCGAGAGATCCAATTAGTTTTGACGACGCCGCCGACACTGGGCCCTATTTATTGCAGTGTCGGCATGGTGCTTTGACCGACGATGAACTAGATGTACCGTTGCTCGCAACGACCCTTAAGTGATAAGTTTGGCGACCCCACCATGAAAACTCCAGAAGAAAAACCAACCGAAGTCGATCAATCAGCAGAGATCGTCGAAGAACAAGTCGAAAATGCACTTGAGACCGTGACTGCGCCGGCAAAAGTTATGCGTATCGGTTCGATGATCAAACAATTGCTCGACGAAGTGCATTCGATGACCCTTGATCTGCCATCTCGCGAACGATTAGCAGAAATTTACGAGCGCTCAATCGTCGAACTCGCCGAGGCGTTGTCGCCCGACTTGCAAGAAGAGTTGCGGATGTTGGCGTTGCCATTTAACGACGGTGAAGTGCCAAGCGATGCCGAGTTGCGCGTGGCCAAAGCGCAGTTGGTTGGCTGGCTCGAGGGTTTGTTCCATGGCATTCAAGCCACGATGTTCGCCCAACAACTTTCAATGCGTCAGCAAGCAGAGCAACGACAAATTCAGTCAGGTCAGGCGCCAAATGCACAGCCGGGGGATCGTCCGGGAACTTACCTTTAATGGGTAAGTCGTTCACACACCTTCACGTTCATACCGAGTTTTCGATGCTCGACGGGGCGTCGCGGTTAGACGAACTTGTTGATCGCGCCGTCACAGATGGCCAGTCGGCTCTCGGTATCACTGATCACGGCAACATGTATGGCGTCATCGATTTTTATAAAGAGTGCACGAAGCGTGGCATCAAACCCGTAATTGGCACCGAGGCGTACATGGCGTATGAAACGCGCTTTGAGCGACCCACCCGTCGAGGTCGAGTTGATGACAGTGGAGGTGACACTGAAGCGGGCAAGAAACTTTATTATCACTTGACACTGCTTGCCGAAAACAATGTCGGTTATAAGAACTTGATTCAGTTGGCGAGTTTGGCATTTCTTGAGGGCTACTACTACCAACCACGAATGGACTGGGAGTTGCTGACGAAATACAGCTCAGGTCTCATTGCAACTTCTGGATGTTTGGGTGGTCATGTTTTGCAGGCACTCAAAAACGGCAAAGATGCAGAAGCTCTTAAAACTGCTGCGCGATTGCAGGATATTTTCGGCAAAGACAATTTTTTCATCGAGTTACAAGATCACGGCATTCCGTTGCAGATTGAGACGAATCCAAAATTAATCGAGATCAGCAAAAAACTTGGCGCGCCACTGTTGGCGACAAACGATTGTCATTACACACACCGCGAAGACAGTGCCGCGCATGACGCATTGTTGTGTGTGCAGACAGGGTGCACGATTGCCGATCCAAATCGTCTCAAATTCGAGGGGCATGAGCACTATTTGAAGACGGCAGAAGAGATGCGTTGGCTGTTTCGCGAGCAGCCGACATCTTGTGACAACACTTTATGGATCGCCGAACGAGCAAAAGTCGAAATTCAATTCAATGTTCCAGTTTTGCCGAACTTTCCAATTCCTGAAGGTTTCGCCGATGATCACGCATACCTCGAGCACTTAACTTGGATCGGCGCACAGCAACGTTGGGGCGAGAAACTCCCGCCAGAAGTTGTTGAGCGAGTTGCATATGAGTTGTTGACCATCAAAACGATGGGTTTTAGCTCGTATTTCTTGATCGTCTGGGACTTAGTTCGTTATGCGCACGAAGAGTCGATTCGTGTCGGTCCAGGGCGTGGCTCGGCAGCGGGTTGCGCGGTTGCGTATTCGCTAAAGATTACCGACCTTGACCCAATCAAATACGACTTGTTGTTTGAGCGCTTCTTGAACCCTGGACGTCGATCGATGCCAGATATCGACATGGACTTCGACTCGCGATATCGCGATGAAATGATTCGTTATGCCTCCGAAAAATATGGTCGCGACCATGTCGCACAGATCATCACTTTTGGCACGATCAAAGCGCGCAACGCCGTGCGTGATGCGGCTCGAGTCTTGGGTTTCCCATATGGGTTAGGCGACAAGATCGCCAAGTCGATGCCGCCGGTCGTGATGGGCCGAGACACACCGCTGAAGTATTGCTTCGAAGAAAACGAACAGCATGTAGATGGCTATCGGGCTGCAGCAGAACTACGAGCGCTATATCAAAGCGAGCCTGATGTAAAAACAGTCGTTGACACCGCGCGGGGGCTTGAAGGTTTGAAGCGCAGCGTCGGCATTCATGCTGCGGCGGTCGTGATTACCAAAGAGAAATTGACCGAGTATTTGCCGATTCAGCGCAAAGCCGAGTCAGGGCAAGATGCAGATCTCGCTCCGATCGTTACACAGTATGAAATGCACGCAGTTGAAGAACTTGGTCTTTTGAAGATGGACATTCTGGGTTTGCGCAACCTGGATGTAATCACAGATACGAACAAAATGATTCAAGAATTAAGCAATCCAGATTTTGATATCGATAAAGCCCCGTTTGACGACAACAAGACATTCGAATTGTTGCGTCGTGGCGACACAATCGGAGTATTTCAACTTGAATCAACCAACATTCGAGCGCTGGTGCGCAGCATGGTGCCGACGACTATCGATGATATTGCTGCGATCGTTGCGCTTTATCGCCCAGGTCCAATGGGTGCCAATATGCACAATGATTACGCCGACTTTAAAAACGGCCGCAAGACGCCAAAGATATTTCACCCTGACGCCCAAGACCTGCTCGGAGACACCCAGGGCCTGATGATTTATCAAGAGAGCATGATGCGGGTCGCCCAAAAATTTGCCGGATACAGCCTCGAAGAAGCAGATGACTTGCGCAAAGCGTGTGGCAAAAAAAATCGTGCCGACATGAAAAAACAGCGGGCCTCTTTCGAAACGGGTTGTGTCGATCGTGGTTACGGCCAAGAACTTGGTGAGACACTGTTCGATTCGATTGAGAACTTTGCCGACTACGCATTCGGCAAGAGTCACGCCTATGGGTACGCCTTCATTGCATATCAAACGGCATTTCTGAAAGCTAACTATCCGTTCGAATATCTCTCGTGTCTGTTGAGCAGCGTCAAAGCTAGTTATGATCGGGCGGCAATATTTTTGGCTGATGCTCGTGCCAGCAACATCACGGTTAAAACTCCAGATATCAATTCTTCCGGGGTTGATTTCGTTCCAGTTGTCGAAGGCGACACTCGGGTGATCAGTTTCGGGTTGTCAGCAATTCGCAACGTGGGCGAGGCAGTCGTCAGTCACGTCGTCGAATATCGACGCGCGAACGGTTTGTTTACCTCGTTTTACGACTTTGTCGATCGCGCACCAATCGCAACACTGAACAAACGCACTGTTGAGTCGTTGATCAAAGCCGGGGCATTCGACTCACTCGGTCACCCGCGTAAAGGTCTGCTCCTTGTTTTTGAATCAATCATCGAAAACACCCTTAATCGTCGTCGTGAGCGAGATCAAGGTGTGATGAGTTTGTTTGATCAAGGCGCCGACTCAAACTCGGGTTTCTCAGAACAAATTGAGATTCCGAATATCAACTACGAGAAATCTGAGCAACTCAAGATTGAGCGCGAGATGCTCGGTCTGTATGTGTCTGATCATCCATTGCGTGGTGTCGAAGGTCAGTTACGCCGCAAAGTCGAATGTTCACTGGCCGACCTCGAAGAGAAAAACGATGGCGCCTATTTGACGCTTGGTGGCGTAATCACTGTTGTTAATCGAAAGTTCACCCGCAAAGGTGACCAAATGGCCGTGCTGACGATTGAAGACTTGCAGGGCTCGGTCGAAGTCAATATCTTTCCAAAAACATTTGCAAGCTTTGGTCACCTTATTGAAGAAGACACGATTATCACGGTTCGAGGGCGCCTCGACAGACGAGATGACTCGCGGGTTTCGTTTAACGCCCAAGAACTCAAAATTGTCGAGCCGATGCGGGCAACAGACATGAGTCTTCACATTGAACTCGCCGGTCGTTCGCTGTCACAAGAAGACATCATTAATTTGCAAGAATTATTGAAAGATCATGGCGGGCAAACTCCAGTGCAGTTGCATATGCCTGGTGGCAAGAGTTTGCGGTTGGCGCCTGAGTTCAATGTTGATATCGACCTAGCAATTGGTGCTCTGCGCGCTTCGTATGGCAACAGCGTCTACATCGGCTGAGATTCGCGACGCCCAGATATTTGTCGGCTAAATAGCGTGTCGGTGAAAGTTGTTTACCGACCCATCGGAAATCGAGAGTTTTGCTGGCAGAATAGAAGTGCCATGCCGCTTGTAGTAAAGACGATTGATGCCTCTGCTTTAGTTGACTCAGACCTTGACGACCTTGCCGCGATGGGTGGCGCATTTGGCATAGGTGCGATTTCGAAAGCCAAAGAAGATTGGGTTCTTTTCGCCAGCGCAAAACTTGATGGCAAATTGCATGGCTTCATGTTTTCAACACTCGAACGAATTGGTGGCACACCATGCGTCTTGTTGGGCATGCTGAGTGTCAAGCGAACTTCAAAGCGAGATCAAATTCTCAAAGGTTTAATGAGCGAGGCTTATCATCGTGCGCTGATGGCGTTTCCCGATGAAGATGTGGTTGTCGGTTCGCGGTTCATTTCGGTTGACGCCCTCGAGGCTTTCAAATCACTTACTGAATTGATTCCAAGACCTGATCACCGAGCAGTTGGTGAAGAGCGTGCTTGGGGTCGACGTTTGGCAAGGCGCTTCGGTTGTGAGTCAACCTACGACGAGCAGTCATTTACGATCAAGAGCAACGGACAAAGTGGCTTCATGGATTTTGATTCGTTGAAGCCAGGCAAGGCGCCTGCCGATGTTGCCGCATTGTTCAAGAGTGTCTCGACGAAAAAGTCGGGCGCGCTCGTCGTGCATGGTTGGACGATGACCGAAAAATTGCTGAAGCTCGGCAAGCACTAAACATTCATGCAGTTCGCGGACTGCGTTCGCTCACGCAAAATGGTGCGGGCATTTCGCAAAGCACCGGTTGACGCAAAGCTATTAGATCGAATCGTCGACCTTGCGTCGCGGGCACCGTCTGCCGGCAAAACTCAGGGCTGGCATTTTTTGGTTTTACGCGATGAGCAAACCGCAAAGTTTTGGGATATCAGTTTGCCCAAAGAAAAGCGCAGTAGTTTTCGCTGGCAACATCTGCTTGACGCGCCGATTATCGGTCTGGTTTTTGCAGATCCAAATGCATATCTTGAGCGTTACAGCGAGTCAGATAAAGCAAAAACCAAACTAGGCGAGAATATTTCATCTTGGCCGACACCCTATTGGACTGTCGATGCATCGTTTGCGACGATGCAACTTTTGCTGGCCGCTCACGATGTGGGTCTGGGCGCTCTGTTCTTCGGTGTGTTTAATGGTGAGAATCAGTTGCGTATCGAATTCAAAGTGTCCGAGCAGATGCAACTGATTGGCGCAGTGGCGATTGGTTGGCCACTGGCAGAAAAAACCACTGATCGAGGTGCGAGTGCCAAGCGTGCCCGACGCAAGCCATCCGAGATTATTCATGAAGGAAGTTTTAGCTAATTAATTTGAGGGCCTCATGCAGTTGCTCAACCGTTGATGCCGGGGCACTGCAGACATAATTTTGGCATACATATGCAAAACCAGGTTGACGATCGCGCCAGAGTGGCGAGTCAAATGGTTCACCGAAAGCGCATACTGCGGTGGGTAGCCAACGATGTTTGAGCGACTCGACTAGTTCTGGGCGGGTTCCAGTTATGGCGATTTCTGTGATGCCTTTGTGTTGCAGATAAACAGCGTGAAGCATGTTGCCGAACGCACTGGGTGCCGCCGCGGCGATGCGCGTGAAGAGCCGCAAGATTTTTAGAGCACTTTGATTCAGTCTTTCATCGCCAGTCAAAGCTCCGAGTCTGAGCAGAGCATTGGCGCTAGTTGAATTAGCCGATGGGGTCGCATTGTCGAGTAAATCTTTCTGGCGAACGATCAGTTGTTCTGCGTCAGCCGACACGGTAAACAAGCCGCCGTGTTTTTCGTCCCAATAATTTGCAATGATCTCGTCAGCCACTTCAACGCTGCGCAAAATCCAAATTGCTTTGCCAGTTGACTCTGCGAGCCGTGTAAACGCATCGACTAAGTGTGCAAGATCGGCTGCGAGAGCACGATGGCGGGCCATCGGCACGCCACTTCGTTGCCAACTGCGCATCCAGCGAAACGAATCAGTTAGATCATCTTTGACCCGCAATTCGCGGTACAAAAAATCACAGTTTTGCTCGGCAATTTCAAGCCAGTCCGGCCGGTTCAACAAGTTAGAGGCCTCAATCAGAGAGGCGGTCATCATCGCGTTCCATTCGGTAAGAATCTTGTCGTCCAGCAACGGACGCAGACGTTTGTTGCGCGCTTCAAAAATAATTCTTCGAACCTCTTCGATGTCTCGTGATCGCTTGAAGTCACCACGGTGGTTTAGGCGCGTTGGAATATTCTTTCCCTCAAAGTTTCCGATCTCTGTTATCTCGTAATGCTCAAACGCAGTCGCGACAAGATTCGCTGGCAAAATATCGCGGAGTTCTTTAGGTGAGAAAACATAGAAGTGACCTTCGTGTGAGTGGCCTTGCTCATCTAGCGAATCGGCGTCTTCGGCGCTAAAGAAGCCACCATCTTTGTCGCGCAAATCGCGCAGGACATAGTCAACAATTTCTTCACAAACCTGGCGATAGCTGTCAGAATCAAAAACTACGGCAGCATGAGCATAAACCCGAAGCAGTAGCGCCTGGTCGTACAGCATTTTTTCAAAATGGGGCACCAGCCACTTTTCATCCACGCTGTAGCGAGAGAACCCACCACCAATGTGGTCGTACATGCCACCTGAAGCCATCGCATCTAAAGTCGTCGTGATCACCGCCTTGCTTTTTTCGCTCGGGTTGTCGAGGTAGTTGCGCAACAGCAAGTCCACATTCATCGTGCTCGGAAATTTGGGCGCGCTACCAAAGCCGCCCCAATGAGAGTCGAAAGAGTTTTCTAGCTGTTCACAAGCTTGGGTTATCAAGTCGCTGCTTGGTAGCGACTCGTCAGGCGTCACTGCCGCGGTTCGAGAAAGCGATTCTCCTAGGGCTGAAATATTGTTTTCAATGTCGGCACGACGGTTCTGCCATGCATCTTGCACCGCGTTCATTAGTTTTATGAAAGAGGGCTTCGGAAAGTATGTGCCCCCATAAAACGGCTGACCGTCGGGGCTCATGAATACGGTCATCGGCCAGCCGCCACGACCCGACATTGCTTGAACCGCATCCATATATAAAGCGTCGATGTCTGGTCGCTCTTCGCGATCAACTTTGATGTTGACAAATAGCTCGTTCATCAGTTGCGCAGTCTCAATATCTTCGAAACATTCATGAGCCATGACATGACACCAGTGGCAAGCCGAATAACCAACAGAAAGCAAAATTGGTACGCCACGCAGTTTGGCTTCAGCGAAAGCTTCATGAGACCAACTAAACCAATCGACAGGATTGTCTTTATGTTGCCGAAGATACGGACTTGTTTCTTGCGCTAAGCGGTTAGTCATCTAATTCGTTACATCAGTCTTAGTTACTATTTCGAGAAAGAGAGTTTGCGCGAGGCGTGGATATGGAGCTTTTGCCTCAGCAGTGATTCGCAATTTACATTTACCATCTCGGGTTGCGATTAATATTTTTTTTTCAATCTTGCATGGTCCAGAAAGTATGCGGGCACTTGTTTTGCCAGTCGATGCAGTATCTACGAGTTTGCTGATTGGTATTTTTGTTTCAACTTCAAGAGTTGAAATCGTCGTCCAGATAGCCAAAATTTTAGGCGTTGTTGCCGAGAAACGCATTTGTGGTGTGCCACCAACAGAGATCAAAGTCCCAAATCGCAAGAACGAATCTGTGTCTTTGCGGGTGGGGACGAAGACATTTCTCTGAGCGCGCGAAATCGCCACGCAATCCAGCGGAATTACGAGTGTTGCCTCGCCGGGCGACACGCAGCGATACCACTGCAGTCTTTCGCTTTCTGGAATTTGCACGGTGCCGCCCACTGATTCTTGCCCGACTCGACCGAGAGAAGAAACCGTTGGAAATACAACTGTGCCAGGAAAGAACCCGAGCGCTTTGAAAATTGCGTAAGCATCGATTAGTCCAGCACCAAAAATTTCATCGCGACCAGCGATGCCGATGTCTTTGGCTGTAGCAATGATTATTTCGCGCACTTGTAGCGCGTTGAGATTTGGTTGCGCGCTAAAGATAAGCGCGGCGACCCCGCTGACATGTGCGGTGGCCATTGAGGTTCCACTCATCATCGCGTATGGTTCGTTTGAACCAGAGCACCTTCGAGATTCGTCGACAGTTGTGTCAAAGCGAACAGTTGAGCAGATGTTGATACCCGGAGCCGAGATGTCGATATAGCTACCTCGCTGATTGAACGACGGAGCGTTGAATGTGGGGTCGATTGCGGTGACTGCAAGAGTTAGATCGTTGCCAGCAGGATAAGTGGTGGCAGCCGTTGGGCCCCCATTGCCCGCGGCGGCGACGACTAGCACTTCATTTTGGGCGGCATATTCAAGCGCAAGCTGTAAACCGCCGGTTTGTATGGCGCCTCCAAGTGACAGATTGATGACTTGCACACCTTGGTCAACCGCGTAGCGAATCGCTTGGGCTAAATCACTTTCTGTTCCGTCGCCACGAGAGTCAAGAATACGTATCGGCAAAATCTTCGCGCTTGGGGCAATGCCACTGATGCCAATTGTGTTGTTATTTTGCGCAGCGATAATGCCGGCAACATGTGTGCCGTGGCCAACTGGGTCGACATCTATCGACGAGTCTCCGAGTCGACCGCGAATGAGTGAGCGACCAGTGACTAAGTTTTGTGTCAAATCAGGATTTGGTCCAGAGCCAGAATCAATTACTGCAACGGTGACACCGATCCCTGTCGACACAGTCCAGACTTCACTGACATTGATTGCCTGCAGGCTCCATTGTGTGTCAAAGCCAATATCGTTCGTCGCGAGAGCGATTGAACCACTGAAAACTAAACTTCCGAAAAGCCCAACCGCAGTTGCGATACACGTTGTACCGATTTTTTTAGCTGAAACTATATTTCGCAATTAGGCACCTGTCGAGTGAAAACCGCCGTCGACATGAATAATCTCGCCAGTAGTCGAGGGAAACCAGTCACCTAACAGTGCGACCGCGCTGCGGGCGACAGGTGCTGAATTGTTTACATCCCAGCCGAGCGGCGCGCGGTCACTCCAGATGTTTTCGAATGCGCTGAAAGACGGAATTGATTTTGCTGCCATCGTGCGAATCGGTCCTGCAGCGATCAAGTTGCAACGAATATTTTTTGGTCCGAGTGCTTTGGCCAAATATCGGTTGGTACTTTCGAGGGCAGATTTCGCCACACCCATCCAGTTATACGCAGGCCAGGCAACCGTATTGTCAAAATCAAGTCCGAGAATTGTGCCGCCTGCTGACATAAGTGGCACAAATGCATCAGCCAAAGTTTTAAGAGAATAGGCCGAGATCTGAATCGCGGTTGAGACATCTTGCCAAGTTGCAGCCATGAAGTCGTCGCCAAGACATGCTGCTGGAGCAAAACCAATTGAATGCAATACGCCGTCTACGCGTCCAAGAATTTTTTGTACCTCATTTCGAGCGCTGACTGTGTGCTCATCCACGGTTACATCAAATTCAACGACCTCGACCGAATATGGAAGCTTTTTGGCTGTGCGTTGTGTAATCGACAGGCCTCGGCCTGCGCCAGTCAGAACGATTTTTGCGCCTTCTTGCTGTGCAAGTTGCGCGATGCCAAAAGCCAGCGAGGCTTCGGTCAGCACACCAGTAATAACAATATTTTTACCGTCTAATATTCCCACGCATTCAACGGTAGTTGGTTTCGGTAGGTTTCAATTTGAGCGACGCTCTGCGCTTATATCGTGCCTTATATGGCTCGTTTTCTAGTCATGACGATAGGTAGCGTTGCCAAGTATGCGCATTGGCTTACTCGGAGGCACGGGACCAGCGGGCAGCGCATTGGGTCTGCGATTGGCCTCAGTTGGTTATGAGGTTGTGCTTGGATCTCGAGATGCGAGCAGGGCGCAAATCGTTTGTGACGACCTGATTAAAAAATGGCCCGAATACAAACTCAAAATTTCTGGTGGCGACAATGACAAAGCCGCAAGTTGTGAACTTGTCATCATTGCAACCCCGTGGGATTCGGCGGCGACCGTCGTCAATGAATACACCCAAGAGCTGGCCGGCAAAATTGTCGTGACGATGGCCAATGCGTTAGTGAGAGTCGGTAAAGAATTTCAGCCACTTGTGCCACCGCGTGGAAGCATTGCAGCACATGTTCAAGCCGAGATTCCGTTGTCGCGAGTAGTGGCAGCGTTTCAGCATTTGCCAGCAACCGAACTCGGACGCCTTGGTCATGAAGTTGACAGCGATGTGTTGATTTGTTCTGATGATCCGGTTGCGACGGCGACTATCAGCGAGATTGTTGCGAAAATTCCTGGGTGTCGTCCTCTAAATGCCGGAACTCTTTCTAATGCATTGGCAATCGAAGCGTTCACTGCCGTGCTGTTGCAATTGAATGTGCGATACAAAACTAGAGTCGCGCCGCGATTGACCGGCATACCTGATCGTGGCGGTGCAGTTTGACATTGAAACTTTATGACACGTCAAAAAACCGTGTTGTAGATTTTGTCGCCGATCAACAAGTCTTGATGTATACGTGTGGCATCACGCCGTATGACGCCACACACATTGGTCACGCGTTTACATTTGTTACTTATGACGTGTTGCAACGCCGATTGATCGATCTCGGGCACACCGTGAAGTGCGTTCGCAATGTGACCGATGTGGATGACCCGTTGTTTGCAAAAGCACGCGAACTTGGCGTTCACTATCTAGACCTTGCCGCAGGTGAAGAAGCGAGGTTTAATGCCGACATGACCGCGCTAAATGTCTTGGATGTCTACAGTACGCCACGAGCGTCGTCGGCAATTGCTGACATTCGTGGGTTCATCGGCATGGTCATAGAAAGAGGTTTCGCCTATCAGGCAGGCCACAGCGTCTATTTTGATGTGACTAAGTTTGGATCTTTTGGCAGCGTTTCAAATTATGACGATGCAACAATGATGCGACTTGCAGCCGAACGTGGTGGTCACGTCGAAGATCCTCACAAGCGTCACAAGCTTGACTTTGTGTTGTGGCAACCTTCGGCAGCCGATGAGCCGAGTTGGGACACGATCTGGGGTCCAGGCCGTCCGGGTTGGCACATCGAATGTTCGGCACTTGCGTTGCGAGAACTCGGCTCGACAATTGATTTGCACGGCGGTGGCAGCGACTTGATTTTTCCGCATCACGAATGCGAGCGTGCTCAATCTGAAGCAGCAACTGGTGAATTGTTCGTAAAGCATTGGATGCACGTCGCGATGGTGTTCATGGACGGCAGCAAAATGTCGAAGAGTCTCGGCAATCTCGAATTCATCGACCGTTTGCGCAAGCAACATGACCCGCGCGCGATTCGATTGGCTTTGATTGCAAATCATTATCGCCACGAATGGGAGTGGACATCAGCGGCGATACCCAAAGCGCACGAGCGCTTGCAGGCATGGTCGCTAGCAACATCTGGCGATGGGAGTGCGGGACTTGAAGAAGTGCGCAATGCGCTAGATGATGACTTGAATGTAGGGGTGGCGATTGCAACGCTTGATGACGCTGCAAAGTCGGGTCACAATGTTTCTATGGCGGCCGCGTTGCTGGGAGTGCAGGTTTAAAAATGAAACTTCGACGAGTCAAACACGCTGTGCAGTTTGATCCGTTGAAATTTGTTGGTGCTACCAAGTTTCAGACTCGCTTCAGACCGTTCGTCAGATTCTTCGTCAAACGATTGTGGAAGTTTTCTTTGCATGGGTTCGACCAGATTCCTACGACTGGTCCGGCGATTCTGTGTGCGAATCACATCAGTTTTTTGGACTCTGTTTTTTTGCTGACTTACTCACCACGCAACATGTCTGTAGTTGGCAAGAGCGAATATATGGACTCTTTCAAGACGAGATGGTTGTTCACAAAAATCGGCATGATTCCGCTTGACCGCTCTGGCGGCGAAAGTGCAAACTCGGCAATGGTCGCCGTCGAAGGTGTTTTGTCGCGTGGCGAGTTGTTCGGAATCTTTCCTGAGGGCACACGAAGTAGAGACGGTCGACTTTATAAAGGTCGCACGGGTGCTGCACGACTGGCGTTGAAGTTCGGTTGCCCGATTTTTCCGGTTGGCATAACAGGCACGAGTGAAATTATGGCCCCAGACACGGTGATGCCGAAGTTCGGTAAGCAGTGCAAAATCCAGATTGGTGCGCCAATTGATACGCAAAAATATTTATCACGCACTGACGAACCAGAAGTTATGCGCGAATTAACCGATGAGATCATGGCGAAAATTCAAGAACTCACGAAACAAGAGTATGTATATGACTATGCGCCCAAGCGATCTAGCGCTAATCGAACCCATATCTAAAACGTTCACAATCTAGACTGAAGGAGTGGCAAGCAATAGTGCGATGATCAAAGTGCAGTTGCCTGACGACTCGACAAGAGAATTGCCAGTCGGTTCCACGGGTTTAGATCTCGCGCGGTCGATAGGCAAGCGCTTAGCGCAGGCTGCGGTGGCGACCGTAATCGATGGTGTCGAGTCAGATTTGGGCGTTGCTCTAGGTGATGGCGCGAAAGTTTCGATCATCACTGCAGATTCTGATGCTGGTCGACATGTGTTGCGCCATTCGACGGCGCATGTGCTTGCCCAGGCCGTCGTTCAGCTTTTTGAGGGTGCAAAGTTTTCGATCGGTCCGGCGATTGAAGATGGTTTTTACTATGACTTCGAACTGCCAAACAAAAAAACTTTCAGTGATACCGACTTGATTGAAATCGCAGAACGCATGCAGCAAATCGTCGCAGCCGACCAGCTATTCGTCCGCTCTGAGATGTCGGTAGATGACGCCTTGAGAATTTTTAAAGATCAGCCATATAAGTGTGAAATTATTCAGCGTGTCACCAAAGGTGACGCCGACTCGAGCGACGCGCTTGAAGCCGGCAGTTCGGATGCGATCAGTGTCTATCGCAATAACGAAAATTTTGTCGACCTCTGCCGCGGACCACATGTGCCATCAACAAGTCGACTTGGTCACTTCGCATTGATGAAAGTTGCCGGCGCGTATTGGCGCGGCAACGAGAAGGGTCCGATGCTGCAGCGCATCTATGGCACCGCATGGGAGTCGAAGTCGGCCCTCGCCGAGCATCTGCACCGACTCGAAGAAGCAGAGAAGCGCGACCATCGTCGCCTTGCCGTCGAGATGGACCTGCTCTCGTTTCCGCAAGAGCTCGGCGGTGGGCTGGCAGTTTGGCACCCGAAGGGTGGCATTGTGCGCAAGTTGATGGAGGACTATTCAAGAGAGCGTCATCAAAATGGTGGCTACAAGTTTGTCTTTACTCCGCACTTGGCAAACTCGCATCTGTTCGAGACTTCTGGTCATTTGCAGTTCTATAAAGACGGAATGTATCCGCCAATGGAGATGGACAACGGTACTTATTATCCCAAGCCGATGAATTGCCCGATGCATTGCTTGATTTATCGCGACCGTCAGCGAAGTTATCGCGAGTTGCCATTGCGATTGTTCGAATTGGGCACCGTATATCGATATGAACGCGCGGGCACACTGCACGGGTTGTTGCGAATCAGAGGCTTCACTCAAGATGACAGTCATATCTTTTGCACCGAAGAGCAAATGGCCGACGAAATTGCCTCGTTGCTTGACTTTGTGTTGAGTGTGTTGCGTCGTTTTGGCTTCAACGACTTTGATTTCAAACTCAGCACTCGTAACGCCGAGAAATCTGTCGGCTCTGACGAGATCTGGGCAAAGGCGACCGATGCTTTGCGCGAAGCACTCAACCGTCATGGTTTGCAGTACACGGTCGCGCCAGGTGATGCCGCGTTTTACGGACCGAAAATTGACATCGATGTGCGTGACGCAATCGGCCGAAAGTGGCAGTTGAGCACGATTCAGTGTGACTTCAATCTGCCTGAGCGATTTGGTCTTGAATATATTGCAACCGACAACTCACGAAAACGTCCAATCATGTTGCATCGCGCGCTGTTTGGTTCGATTGAGCGCTTCTTTGGCGTGTTGCTTGAACATTACAGTGGGGCGTTTCCGACTTGGCTCGCGCCAGTTCAAGTGCGAGTTTTGGCGGTTGCGTCGGCACACGAAGAATATGCAGCAACCGTCGCAGGTCGTCTGATTAAAAGTGGTTATCGCGTCGATCAACTCGTTGCCGACGAGCAACTCGGCAAACGAATTCGTGCATCAAAGTTAGAGCGAATTCCGTATGTTTTGGTCGTCGGTGATGACGATGTCGCGAATTCAACCGTCGGCGTCAACCCGCGTGGCGGCGATGTGCGTCGCGATGTGCTGCTCAATGACTTTCTCAAGCAGCTTTCAGCAGATGTGGGGGAGACTCCAAATGTCGCCTGAGAAACTGGCTGGTCAGCAGTGTTAGAACGAATCTGGAATGGTTGGCGAGCCAATTATGTCGTGCATGGCCAAGGTGCGCAAAAAAAATCGGAAGAGTCGATCTTTACGCAGATTCTCAATAGCAACTTGACCGATGAGCAGAGTTACATCGTTTATCGTGGCGACAAAGTGTTTGCGATCATGAATGTCTTTCCATATACGTCTGGTCATCTTTTGGTTGTGCCATATCGAGAGGTTGCCGAACTTGAAGATCTAACTCAAGTTGAGACGTCTGAACTATGGGCGACCGTGACGACTGCGGTCAAAGTTTTGAAGGCTGTCTATAGTCCAGAAGCGATGAATGTTGGCATCAATCTCGGCGCGGCTGCCGGCGGAAGCATTGCTCAGCATTTGCATGTACACATCGTGGGTAGATGGGGTGGCGATACGAATTTCATGGTGGCAACTGCGAATACCAAGATTTTGCCGGAAGCGCTTGATGTAAGTGCCGAGCGAGTTAGAACAGCATGGATGTTGCAGAAATGAGCGCGCACAAAGATGTCTGATTCGCCGAACGAGATTCGCGATGAGTTGCCAGCCGACTTGAATGTCACTGCATTTGTTGGCCCGTACAAGTTTCCTGATAACAGTCGGCGACGAATACCCGGCGCGATTTATTTAGTCATCGCCGCCGCGTGTTTTGGTTTATGGTTTTCTCAGCGCGACGCTGAATCCGCAATTGTTAGCGACGGTTTTCTCGGTGCAGCGATCTTGTTGGCTGTTGTCGGTTTGTTCTCGTTATCGGCGGCGTGGAGTATGACCGTTGACGAAAAATTGGCTCTGGTGTATGCAACACGGGCAGTTGGTTTTGCAGTCGGCCACGCATCGGCGCAACAAGTTTGGCGAGGGTTTCGCAGTCGGCCAACTTGGAGAGTGATGTGTTACAGCGCTCAAGAGCCGCCGTTGCAACGTGGACTTGTTTTGATTGATGCTATTGATGCACGAATTGTCGAGTGTCTAGTTGAATCAAACCCCGAGCGTTAGGCTGTAGCGATGTTCGATGGCAGATTTCGCCACCAAGTAGAGCGTGTTGTTCGACCTGTCGGCGAGCAACTTCGTAAGACCAAAATTTCGCCAGATCACTTGACTTTGCTTGGCCTGTTTGTTTCGTTTGGGGCGGCAGTGGCAATTGGTCTTGGTACGTTGCGCCTTGGCTTGTTATTGGTTGTGCTTGCGGCAGTGCCTGACTTGTTGGATGGTGCCCTGGCAAAAGCCTCGAACCAAAGTAGCCAACGCGGTGCTTTCTTCGACTCCACGATTGACCGAGTTACTGATGCGGTGTTGCTTGGCGGTGTTGCTTGGTTCTTGGGTTATCAACGAGGTGCATATGCCTCAGTTTTGGTCTTTGCCGTAATGGCTGTTTCTTCATTGATTTCATATCAGCGGGCCAAGGCCGAGTCGCTCGGTCTAAATGCCAAGGGTGGGCTGATGGAGCGAGCAGAGCGAATTATTTTGCTTTGCGCAGGTCTGTTGTTTGACGCGCTGTTGTTCTGGGTGATGGTGCTGATGCTTGTGTTGGTCACGATGACGGCGATTCAAAGGTTTTTCAAAATCTGGAGTCAAGCAGCCGTGGCGCCAGCAACTGCAGATCGTGTCGCATTACGGCAGTCACGACGAGCCTCTCGTCGAGCCCAACGCGATGACCGACGACTGCGAGTTTCTCGACGCCGTCGCGTGCAGTGACGATTAACAACAAGTCTCAAGCAACTGTTTCGCGCGCTGACGCATTATTAATTTTCGCTTACAAATTTTTCAGCCGGTTGACGAAGGTCATGTCTCCTGACTTAGTGGCCCGTATCAGTGCGGTACTTGTGCCAATCGTCTGCGTGTTCATGCGCAAGCAGCGAAGCATTGTCGCTCGCAACATACAACGAGTGAACCCAGACTTGCGAGGTCGCCAACTGCGGCGAACGGTGCGCATGTCGTATCAGAGTTATGCACGCTATTTTGTTGAAACATTTCGTCTGCCGGGGCTAGACAAAAGAGCGATTGACGCCAAGATCTCGGTGTCTGGTTTTGAACACATCAAAAATGGATTGGATCTCGGCAAGGGTGTGATCCTGGCGTTGCCGCACTTGGGCGGCTGGGAGTGGTCCGGTCGGTGGTTGATTCATCAGGGACATAATTTGCACGCCGTCGTTGAAAAACTCGAATCGCAGGCACTGTTTGAAATGTTCATCGAACTACGCACGAGTTACGGAGTGAACGTGATACCGCTAAATGACAAAGCGGGTGTGGCGGTGCAAGAAGCGCTAGCGAAAAATCAGGTCGTCGCTCTGCTTTGTGATCGCGATTTACAGGGCAATGGTGTCGAAGTCGAGTTTTTTGGTGAGCGAACAACGGTGCCAGCAGGGCCGGCATTCTTCGCGTTACGCACAGGCGCGGCGCTGTTGCCGCTCGGCACATATTTCGGTATCGGTCTCGACATGCACGAGACGATCGTGCGTCCGGCGGTCAAAGTTCGGCGAACTGGCTCATTGCGCAGCGACATGACTGAAATTTCTCAGGCTTTGGTGAAAGAACTTGAATTTCTAATTCGACGTGCACCCGATCAGTGGCATTTATTTCAACCGAATTGGCCGAGCGACAAATAGAGCTAGAAAAAATTAGCTAAAAGCGTCAAACAATTGGCCAATGGCCTGCGTTTGTCCACCCGAGGTCGAAGACATAACTGCTATCGGCAAAATGCCCAACTGCGACCAGCCATAGAGACCCTCACGAACTGTGTCGGCGTCGCCTGAAAGTGTGCAGTCATCAAGCCACTCGTTATCCATTGCGGAAATAATTTCAACGTTGCGGTTTTCTTTTGTCGACTCGGTCAGTATTTTTTCGAACGCATTAATTTGCTCGTCGTAGCCACAAGCTCGCCAGTAGTTGCGATAGTTGGGCAGCGTGACATAACCGATAAGAGTTTTGCGATGGATTGCTCGGGCGGCTTCGATGTCATCACTGATCACAGTAGGAATCATGTTGGCAAGAAAGAACTCGCTGCTTCGTGAGTTGGGGAGAAGCGCAAGTTGCGTAGTGATATTTTTGCGCGAGGCATTTGCCCAGATTGCGCCGCTTGAAATCTCGCTTGCTAGTTGCAGCATCTTATTGCGCAAAGCCGCCAAATAAATTGGTGGAAGTTCACCTGAGAATCGCTCTTGAGCTTTCATCGTCTCGAGATAGTTCTTGATGTCGGCAAGTGGGGTAGCGGTAGTGGCGCCAAGGCGGTTGATTACCGGACCATGACTGACACCCAAACCAAGACCAAATCGACCGTTTGAAATTTCGTGAATGTGTGCAGCGGTGTTTGCCATTTCGATCGCGTGACTGTAATAAATCGGTTGAATCGATGTCCAAAATTTGATTGTGCTTGTTGAGTGAGCCAACGAAACACATAAACCGATTGTTGCGCCGAGACTAGGGCAGGCGATGCCAGCAAAATTTAGTTCTTCAGCGCGTCGCGCGAGACCGAGTATGGCTTGGCGTTTTTTGGCCGGAGCAACCATTGAAACTGCTGGCCGAAAATTTTCTGGTGAAATCATGCAATAAAACTAGTCGCAATGGTCGTACCGTTGGTGCTGTGAATGATGTGAACAAAAGTTTGAATTTCGGCACTAGCTATGTGCGCAAAAAGATGTTGCGCATCGGTTTGATTTCTCCTTATAGTTTGACAATTCCTGGCGGAGTACAAGCCCAAGTTTTGGGCTTGGCGCGCGAGTTGCGAAAGATGGGGCATGAAGCACGAGTACTTGGACCATGCGATGGCCCACCGCCCGAGCCATTTGTGACACCGCTCGGCAACAGTTTGCCGATGGCCGCAAACGGATCGATAGTGCCACTTGCACCAGATCCTTCAGCGGCATTGCGCACAATTCGTGCGATCAACGACGAAGCATTTGATGTGTTGCATCTGCATGAGCCGATTGCGCCTGGTCCGACAGTGACGGCACTTTTGTTGCGTTTGGCGCCGATGGTCGGCACATTTCACGCGGCTGGAGACATCGCTTGGTATGGTCGCCTCAGCAAAGGCGTGAATTGGATTGCAGATTTTCTGGATGTGCGCGTAGCGGTATCCCCGCAAGCGCGCGAACTGGCGCATCGATATTTGGGCGGAGAATATGAGATCTTATTTAACGGCATCGAGAATGATTTATATTTGCGCCCCGAAATTTCGCGGGGTGAACATAAGTCAGTTTTCTTTTGCGGTCGATACGAACCGCGCAAAGGATTAGCCACGCTGCTTGAGGCCTTCGAGAAACTCGCTGACGACGTCGAACTTTGGGTCGCATCAGACGGTGAAGGTATTGGTGAACTAAAAGCCAAGTATGTGCATGACAGTCGTATTTCATGGTTGGGGCGCATTACTGACGCCGAAAAAATTGAACGGCTTGCAAAGTGTTCGGTGTTTTGTGCACCCAGTTTGCACAGCGAATCGTTCGGCATCGTTGTGCTTGAAGCAATGGCGAGTGGGGCGCCAGTAGTTGCGAGTTCGCTCGAAGGTTATCGAAATGTCGCCACGCACGACGTCAACGGTTGGCTAGTAGAGCCAGGCGATGTGCCGGGTTTGGTTGAAGGCTTGGCGAAAATTATCGCTGACAAGAAATTGGCTGAACGGCTGCGTCAAGGCGGACTTGAGCGAGCGAAGGATCTCTCAATGCGACATCTTGCTGAAATCTATGTCGAGATTTATCACAAAGTCTTGGAGCGCGAGAGTTTTAATCCAGATCATCATCCAAAAAGTCGCGTTGTACGAATGTTTTCGGATCGCGTGTTGCGTAAACCCCAGCAGTTGTAGTCGCGCAGTAGAATAAGTTTCTACCCCCACAAGAAAGCAAGAGGTTATATGTCGTCTTTGATTTGGCTTGTTGTAGTCATTGTTCTTGGTGGTTTTGTTGCGTTGTCGTACAACTCGTTAGTGCAAAGACGAAACCAAGTAAAAAATGCTTGGTCGCAGATTGATGTGCAGTTGAAGCGCCGAATCGAGTTGATACCGAATCTTGTTGAGACCGTAAAGGGGTATGCAGACTTCGAACAGAAGACTTTGCAACAGGTGATTGCTGCGCGAAATGTGGCGATGGCCGCACCGAGCACCGTTGCAGGTCAAGCAGGTGCCGATAATGCACTTTCTGGCGCGTTGCGACAATTGTTTGCGCTGTCTGAGTCGTATCCGGATCTTAAAGCCAACGCAAGTTTTTTGAGTTTGCAAGAAGAGCTGAGCAACACAGAAAGTCGAATTGCCTACGCACGCCAGTTCTTCAACGATGCAGTGCTCACTTATAACAACGCCGTGCACTCGTTTCCGAGTGTGATTTTTGCGTCGTTGTTCAAGTTCAAAGAGAGCGAGTTTTTTGAGGCGAGCGATGCCGAAAAAACAGCCCCAAAGGTGCAGTTTTAACGCGTCTATTTATGCACGATTTAATTTCTTCAAATAAACGACGCTCAATTTTTTTGCTCCTGGGTTTTGCCGTGCTAGTGGTTGCCACGGGTGCTGCAGCCGGCCAAGTTTCTGGAAATCCAATTTTTGGCACTTCGATCGCGATGATTATTTCTGCGGTAATGGCGTTCACTTCTTATTGGAAGTCAGACGCGATTGCATTGCGAGTCA
This sequence comes from Acidimicrobium sp., assembly GCA_002737635.1. Taxonomy (GTDB): domain Bacteria; phylum Actinomycetota; class Acidimicrobiia; order Acidimicrobiales; family Ilumatobacteraceae; genus BACL27. Next base: position 21,504 of record NSIC01000011.1, read on the forward strand.
GCCGTGCCCAACCAGCCGACGAGCAGACTTACAAGAGGTTGCATAACTTGGTCGAAGGTCTGTGCATTGCCGGTGGACTACCAAAGCCGCGCGTATATGTGATTGATGACCCGGCGCCGAATGCTTTTGCGACAGGTCGTAATCCAAAGCATGCGGCAATCGCCGTGACGAGCGGCTTGCTTGAGAAACTTGATCGAGTCGAACTTGAAGGCGTGTTGGCCCACGAACTTTCACATATCAAAAATTACGATATTTTGGTTTCGACTTTGGCGGTGACGCTCGTGGGCACCATAGCGATTTTGACAGACCTGGCGATTCGCATGATGTGGTGGAATGGTGGGCGAGTAAGTCGCTCGTCTGATCGTCAGAACTCGAGCAATCCGCTGGCGCTAATTGGCTTTGCTTTGCTGATAATTGCGCCAATCATTGCCCGCATCATGCAAGCAAGTGTGAGTCGTCGCCGCGAAACTTTGGCCGACGTTTCGGCTTGTCAGCTAACTAGATATCCGCCAGGTTTAATATCCGCACTAGAAAAACTTCAAGCAGATAGCACGGTTACGCATTCAGCCAGTATGGCAACGGCCCATATGTGGATTGAGCAGCCTTTGTCGGGGGTGAATGACGCAGGCAGGCTGGGTGGATTTCATAAACTATTCAATACCCACCCACCGCTGTCTGAGCGAATCGCACTCTTAAGGGAGATGTAAAAATGCGTAATCGTAAGTCACGAAATCTTGTCGCGTTGTTAGTTGTAGGTCTTGTCGTCGCAAGTTGCAGTGGTTCATCTGACTCGACGAGTACAGAGGGCGCTGCTGATTCTGTTGCAGGCGACAGCACCGAGACGACGGTTGCAGAGTCGACAACGACGACAATTCCGATTGTGCGCGCGCCGTTGACGGGTGCACAGGCGCCAGATGAATCGGTGATTGGTCGCCCGGCGCTCGTAGTGAAGATTGACAACCATCCGAAGTCACGACCGCAATGGGGTTTGAATCAAGCCGACATCGTGTTTGAAGAAAATGTTGAGCAGTTGACTCGCTTTGCCGCCGTGTTTCATTCGCAGGGCAGTGATCCGGTTGGCCCGATTCGTAGTGGTCGGATACAAGACATCAATTTGTTGGCCTCTTTCAACGGGCCACTGTTCGCGTGGAGTGGTGGCAACGCGCAAGTTGCTTCGGCGATTCGTAAATCAACGATGGTTGATCTAAGTCATTCGGCCGCGAATGAGGCTGGCGGTTTTAGACGCGAGTCAAGTCGTGTTGCGCCGCACAATCTCGTAGCTGAGACATCAAAATTATGGACGCTTGCACCGGCGGATGCGAAGCCACCGGTGCCGCAGTTTGAATATCGCGCTGATGGCGAAACTGTGCCGACAGATTCAAAACCGGCGGGGGCAGTAAAGATTTCGATGGATGGCGTAGATGTGATGTGGGAGTGGAGCCCAGAACTGTTGACATTCGTGCGGTCGCAAGATGACAAACCGCATGTCGACATGCAAGATGTTCGTATCAACGCACCAAACGTTGTAGTTGTTTCGGTTGTTTATTCCAAAAGTGGGTCGAGCCCTGTTGCGAAGTCTGTCGGCAGTGGAGAAGTTTGGATTTACACGGCGGGTGCATTGATTCAAGGCTCGTGGGAGCGAATTGATCCGCTCAAGCCATTCGTCTTGAAAGATACGAAAGGCGCTGTGATAAAGCTCACACCAGGGCGCACTTGGGTCGAAGTGATACGGGTGAAGTCGGCGGCGCACATTCCTGCGGGAATTGATGTCGCCAGCGTTCCTTATCCGTAAGAACTATTAGAAAACCTCAGTTCGCGGTGGCTACGATAAGTCGTAGTAGTTGAAAGGTTTATTCATGGCCAAGCGCGAAACCGAAAACACAGCCAAGACTTCAACTGGGTCGATGCTCGTAAAGCGCGGCCTGGCAGAAATGCTCAAGGGCGGCGTGATCATGGATGTTGTCAACGCTGAGCAAGCCAAGATCGCCGAAGATGCTGGCGCGTGTGCCGTCATGGCGCTTGAGCGTGTGCCTGCAGATATTCGCCGCGACGGTGGTGTTGCTCGAATGAGCGACCCAGAAATGATTACTGGCATTCAGGCGGTTTGTTCGATACCAGTGATGGCTAAAGCGCGCATCGGTCATTTTGTCGAAGCGCAGGTTCTTGAGTCGCTCGGTGTTGACTTTATTGACGAGAGCGAAGTGTTGACGCCAGCCGATGAGGCTCATCACATCGACAAGTTGAAGTTCACCATACCTTTCGTGTGTGGCGCGACGAATCTTGGTGAAGCGTTGCGTCGCATTAGCGAAGGCGCCGCTTTGATTCGATCTAAGGGCGAAGCAGGCACTGGCAACATTGTCGAAGCAGTTCGCCACCTTCGTTCGATAATTGGCGACATTCGAAAAATCACCCAAGCAGACTCGGCAGAACTTTTTGAGTGGGCCAAGCGATTGCAAGCGCCGCTGCCGCTCGTGCAAGAAATTGCCGAAACGGGCTGGTTGCAGGTGCCGTTGTTTTGTGCTGGTGGCATTGCCACTCCAAGCGACGCCGCGTTGGCGATGCAACTAGGCGCACAAGCCGTGTTTGTCGGTTCGGGCATTTTCAAGAGTGATGACCCGGCGCCGCGAGCCAAGGCCATCGTCGAGGCGACTACTCATTTTCGTGATCCAGAAATAATCGCCAAGGTAAGTCGCAATCTTGGCGGGCCGATGACTGGCATCGGCATGGACAAGATCGAACAACGATATGCAGAGCGCGGCTGGTGAGCGATTCGAGGCCTCCAGGTGGTTCGAGTTTCACAATCTAAATCGACGAAAGTTGTCGGTGTATTAGCACTGCAGGGCGCTTTTAATCGCCATACAAAAGTGCTCGGTGAATTAAATGTCGCAACGCAAGAAGTAAGAACACCCCAAGACTTGGCATCCGTTGATGCGCTAGTCATGCCTGGTGGTGAGTCGACAACAATGTCGCAACTACTTGAGTCGTCTGAACTATTTGAACCGATT
>NSIC01000012.1 GCA_002737635.1 Acidimicrobium sp.
ACTGATCATCAGCAACCCAGCGAGCGGCGTAGAACTTGAGGTCAAACCGCGACGGACGGGGCGTGCACTCGAACCAGAGGAGTGCCGGACATTGCTCGCAAGTCTCGATGACCACCACCGCAGAATCTTTTACATTCTCTTGGCGACAGGACTCAGAATCGGAGAATTGATGAACATGCGAGTTGGTGATCTTGATTTACAAAAACGCTGCATGGCTGTCAAGATGAGCAAGACGGAGAGCGGCAATAGGAAGATTTACTTGGGTGACCACGACGTCGCGGTGCTCAGCGAGCTCCTCGTAACATTGGGTCAGGAAGGAAAGGACGCAGAATCTCTGCTCGTTCGATCAGTAACTGGCAAACCCCTCCGATACCGAAACCTCGTTGAACGAGTTCTACGACCAGTCATTAAAACGCAGGGAATGAAACCGTTTACGCTGCACGACTTGAGGCGAACGCATGCAACGATGCTCGTGGCCAGTGGTAACGATCCCAAGACAGTCCAAGAACGCATGGGTCATGTCGACATCGAGACAACACTTAATTTTTACGCAAAGACCACTGAGGAGGGAAGGCGTCGAGCTACGGGTGCCATCGTGCAGTTCTTAGCACAGGAAAAAACATCCGAAGCACTAGTTAACGGTGTCGTCGGAGCGGCCACGCAATAAAGGATGTTCCGTGGTTGTTCCTTAGTTGGACAAAAGAAAGGTAAATTGTTTTGGATAGCTAATGAAATAGCCAAAGCCCCCGTAGCTCAGTGGATAGAGCAACGGTTTCCTAAACCGCAGGTCGCATGTTCGATTCATGCCGGGGGCGCCAGGGCTATTGGTCAGAGTTAAGACTGATCGACGCAACGCAAGAAGTCGGGCCCGATATCTTTTGGACACAACTTCGAGTTCGCTGGGGCGAAGACGCCGTCACGGTTCTCCCAGCGGGGGATGATCCATGCATGAAGCATCCAAAAGTCTCCACCAGCGATGTAAGAACCTTTGCACTCATCGGGCCCGGTAGATCTCTCACGAATCACCCACCCAGACAATGCAACGCAGAGCCCTGCATGGCGATGCCACATGTCTGAATCACCCGTGAATCCCACGGGCGCCGCTGCCGATTGCACAGCATATGAATAGCCAGCAAGTGCAGGCGGAGATTTGCTGTGATCAAACAACAGCATCGACGGGTTTGTCGGCGTGAATGGTTCGAGAATCTGCGACCATCGCACCCAGTGAGTTCCGATTCCGGGAGAAGGTGAGGTTGCCAACACGTATCCGCGCGCGGCAACTTTCTCGATGGTGTCGAGTTCGGCGATAACCGACCGCGCTGCGGCAATCTCGTCATCAAGAATCGCTTGATCTGCGGCACTGACTGAATGCGCAGAGTGCATGCCACCGTGTTGGTGCTCGTCGGCCGGTGGGCGCTCGGCGCCGGTTGCCCCGAGCGCAACGATCGCAGCCACTTCAGTGTCGGGCAGATCGTTAGGGAGAATGTCGGTATCAGCGGGTGCAGTGAGCACGATCTCGTCATCGGGTTGCTGCGATTCACCGATATTGACACCACCGCACGCGCTGAGCACGGCAAGCGAAGTGACGATGACTAGCCGTTTCGACATCAAAGTTTTTGTCGCAACTGGGTCATTTGATGCGAGGTTAGCGGAATTCTCGACAGCGATATAGTTCGCTCGGGTGAATAGAGCAACGGGTTTCGTGACTGCAGGTTGGATAGTTGATTCACCTAGGGCGCGCGAGTAGCGGTGTGTTTAGATGTATCTCGTGAGGAAAATTGCACAAGTCGTCTTGGGGCTGGGGCTCGCATTTGCGGGCTCTACGCACCTTGGTGCGAATCGCACCGAGTTTCGAGCACAAGTGCCGACAGTGTTCAAAGATTATGCCGACTTTGTTGTGTTGGCATCTGGTGTCGCCGAAATTTCACTCGGGCTTGGCTTAATTATTGCATGGAAGTATCGCGCGCAAATCGGTTGGGCAGTCGCCTTATTTTTTGTGGCGATATTTTGGGGCAACATTTCGCAATTCGTGAACGGTGTCGATGCCTTTGGTCTAAATAGTGACAGGGCCCGAGCAACACGATTGTTGTTTCAGCCGTTGTTGGTGATCTGGGCGCTGTGGTCAACGGGTGCTTGGCGGGCCTGGCGCGCTCGTCGGCAACCTTGACCCATTATGGTGCCGATAAATCTTAAAGAAGATCTGCTGACGATAATTGAGCGAGATTTTAATGGTTTGTTTTCTGGTGAAGTCGGTGTTAGTTCAATTGCTGGCGGTCAGAGTGCGGCGAATCTTGCGTTGGCAAATCTTGACATCACTGGTTATGCCAACAATCGATCGCAAGTCATGCCAAAAAACCGTCGTGGTGCGACCGCGCTGTCACCATATATACGTCACAATATTTTGACTCTTGGTCAGGTGTATCGCGCGGTTAAAACTGCGCCGTTCAAAGACAGAGAAAAGTTTCGTGATGAACTTTTTTGGCAAGAGTATGCGCGCCATCTCTATGCTCGCGTCGGCACACGACTTTTTGAAAATCTGCGGTTTGAAGTCAACTCAAACGTGCCAGGTGACGGATGGAACCGAGAAATGCTGTGCATCGATGAGGTTGTTGCCGAATTAGAAACCGACGGTTGGGTCGTCAATCAAACCAGAATGTGGCTTGCCTCACATTGGACGGTTAGAAACGACAAAGGTTGGCTTGCCGGTCAAGAGCGCATGCACCAAAACCTCATCGATGGCTCGCGAGCAGCCAATCTTTTGGGCTGGCAATGGACGGTCGGCGCCGGAACGGGCAAACCATATGGCTTTGCCAAGTGGCAGGTTGACAAACGTGCTTCTGGTCTGTGCAACAGATGCCCGCTGAAAAGCAAGTGTCCGATTCAAGAGTTTCCTGCCGAGATTTTGCCGCGCGAATTATCTCGTGATGCGATTCTCGACAGCGACCCCGATGTGGGTGCAACAACGGGGCCGACGTCGATGGTCGTGAACAGCGAGGTGAGTCACGTGCTTTTGACCATTGATTCACTTGGTGACGACGACCCGGCCCTTGTGGCGAACTCGCACTTGCCCGCGGTTTTTGTGTTCAATCAACAAGCGTTGAAAAAACTTCAGTTGAGTTCACGGCGCATTGCTTTTTATTTGCAAACCTTGCAAGATTTAAATACTCGCAGACCAGTCGACGTTTATCTGGGCGACCCATATCAATTTGCGCAAGACAACGCAGTCGCAATCACGTATGCCCCGGTGCCGTCGTTCAAGAAATTCACGAAACTCGCCGAGATACATCCGTACCCGTGGTTGCGACCACCACACGCGGGCACAGTGAAGAGTTTTTCATCTTGGCGAGCGAAACTCGCCAAAGAGTTATAAACGGCGAACGAAACTCGCCAAAGAGTTATAAACGGCGAAGTCGCCGTGTTTAAAAACTTGTCTAGCTTTTAGCCGGGTATTGACGCCACGCAAACGGTTTGTTGACCGCGACTGCAAGCAAGACGAGCAGCACTGCATTCAACAACACTGGTCGCCACAAAAATTCAAAACCAAGATCGGTAACTGCATCACCGCCAATGATTGCAGTCAGAGCCGTGCCGCCACTTGGTGGGTGCATGTAACCAAAGCGCGTCATTAGCCCGACGTGCAAGCCGAGCCCAACTGCGATCGCAAGTGGAATGTTGTCGAAAATTTGTGCAGCAGCAACGCCGAAAAACGCCGCAGCAACGTGAGCGATTAATACTGCCCCTGGTTGTGCCGCAGGTGCCGAGGGTAGCGAGAACAAAATAACTGCAGAGGCGCCCATCGAAACCACTAATAATGGTGCGACACCACTGAGCAACGCATCAGACACGAGCCATGTGATCGCAATGCCGAGTGCGGCGCCGAATGTGCCGATCAATGCATCTTTGTTGTTACTTTTTGGAGAAGGAAAAATTTTCATAAAACCAATACTAGTTAGGCACGACCAAACCGCTTCGACTCATCGGCGAATTGTTTGGCTATTTGTGACGTAATTGACGCATTCGTCCTTGAGATCGACTGCACAAAGTCGTAGCTCGTTATATGGCTTGGCTCAATGCCTTTTCGGGCTCGATCAAAAGCGATGCTCGCCGCGCGTTGCGAAGCAAGTTCGATGTCTCCTGGGGTAAAACCTTCGGTCGCTTTGACCAAGTCGTTGATTTTCACTTCTTGAGTGTCTAGTCGAGTCAGAATTTTTGTCCACAGCGCGTGGCGCGCGTCGTCGTCTGGTGGCCCAATTGGTATCACAAGGTCGAAGCGACCGGGGCGCAACACTGCAGGGTCGATGTTGCCAACGAAATTGGTCGCACAGACAAGAAGGTGACCTGCAGGTGTTCGAAATGCTGGGATCATTTTGAGCAGTTCATTTACAACACCCCGAGTACTCGGGCTCTCGGTTCGCGCCGTTGCGATTTCGTCAACTTCGTCGATAAACACGACGATGTTTTCAAGTTTGAGCAGTTCGGTGAGTGCGTCGCGAAGTTCGGCAGCAAGCGAATTTTCGCCGCTATCAAGTTTTGAAGGCAGCAACTCAACAAATGGCCAACCAAGTCGTCCGGCGATTGCTCGCGCGAAAGTTGTTTTGCCTGTTCCGGGTGGGCCAAAGAGCATCACCGCTGACGGTGCGTTCACACCGATTTTCGCCGCCAAATCCGGGTCAGCAAGCGGGGCGATGATTCGATTTTCGATCAGAGTTTTTTCGGCTTCCATGCCTGCCACGCGATCCCACAAGGCTGCATCGCAAAGTTCGCCGCCCCACTGATCGACCACACGCATCGCCGATGGTTCGATCGGCTCTGACTTTTCATAGAGCACGAGACCATGCGTCGGGTTGAAGCCACGATTGACGAGCGCTGTTTGACCTGCTTCAAAATTGGTTAGTAAGGCAGATATGTTGCGAACACCTTCGTGCAAAAGTTTTTCTTCGAGACGCTGAAGCATCGCCGAGCCGATGCCTTGATGTCGCCATGCGGGGCTGATCGCGACGATGTTGATCCACGCATCATCATTGCTGATTCGACTTGAGACTAAACCGACAACTGTGTCTTCGGCAACGGCAACGATTGCTGGCGAGCCCGCACTCGTGTCGGCAACAAATTTTGCGATATCCACTGGTCGCGAGTCGGCAACACCACGACAAAGTTCAAGCAGGCGAACAGCCGACGATATATCGCCAGGCACCAAATCGCGCACTTTGTACACAGTGTCAGGATATTCGTGTTATCAGCCTTACAGACACCTTTTTTGGTGGCGGCAACAACCGACTACGAGTAGTTTGAGGGGATGGAATTTAGATATCTCGGTCGAAGCGGCTTCAAAATCTCAGCAATTAGTTACGGCAATTGGATCACTCACGGCAGTCAAGTTGAAGAAGAAGCTGCCAACGCATGTGTCAAGCGTGCACTTGAGCTTGGCATCACAACTTTTGATACTGCCGATGTTTATGCGGGCACGCGAGCCGAAGAAGTTTTAGGTCGCGCGCTGGCTGGCGTGCCGCGCCAAAGCATTGAAGTTTTCACCAAGGTTTATTGGCCAACTGGTGCCGGCGTCAACGATCGCGGTCTGTCACGCAAACACATCATGGACTCAATTCACGGTTCGCTCAAGCGCCTCAAAATAGATCATGTTGACTTATATCAAGCTCATCGCTTCGATGTTGAAACGCCACTCGAAGAGACGATGCTCGCATTCGCCGACATTGTGCGCCAAGGCAAAGCTCTATATATAGGTGTCTCAGAATGGGATGCAGACCAGATCACACGTGGCGCGGCGCTCGCACGTGAATTGCGAGTTCCATTTATTTCGAATCAACCGCAATATTCGATGCTTTGGCGCATAATCGAACCAGAAGTTATACCTGCCTCGCAAGACGCCGGCATGTCGCAAATTGTCTGGTCGCCAATCGCACAAGGTGTTTTGAGCGGCAAATATTTGCCAGGTCAACCACCACCGGCCGGCTCACGCGCAACCGATGAACTGAGCGGCAAAAACTTTATTGCTCGCTGGCTCAATGATGACGTGTTGACACGCGTGCAACAACTCAAACCGATAGCCGAAAAAGCCGGCATCACGATGGCACAAATGTCAATTGCCTGGGTGTTGCAAAACAAGAACGTGGCTTCAGCGATTGTTGGCGCCACCCGACCTGAGCAACTCGACGACAATGTCAAGGCTGCAGGGGTCGTGCTTGATGCTGACACTCTAAAGGCAATCGACAAAGTGCTGGATGGCGTTGTAATTAGCGACCCGCGCAAAACCGAGTCACCAAAAACACGCCCATAAGTTGGGTTAACTCGCTCAGGCCCCTTGACAACTGCCGACGACGCTGCGTTTATCAGCTCCACCGACGAGAGTGTTGTCGTCGAGCACCACGATCGCATTTGCATGGCCGAAACCCGAGTCAAATCGTGCACGTCGCTCGACTTTGTGGCCACGTGCGGCTAGTTCGGTCAGCCACTTATCAGGGGCTTGACCTTCGATCTGAACCGTCGGTGCTTGATTTGATGTCCAAGTGTCAAAGCCTGTTGTCGGACCGCGAAGCACCCAGCGCCCAGCGTCAATCACCTTTGCAGGATCGTTCGACTGTCGATGTCGCAGAAGGCGGGTGATGATTTGCAAAATAATTTGTGGTTGTGCATCGCCGCCCATTGTGCCGAGAACTGAAAATAGAGAACTGTCGGGTCGAGTGATCAATGCAGGACACAAAGTGTGTGGTGGCTGACGACCCGCGGTGAGTTCTGATTGATGACCCTTGACCAGCGAAAAACCCAAGCCGCGATTCTGCAGGTTGATTCCAGTTTGATGTTCCACCAGCCCCGAACCAAAACCAGAGGCGTTTGAATTTATTAGCGAAACACCCATTGCGTTGCGATCAACTGCGCACATATATGTAGTGTCGCCGTCGGTGCCAGGATGATTACGTTGTGATGCAAACTGCGAGTTGATCATCGATTTGCGGGCGATGAGTTCGGGCAAAATCGCGCCGAGATCTGCACGATCGTGCAGGATGTTGGGTCGATCATGTCCGACTGCGAGGCTCGCTTCAATAAGTAGATGGGCCCACTGTGAGTCATTCGGGTCCTCGGGTAAATCAAGTTGTTCGCTGAGTGCTAGCGCTGCGAGAAATAAATATCCTTGTGATGGAGCACCGATTGACCAGATGCGATGGCCATATGCTTCAGCCGAGATTGGTTGATCCCATGTTGCTTTGGTGTTCGCAAGATCCGCGGATGAATATATTCCGCCACCTATTTCAATGAGACCATCGGCAAATTCGCCCGCATAAAATGCATCCCAACCACTTTTCGCAATTGCTCGAAGTGTTCGAGCGAGACCATCGCGCTTGACGGTTACACCGGGCGCTGTTGCTTGCGAGAGGATGTTTGCGAAGTTTGGCTTGATTGTTTCGTCGAGGCGTTTCAGCGAGCCGGTCAAAAGAGGCGACGCTGGAAAACCATTTTCGGCGAACGAAATTGCGGTCGCGAACAGATCACCAAGCGAGAGAGTACCGAAGCGTTCGTGCAGAGCGAGCCATCCGGCGACGCAACCAGGCACGGTCACCGAATTGAAATCGCCGATTATTGGCATCGAGGTGAAGCCGCGTGCGCGTAGTTGGTCGGCGTCTACTCCAGAGCCGGCGCGACCGGCACTATTGAGTGAATAAACCTCGCCATCAAGATGCACGAGGGCGAATAAATCGCCACCCATTCCGCAAAGATGTGGTGCGACAACGGCCATCGCGGCACTGGTCGCGATTGCCGCATCGACGGCGTTGCCACCTTGATTAAGTATCGCCAAGCCCGCGCGAGTGGCGAGACCATCGGCACTTGAGATCATCTCAACACTGTAAATGTTGAGATATACGTTTACAAAGCGATGTTCATTTAGTCCGACAGCGTCGGACTTTAATTAGCGCTTCTTTTTTGCTGCTGGTTTAGCAGGAGCAACAGGCTTGCGCACTGTCACGATTTTTGGTGGCTTAGAAACACCGAGTGCGATGTCTTTGAAGCCCTTCAATGCGGTGATCTTGGCAACAGTCTTTGCCTTCACATGCACTTGCTCACCGGTTGCCGGGTTACGAGCCATGCGGGCCGGGCGATATTTTTTTGCAAATTTTGCAAAGCCCGAGATGTTGACGACGTCACCTTTGGCAACTGATGCCAAGATTACGTCAATTGTGCCTTCGACGACAGCAGTTGCTGTCTTCTTGTCGACGTCGGCATGGATAGCTACTGCTTGGATGAGGTCCCGTTTTTTCATATGTCTCAAAGGTATTAGATGATCGGGCGTATTTGGTGGATTACCCGAAAAGGCTTATTTTGCGCTAAATCGTGCTGTTCAAAGGCTTAAACGCGAAGGGTTGCCCAAACGGGTTGGTGGTCAGAAGCGCCCGTCAATTCGTCGATATGTGACCTGACAATTTCAAATTGTGGCGACACAAAAATGAAGTCGATGCGCATGTCGCTGTCGGTGCCTTGTTCTGGATTTGTTTTGAAAGTGACGCCGGCACCAGAGTTCGTATTGGGTTGCCATGTATCACGAAATTTTGCGCGAAGCATTATCTCGTGCGTGCGCGAATTTGGTTCGTCGTTGAAGTCACCATTGAAGATCATTTCAGTCGGCATCGGCGGAACGGGGTCGTTGAGTTGCCAATGCTCGCGCGATGTTTCATCCCATTCTTTGCCGTTCCAGGCGCCGCCTTCGATTGTGGCGTTTTCGCAATGCTTGATCAGCGCAGAAATCTGCGAAACACGGTTTGTTTCTGAGATATCTGTGAGGTGAAGGTTGATCACGCGCACGGGTTTTTCTGGTGTCATGATTACGGTCTCGAGTGCGGCGGACCAACTATTCATCGCGTCACCTGTGTCGTCTTTCGGCAGATGAATCGGGCGTGACGATGCAATCGGGAAGCGACTTATTGTCATTTGTCCGCTCTGTCGACGACGATTTTCAACCGAGCCATCTGGATTGATGGCGCTCGCGTCGACATCGAGTGACGGCCCAAAAGCGCAATAGCGATCGGGCAGCAATGATTGCACTTCAGCGAACTGGTCGACCATGTTGGTGCGTCGCCAGTTGCGGTCGATCTCTTGCAGGCAGATTATGTCGGCATCGCGAACTACATCGATGCAACGCCTCATGTTGTATCTGTTGTCAGCACCAAGTGAATATTGGATGTTGTACGAAACAATTTTAAATGAAGCCATTTATCAGAAGGCTACAACTTGACTATGATTCGGATCGTGAACAAAATTCAAAAAATCTTCGTCTCATTTCTTGTGTTTGGTTTAATTTCCAGTGGTTTGGCGTCATGTGGTCGAACTTCATCTGCATCTGGTGTTCTGCGTGTCGGCAACGATGCCGGTTTTGGTGGCGCCGAAACCATGGACCCATACGATGGCAACCGCACTTGGCCAACGATCAACATGGTGTTTGATCGCCTCATCGGTGTCGACAAAGATTTCTCGCCAATTCCGGAGTTGGCTCTGTCGTGGTCGTCAAATGATGACTTGACCGAGTGGACCCTTGAGTTGCGTGAAGGCGTGAAGTTTCACGATGGTAGCGAGTTCGATGCCGATGATGTCGTCTATTCGATCGAGCGAATGATCGACCCCGAATTTGACTCACCGATTCTTGGGGTGCTTGGCGTTATATCTTTGGTGACAGCCGTTTCGAAATATGAAGTGTTGCTCACTTTGTCGACTGGTGAAGCCGACTTGCCATTGTTGCTTGCCGATTATCGCGCGTTGATGACACCTGTCGATTCACAAGCCACGATTGGCGAAAAGCCGATCGGCACGGGGCCATTCAAAATGAAAATTTTTGATCCGGCGGGCACCACGGTGCTGTTGGCAAACGAAGATTATTTCTTTGGTCAACCAAAACTAGAAAGAATTGAAGTGATTACTTTTGCTGACTCGCAATCAGCGGCCCAGGCACTGGCTGGCGATCAAGTTGATTTGCTGTTGGCGATCGACGGCAAGTCTTCGGCGATGTTTGGTGACGAGGCCAAGTTCACTTTGCAGAATATTCCGTCGGGCGACTGGAACGCGATCGACTTCAGAGTTGATCAAGAACCTTACGGCGATGCCCGCGTGCGCAAAGCCCTGCGCATTGCCGCCGATCGACAAGTTATTGCCGACACCGTGCTCGGTGTCGGCGGAGGTGTCGTTGCCTGTGACACGCCGGTGTGGTCGGCTGACCCTTACCGATGGGACGGTGATTGCGCCAAAGACACTGAGGGTGCAAAGGCGTTGCTTGCCGAAGCCGGATATCCAAACGGTATTGACATCGATATCTACACCAGCGATGTCGAAGTGCACATGGTGGAACTTGTGACGGCTTATAAAGATCAAGTGAAAGATGCAGGCATTCGTGTGACGATCAAAATGGCTGACGCGAGTGGCTTCTGGGACGATGTGTGGATGAAAGAATCGGCGTTTGTCGACAGTTGGGGACAACGACCCGCGACCCAGGTGCTCAACGAGGTCTATCGCAGCACAGCATCTTGGAACCCAACCGGCCAAGTCGACAAAGACCTTGACAAGATGCTCGATGAAGCCCGAGCAACGAAAGATCAGGCCGAGCGAGCAAAGAAGTATGCGCAAATTCAAGAACGATTGTTTGAAAACTCGGCAATCTTTTTGCCATATCACAAAACTTTGACCCGAGCCATGAGCAGCAAAGTTAAAGGAGTCGAACCGATTGTGATTGATGCTGTGAGATGGGAAAAAATCAGCGTTTCGTGAAGATAGCGAGAATAAACCGTTGAAAAATCTAGCGAGAAGGGTCGTTTTCTCTCTTGCAACTTTTATTGCGCTTGCAGTAGTTTCGTTTGTCGGTGTTGACGCACTTCCTGGTGATGGATGCACGGCGCTGCTCGGGCGATTTGGCACCAACGCAAAGATTGAGGCTTGTCGCCAAGAGAATAACTTAAACGACTCAGTAGTCGTTCGTCTCAAAGACTGGTCTGGCGACTTGGTGCGCGGCGACCTTGGTTATTCGATAAAACGCGACGAGCAAGTTTCTAAAATCATCATGCCGCGCTTGAGAAACACCGCAGTCATGGCTGCCGTGGCGGCGTTGATTGCGTTTCCGAGCGCAATCGTCGTTGGTCTGTTGCTTGGGCGATATCCGCGCAAACGAATCAGCAAGGCCGTTAATCAATTCAGCGTTATCGCGATGACCCTGCCCGAGTTCGTCATTGCAACGGTCTTGTGGCTGGTGTTGTCTATTTGGATCCCGATTTTTCCGGGGGTCAGTGTCATGCCCAGCAACGCGTCCTTGTTGCAACTCTTGCCGAATGTTTGGCTTCCGGCGTTGACGCTCGCGGTTGTTATCTTTGCGCACTCAATGCGCACGATGCGGGCGAGTGTGACCAACGTGCAAAACATGCCGTTCGTTGAAAGCGCCCGATTGCGTGGCACCAACGAGCGAAAGATGATCAAGCGGCATATCGTGCCCGCGGCCTTGCCGCCTGTTGTGAATGTCGTGGCACTCGATGGCGCCTGGCTGCTGACCGGCACTTTTGTCACCGAGGCCGCGTTTAATTTTCAAGGCCTCGGACGATTGGCAATTGATGCGATTTCTGATCGCGACACGGCTTTGATCTTGCCGATCATTTTGTTCGGTCTTGCCGTGTATCTGGTTTCGTCGCTTCTGGCCGACTCGCTCGTGCGTGTTTTTGATCCACGACTTAGATCGAGTAATCGCTGAGAGATGTGATGAAGACTTTACTGCGACTTAATTTTCTAAAAAATCGTGCATTGATCTTCGCAACGCTGGGAATGCATGCTTTTGTTGCGCTGCTAGCGCCATATTTGCGGTTATCGTCGACCGATTCGCAAGATTCTGCCGCGCTATTGCAAGGCCCGTCGCTCAATCACTGGTTGGGCACTGATTCTTTAGGTCGTGATGTTTTCAGTCGGTTGTTGCATGGCGGTCGGCCGTCATTGGTGATTGCCTTTGCCGCCACGGCAATTTCGTGTTTGATCGGCATCGTCATCGGCTCGGTTGCGGCGTTAGCCGGCGGTTGGATTGACGACGCACTTTCACGGGTGATCGACTTTATGCTCGCTCTACCGACATTGATTCTGTTGTTGTTGATCTCAAGCTTCTTTGGCCAAGATCCGCTTATCTTGAGTGTGGCACTCGGCCTGATGTATGCGTCACCAATTGCCCGGGTAGCGCGCAGCGCAACTCAGACTTTGTTGGCGCGCGACTTCATTCGTGTCGCAAGGTTGCAAGGTGGAAGTCGAATCAGCATTTTGTTCGGCGAAGTGATGCCGAATGTTTGGCGAGTGATGTTCACCGAGGTCGCGATGCAGTTCACCTGGATTTTGTTGGCGTTTAGTTCGCTCTCATTTTTGGGTTTGGGTGCGAGCCCACCAACACCAGAGTGGGGCTTGATGATCGCTGAGTCGCGGTCGTATATGACATTGAATCCATTATTAGTAATTGCGCCGATCATGATGCTGGCATCACTCGTGTTGGCGATTCAAGCATTGGTCGATCACGAGTGAACATGATTACGACGCTTACACAATCTCAAATCTTGGGTTTCAGCAATGTAACGGTGCGTATAAAAAACGAGGCTCGTGATTCTCGGCCGATTCTTGAGGCAATTGACTTGCAACTCGAGCGCGGAGAAACACTCGGCATCGTCGGAGGCTCGGGTAGCGGAAAATCAACTTTGTTGCGACTTGCGGCGGGTGTGCTCGCACCAGGTTTGGTGCTCGACCAAGGCGAAGTCACGACTGTCGGCAAGAATTTGCTGGTTGCGACGCAAGCCGAGCGAAGCAATATTTACGGCAGCGTGGTGGCATTAGTGGCGCAATCAATTGGTGAATCGCTGACGCCACACCTGACAGTACTTAGTCATTTTAGTGACACGGTCTCAGGTGATGTCGTCGATGAGCGAGTGCTTGAGTCGCTTGCCGAGGTTGGTCTTGGTGGCGAAAAATATCTGTATCGCTATCCACATCAACTCTCCGGTGGTGAGCGTCAACGCGTGCTTCTGGCTCTGGCACTCGTTAGATCGCCGCAGTTGTTGCTGCTCGACGAGCCGACTTCGGCGCTTGATGTGAGCATCGGTTCTGAGGTTTTGACGACGATTGATCGCTTGCAACGCTCGCGTGGTTTTGCATTGATATGTGTTAGCCACGATCTCGGAGTCGTCAGCCAGATTTCAAAGCGCATCGCCGTGATGAATCAGGGAAGAATCGTTGAGT
The DNA here is from genome assembly GCA_002737635.1 of Acidimicrobium sp. Classification (GTDB taxonomy): domain Bacteria; phylum Actinomycetota; class Acidimicrobiia; order Acidimicrobiales; family Ilumatobacteraceae; genus BACL27. The sequence goes on from NSIC01000012.1 coordinate 13,243, forward strand.
TGGGTCAAACTTCGCAGGTCTTGCGTTCGCCATCGCATGAATATACAAAAGCACTGGTCAGTTCGATTCCGAAACTCGACCAGAGAATTCGTGAATCAGGTTCCCAAAACAACGAAACAGTTCTCGTGTGCCGCGGATTGGGCATTGTTCGTGGTCAAACGACTCGGGCGATCGACTCGCTTGATTTAGAGATCAAGCGAGGTGAAGTACTTGGCATTATCGGCGAGTCGGGTAGCGGTAAATCAAGTTTGCTGTCGGCGATTTGTGGTCTCGTATCGGTAACTAGCGGCTCATTACATGACGGCGATGGTTATGACTTGTCGACGGCGTTGCAAATGCGTCCGCGCGAAGTTTTGTCTTCGATTCAGATGGTCTTTCAAAACCCCGACGACTCGCTGAACCCGATGCGCACGGTTGCCCAATCGCTTTCGCGATATACACAGGCCACAAATAGTGAGGTGTCTTCGGCGTTGCTCTCGGTTGGTCTTGGTGAACAATTCTTGACGCGCCGTCCACGCGAGATGTCGGGTGGCGAAAAACAACGCGCTGCGATCGCTCGGGCCCTGCTTGCCAAACCAAGATTATTGTTGCTTGACGAAGTTACTTCGGCTTTAGATGTCACGGTGCAGGCAGCGGTGATGAAGACACTCGCAGATCTGCAGCGCAAACTCAATATTGCAATGATCATTGTTTCGCACGACATTGCACTTGTTGCAAGTTTTGTCGACCGAATTCTCGTGCTCCGTCATGGTCAACTCGTCGAACAAGGCTCGGTCGACGCAGTAACTAATTCGCCGCGAGATAGTTACACGCGTAATCTGCTCGATATTTCGGCGCGCCGAGCGACGATATAAATCGAATCAGATCGGAAATAACTTATTTATTCGAGGCGTCGAAGATGCTCTGAATTGACGCGTCAAGTGCACCATTGAACTGTGACTCGGTCTGTTTGGCCGACAAACCCTCGGTGAGGGCACGCGAGAAACTGGCGATCACGCCAGGATTTTTGGCAAGTTGTTTGTTGGCTTCTTCGCGGCTGTAACCACCAGACAGTGCGACGACACGCACGACTCGCGGATGTTTGACGAGTTCACCAAAGAAACCAGTCTCGTTTGGCAGTGTGAGTTTGAGCATCACGTTTTGATCGCCATTGAGAGAATTCAACTGACCAAGAATTTCGGCTTTCAGGATTATTTCAGCAGCGCTCTTCTCTGGGCTCTTGATGTCGACTTCGGGCTCGATGATTGGCACAAGACCAGCATCAACAATTTCTTTACCGATTTCAAATTGTTGTTTGACCACATCGCTAATGCCGGTCTTGTTGGCAAGTTTTATCACTGAGCGCATTTTTGTGCCGAACACACCGTGAGATTTTGCGCTCTCAAGGCGCGCGCCCAACTCTGGAATCGGCTTCATAATTTGTGCACCGTTGGCGTCGTCGGCCAAACCGTTGTCGATTTTTAGAAACGGCAAGATCTGCTTATGAAGCCATAGATATTCTGCAGAGCCTTTGCCGTCGATCGTGCGGTTCATCGTCATTTCAAAAAGAATCGCGCCCAAGATTCGCTCGCTGGTGAAAACAGGACTGCTGATAATGCGCGATCGCATCGCATGAATCAGGTTGAACATCTCGGCATCGTTTTTATATTCTGATTCTTCGATGCCATAAAGTTTGAGCGCCTTTGGGGTGCTGCCACCGCTCTGGTCGAGTGCGGCGATGAAGCCTTTGCCCGATTTGGCTTTTTGCAGTTGTTCAGCGTTCACTTTTGTAGCCATAGTGCGTGTCCTTTTGCGAGTGACTAAATAATAACGCAGTTTGAGCAAGCTCTATAAATGCGGGTTGACCAACACGCGACCGCGCATCTTGCCAGCCAAAATTTTGTCAAGTTGTGCGCTCAAGTCGTTTAAAGAGATGATTTCGGCGCTCTGTGTTTCGAGCCATGTTGGTTTTAGGTCTGTGGCGATGCGTTGCCACATTGCCTTGCGCGGTTCGATTGGTGTTTGCACACTGTCGATACCGAGCAGGTTTACTCCACGCAAAATAAATGGCAACACTGAGGTTGGCAAATTCGTGCCACCGGTGAGGCCGCTCGCGGCAACGCTGCATCCATATTTAAGAGTGCGCAAAATGTAGGCGAGTGTTGCGCCACCGACACAGTCGACCGCACCTGCCCAGCGCTCGCGTTCGAGTGGCTTTGGCGACTCGGCCGAGGTTTCGGCACGGTCGATGATTTCGTTGGCGCCAATTTGTTTAAGCCACTCGGCGGTTTCTGGTTTGCCCGTGCTGGCGACGACTTCGTAACCGTGTAAGGCGAGCATGCCGACTGCGACCGAGCCCACGCCACCTGTTGCACCGGTGACGAGAACTGGACCCGTGCCTGGCTTGAGGCCCGCTTTTTCAAGTGCGTCTACCGAAAGCGCAGCCGTGTAACCCGCGGTGCCGATCATCATCGCAGTGCGTGAGTCGAGACCGGCGGGCATTGGCACGAGCCACGAAGATTTCATGCGAGCGTATTGCGAGAAACCGCCGTGATGTGCGACGCCGATGTCATAACCGTGGCCAATTACGCTGGCGCCGACTTTGAAGTTCGCGTTCGACGACTCGACGACTTTGCCCGCGAGGTCGACGCCCCCAATAAGTGGATCAATGCGCGCAATGCGACCAGATTCTGTGCTGGCCAAACCATCTTTGAAATTGATGCCCGAAAATTCGACTTCAACTAGCACATCACCTTCGCCGAGCTGATCAATCGGCATGTCGATGATTTTACGCGCCCAACCCGAGTCGGTTTTGCCGACGGTGAATGCTCGACTTATGTTCGGAGTGTTCATTTAGTTATCTCTTTTCTGTTGAGTAGTTGCTTACTTTTTTAAGAGTTCATGGATTTTGGTTTGATGACTCTGTGTTAATGATGAGTCAGATAGCGCCAGCATTGAGTTCGTATAAATCCAAAATTCGTCGTGAACTTCTACAAGTTCGTCAAATGCTTTCGTCGGGTTGGCGAGAGTCTTTAGATCTGCAATTTTGTATACGCAAACATTGAAAGCAGATTGTGCGCCAACTGAAGTTGCTGCCTTATCAACAACATCTGCCCACTTGTGCTCAAACTTGAGCACCGCTTGAGGGTTGTCGAATTCGGTCATCGCCTCAGATGTTTCGCTGAAAATCAGACCGAGTGTTTGATTAGCGATCTTGCTACGCAGATTTTGTAACTCGTTGTTTAGTGCTTGAGCAATGTCTGCTGGTTTGTATTGTCTCGATTTTTTGCGACGCAAACTTATGTCGCCAGACTTTGCCGCGCAAAGCCAAGTTTGTGGTTGGTTAATCGATGATTGCTGAACGATTGTCAGTGGTGTTGGTGCCGTTTCGTCTACGACGAGCAACACATGGCGACTCGCAATCTTCATCGCCCGAGCGAACAGAGTGCTTGCATCGATGTCGAGCGCAAAAGCCAATCGGGCGATGACATCGACGGTTGGTGTCGGAGTTTTTTTGACTTTTGAGTTTGTATTGCGGGCGCGTTCAAGAGCGACAACGTATGGTTGTGATATTTTCGCGCGTTGGGCGAGTTCACGAGTCGACCATCCCAGTTGGTTGCGCTTGCGGTTTAACAGGCTGGCAAAACCGACCGAGTCGAACTGCATCAAATTGTTGGTCATCGCCGGTTTGCGTGCGCTCACGGGTGATAACTATAGTAATCGCCAATGATTCAGAGCAAATTAGTCGCCAACTCGCCATGGCCGTTATTCATGTTGTCGGTTGGCGGTGGTTGGTGGCTCCTGATGCAACATCATCTCTCGATGAGTGGCGCCGCACACGCGCACGCATCATCGAATGTGTTTTTGATGTGGGTGTTGATGACTTTGGTGATGATGTCAACAACTGCTGTGCCAGTTTTGCAATCTCTTCATAGCATCACGCAGAATGCATCGCAATTAATTTGGTGGGCTTTTGTTTTCGGCTATTCGATCATTTGGTTCGGTTTCGCACTCGCTGCTTCGTCATTGCAGTTGGCGATTAGTGAACTTAATTTGTTAGATGTACACACTGGCTTGAATAAAATTTTTAGCGCTGGTTTGTTGATCACTGCTGGCCTATATCAATTTTCGTCACTCAAGCAACGCTGTCAATCAGAGTGTCTTGCGCCGATGCAGTTTTTTCTGCGTCATTGGCATGACGGCGTTGGTGGGGGACTAAAAATGGGTCTGCGCCACGGCGTAACTTGCGTCGGATGTTGTTGGGCTTTGATGTTGCTCGCATTTGTCGGCGGTCTGACAAATATTTGGTTCATGGTTTTGAGTGCCGCAGTAATGGCAATCGAGAAGTTTCCCGTGATCGGCCGTCGGTTAACTGCGCCGCTCGGAGTTTTGATAATTATTTGGGGTTTCGCTGTTTTCGTGAGTCTGTTTTCTGGTGTCGGCGGCGCGCACGATCATTTGAATCTATAAAAAAATTAAAACAACGAAAGGAAATTAAGTTATGAGCGCAGAGAATTGGTCAATCGAGGGCGAACTGATTTTGAATTGCAATTGCACGGTGTTCTGCCCGTGCGTTATATCGTTGGGCACGCACCCGCCGACAGAGGGTTATTGTCAAGCGTGGCTCGGTGTGCGAATCGATAAAGGCAAGTCGGGTCTGACATTTTTGTCGGGGTTGAATGTGGCGATGTTGCTCGACATTCCGGGCAAAATGGAGCGCGGCAACTGGACAACCGCTCTTTGGATTGACGAACGCGCAACCGATGAACAGTTTGAAAAAATCGAAAACATCTTTACTGGTGCAAGTCGTGGCACAACAGGCTTGTTTAAGTTGCTCGTCGGTGAATATCTTGGCGCATCGCGTTCGCCGATTAGTTATCTCACCGAAGGTCAGAAGCGTTCTTTGAGTGTCGGCAAGTTCATTCAGGGCGCTGTTGAACCAATTGGTGGCGCTCGTGAAAACGAAGAGGTGAGCGTGGTTAACACGCAATATTGGATGGGCCCAGAAGTAGTCGTCGCCAAGGCGGCACAAGGTCGAGTTCGTGCGTTTGGCCGAGTATGGAACTTCGAAGGTCGCAGTGCAGAAATTTGTCAGATCAAGTGGGTCGGCCCATGACGATGATCTACACACCGACAATTCAGCCGCCAAAAAACGCGCCCCAATTGGCGATCACGCGTCGCACTCGTTCGACACCGTTTTCAAGTCGTGTTGAAGATTTCGGCGTGCAGGCGTACACGATTTACAACCACATGTTGTTGCCGACCCGCATTCGTGGGGTCGAAGAAGATTATTTTCACCTCCGCAGCAAAGTTCAACTGTGGGATGTTTCTTGTCAGCGACAAGTTGAACTGCGTGGCCCAGATGCCGCACGACTTGCACAATTAATGACGGTGCGTGATTTGCGCAAACTCGAAATCGGTCGTTGCGCGCTCGCACCCATTTGTGACCAGGATGGTTTTTTGCTTAACGACCCAGTTGCAATTCGAGTCGCTGAAGATCGATTTTGGTTTTCGATTTCAGATCTCGACATCTTGCTGTGGGCACAAGGCATCGCACTCGGCATGAAACTTGATGTGCAGATTTTTGAACCAGAGATTTGGCCGCTCGCGGTGCAAGGACCAAAAGCCGAAGATGTCGTTGTTGCTGTTTTTGGTGAGGCAGTTCGCAAGACGAAGTTCTTCAGGTTCGACAATCTCGACTTTCGCGGCCATAAGTTTTTGGTTGCACGCAGTGGCTGGAGTGCCCAAGGTGGTTTCGAAATTTATGTCGATGACGCTGCGATCGGTTTACAACTTTATGATGCTTTGGCCGAAGCGGGCAAGCAGTTTGATATTGGCCCGGGTTGTCCGAATTTGATCGAGCGCATCGAAGCGGGCTTGATGACTTATGGTTCTGACATCACCCGCGCAGACACACCACTCGAAGCGGCGATGGAACAATATGTTTCGCTAGATGCCGACATTGAAGCGATCGGTCTCGATGCGATTCGTGCGGTTGCCAAGCGGGGCATCGATCGTCGCGTTTGCGGCTTGATGATTGACGGACCAAAAGTGCCTCTGAATCGCAACCCGTGGCCAGTCAAGGTGGGCGGCAAACAAATTGGCTCGGTTACTTCGGCGGTATGGTCGCCACGGCTCGAGACGAATGTTTCGCTTGGTCAACTGGCGATTGACTGCACGCCTGTTGGCACGCAAGTGACAGTGCAAACCCCCGACGGCGAATTCACCGCAAAAGTTTCACCGGTTCCATTTCTATAACGCTTGCACCAAGGGTCAAATTTGTCACTTTGACCGTTTAATAACCCGGTTTTGGTGCGATGTGTCAGCCGTCTGAATACAGTTACGTCGGGGATGAGCACTAAACCTATTCGGGTCGGTTTATTGGCATACGGGGCGATTGGCTACGAGCATAATCTGGCGGTTCAAAATACGGATGGTTTGACTCTTTCGGCGGTGTGCGACACCAAACCAGAGCGACTGGTTGCAGCCCGAGAACTAGCAAGTGATTTTGTTGGGTTTAGTGATGCGACCGAAATGCTTGGTTCTGGTTTGCTTGACCTGGTTGTGATTTCTACACCGCCGAATAGTCATTTTCATTGGGCAAAAGAATCTCTACAGCGGGGCATTCATGTCGTTCTTGAAAAGCCGATGGCGCTCACCGCCGACGAATGTGATGAATTAATTAAGTTGGCAGATGATAAAAAGTTACTTCTTGTTGTGTATCAAAACCGTCGTTTTGATGCCGACTTTGTAACTATGCGATCTCTCATTGCATCTGGGGCAATTGGCGAGGTTTATCAACTTGATACTTTCGTCGGCGGATACTCGCGCCCATGCGATTATTGGCATTCGGATGCAACGGTGTCGGGCGGCGCAATTTTTGATTGGGGAAGTCACTTCATCGATCAAATCTTGAACGTGATCACCGACGATGTCGCTCATGTCAGTGCGCAAAATCACAAACGAGTTTGGACGCACGCAACGAATGCCGATCATGCACAAGTCACGATCACTTTTTCGACCGGCAAACAGGCAACTTTTATTCATTCAGATCTTGCGGCCGCACGAAAGCCAAAGTTTTATGTTTTGGGCACGCTTGGTGCGATCGTCGGCGATTGGAACGCGTTGGCTGAGCCGGCAGTTGCAGACCTACCCGCGGTTTTGACAATTCATCGAGAAAACTCAGTGGCACAAGAAATCAAATTAGAAAAACTCGACGACTACGAGTTTCATCGTTCGATTGTCGCCTATTTGACATCTGGCGAACCGATGTCAGTGACTGCGTTGCATTCGCGCAATGTCGTTGCGATCATGCAGGCGGCAGAAGAGTCGGCGCTGAACAATGCGATGCCTGTTGTGCCCAAGTTGCGAGCAAGTATTTCGTCAAGTTTGGTTTAGACGTGTCAGTGAAATGGGGTTTTCTCGGCGCAGGGTGGATTGCCAATCGGGCGATGGGGCCAGCAGTGCACGCGGCAAAAAATACACAACTTTTTGGTGTTGCAAGTCGTGACGCCGCACGCTCGGCAAAACTCGAGCCGCAAAAAGTTTTTGATTCATATCATCAACTGCTCGACGACCCACAGATTGACGTCGTTTATATAAGTCTTGCGAACCATCAACATCTTGAATGGGTAACCAGATCACTTGAAGCGGGCAAACATGTTGTTTGTGAAAAACCGTTGGGGCTTAATGCTTCTGAGGTCGAAAAGATGATTTCGTGCTCGCAACGCTGCAACAGACTGTTGGTCGAAGCGGTGTGGAGTCGCTGGCATCCGCGATTTAAACGGCTCGTAGAAATCGTGGCATCGGGTGAAATCGGTCAAATTACCAAAATTGATTCAGTGTTTGCATTCAAATCTGAGATGACCGAAAATTATCGACTCGACCCAGCAATGGGTGGTGGAGCATTGCTTGATATTGGCTGTTATCAATCAAACGCGTGGGTGGCACTCACGAATGGTGCGAAATCAATGAGCATCAAAGCGGTTGACAGAAATCTTGGCCCAACGAAAATTGATTTGACAACAAAAGTCGAAGTTTTGATCAACGATCAAGTTGTCGCACAGTCGCTAAGTTCGTTTGAGCAAAATCTGCCTCAACAACTGATTATTAGTGGCACTAATTTGTCGATCACCTCAGAAACTGGTGAACCATTCTCTTCGTGGCGAGAGCCGAGTTCGTTACGCATCGGTGATCGCCTCGAGCACTTTGATTCAGTTGATGCGTTTGTCGAGATGACTGAGCAGGTCAGTGAGCAGGCCATCTCAAAGTCGGGTTGGGTAATGCCCATTTCAGACTCGTTGCGCGTCGCACAAATTCTTGACCAGATCAGCGCAAGTTGACCGTGTTGAAATTTCGTGTGTTGGGTTTGGCTTTGCTGTTTCTAACCAGTTGCTCGACCTCAATCGAAAACTCGGTCGGTGAAAATATCGGTTGCAGTTTGGGCGACGTTGTTCAAGACCGACCATTGATAATTGCTTCGACCGTTGCGCCAATCACGAGCATCATTGCAAACATCGCGGGTGGAACCACAACACAAATCACTGGCGTCGTGCCTGAGGGCACCAACTCGCACACGTTTGAGCCCAAGCCAAGTGACGCTGCAATCCTCGAATCTGCCGATGTGATCTTCATCAACGGTCTTGTGCTTGAAGAGCCAACAAAAAACTTGGCCCTTGCGAACCTTCAAGAATCGGCGAATATATGTGAACTCGGTTCTGAAATATTGCCTGAGTCTGAATATATTTACGATTTTTCGTTTCCAAAAGAGGGTGGCAAGCCGAACCCACATCTCTGGACAAACCCGCCGATGGCGAAACAGTATGCGCGCATTGTTCGTGACGTGCTAGTTCGTCGAGATCCGATAAACGCAACTGTCTACGAGCAGAATTTCATGGCATTTGCCGCGAAAGTAGACCTACTTGATCGGGCGATGAAGGTAGCAACAGAGACAATCCCTGTTGATCAGCGCAAACTCTTGACATATCATGACGCTTACGCTTATTTTGCGACTAATTATGGTTTCGAAGTGGTTGGCGCAATTCAGCCTTCATCATTTGATGAACCAACACCAAAAGAAATTGGCGAGTTGATCTTGCAAGTGAAAAGTCAAAGAATTATGGCGATTTTTGGTAGTGAGGTGTTTCCGTCAACGGTGCTTGAACAAATTGGTGCCGAAACAGGTGTGCGATATGTCGATGTCTTGCGAGATGATGATTTGATCGGCGAACCTGGTGATGCCGAACATTCGTGGCTCGGTCTGATGAGATTTAATTTTGTAGCAATTGTTGAGGCACTCGGCGGTGACGCTTCAGCATTAAAATCTCTGGATGTTCGAGATGTAGTTAAAGATGAGGCAAAGTATTCTCAGTAAAATCGATAGCCCGTTGATTGTTTGCGAACATGTTTCGTGCACCTATGGCAACGCGCCCGTCGTTGACGACGTCTACTTAAAGATCAATCGCGGAGAGTTCGTTGGCATTGTCGGCCCATCTGGTTCGGGCAAAACAACTTTGCTGAAGGCAATCATTGGCTCACAACCAGTTGCCCACGGTTCGATAACTATTTCTCCCCACTTAACGATTGGCTATGTGCCACAAGTTGAAACTGTTGATTGGTACTTTCCGGTGACTGTCGAAGAAGTAGTCGTGATGACTCGCGCCAAAACAAAATGGTGGCCACGAATCACTTTGCAAGAGCGCATTGAGGTTCGTGAAGTGCTTGAAAAACTCGGCATCGCAGATGTCGCGAACCGTCACATCCGCGAACTTTCTGGTGGTCAACAACAACGGGTGTTTCTCGCACGAGCAATGTTCTGTCAACCAGATATTTTGGTTTTAGATGAGCCGACGTCAGGCGTGGATGTGCGAACAAGGCACGAAATTTTGCATCTTCTTGCAGACTTGCATCAAGACGGCTTGACGATTTTACTGACGACGCACGATTTGAACGGTTTGGCCGCTCACTTGCCGCGGGTAATTTGTTTCAAAAAGACCGTGATTGCCGACGGTAGTCCGCGTGATGTTCTGACTCCGCAAGTTCTTGAAACAACCTATGGTGCACCAATGGAAGT
>NSIC01000013.1 GCA_002737635.1 Acidimicrobium sp.
GGAGTTCGAACTTTGGTCGACAATGCCGCTAATCGACAAAAAGCACAGTGTCGTTGTGATGCAGCGATTTCTAAAAGTCATGCCGGATGCCGAATCTGTGGCGGTTCGGGCGTCGCTGTTGCATGATGTAGGTAAAATCAAATCAAATTTGAGTGTTGCCACACGCGTAGTGGCGACGGTTGTCGGCAGTCGAGGCGCGCGCTTTTCGCGGTATCACGACCATGAGGCAATCGGTGCACAAATGTTGCGTGAAATCGGTAGCGAAGAAATGACATGTCGGCTCGTTTCAGGCGCGATAGGCAAAGATGAAGGTCTTTTGTCGAAATATATCGTGGCACTTCGAAGCGCCGACGATATTTAAACTATTTGCTGCTTAGAAAACCGATCGACTTTTGTGCGCGGGCTAATGTTGCGCTCGCTACGGCTTGAGCGCGATCGTTGCCCTTATGAATAAGTCGCATCAGTTCGGCTTTGTCGCCTAACAGTTCGTTATATCGTTTTTGAATTGGTGCGAGCATCGCAATCACGGCGTCAGCGCTGGCGGTTTTTAAATCACCATAACGGGTGTAGTTTTCGGCTGCTTTTTGTGGAGTTGTATTTGTTGCCGCGGCTAAAATCTCGAGCAAGTTGGCGACGCCTGGTTTGCGTTCGCGATCAAACACAACTTCAGTATCGCTGTCGGTGACAGCACGCTTGAATTTTTTTTCAATCTTGCCGGGTTCGTCAAGCAGGTAAATGACACCCGAGTCGTCGTCACCAGATTTTGACATCTTTGCAGTCGGGTTTTGAAGATCCATAACGCGAGCCCCACTTGCCGGGGTGACGGCTTTCGGAATAACGAAAGTTTCGCCGAAACGATGATTGAAGCGAATCGCGATGTCGCGCGTTATTTCTATATGTTGTCGCTGGTCGTCGCCGACGGGCACTTCGTTGGCATCGTAAAGTAAAATATCGGCGGCTTGTAGTGCAGGGTAGGTGAACAAACCCGCTGAGACGAACTCGGCTTCACGCTTGGCTGATTTATCTTTGAATTGCGTCATTCGACTTAGTTCACCGAACGAAACTGTGCATTCCATGATCCATCCGAGTTGGCTGTGTTCGGCGATGTGACTCTGTACAAAAACAGTTGCGACATCTGGGTTCAATCCGACGGCGAAAAGCATCGCCGCGAGTTGCAGCGTGTTCGTGCCGATGACGCCTGGTGTTTCTGTCACGGTGAGTGCGTGCAGGTCGACTATCCCATGAAAAACATCGGCTTTATCTTGACCTAAAACCCAATTTCGCAGGGCGCCGAGGTAGTTGCCGAGGTGCACGTCGCCCGTGGGCTGAATGCAAGATAAAACTCGAGTCATATTTCAACCTTAGTTGCCGACATTGAAAGGCGCGGGGAGGTAATCTCGCAGGTGATGAAATATGCAGTTTCAACGCCGACTTTTGACGGGCCATTTGAGCTGCTGTTGCATCTTATTTTAAAAGAAGAAGTGGATATTCACGAAGTTTCGCTGTCGAATATCGTGACGGCATACCTTGACGAGGTCGCCAAGATGCAGACCATCGATCTTGATCTCGCGACCGAGTTTCTGTTGATCGCGGCGACGCTGATCGAATTGAAGACACGGCGGTTGTTGCCGGGCAAAGACGACGGCGACTTGGACGACGAGTTGGCATTGTGGGAAGAGCGCGATTTGCTGTTGGTGAGATTGCTCGATTGCAAGACGTTTAAAGATGTGGCGACGGTGTTCAGCGATTTGGTGAGCCGCGCCGATTTGAGTTTTCCAAGAATGGCCGGCCCCGAAGAGCGATTCGCATCGTTGATGCCCGACTTGCTTGAAGGTGTTAGCCCGTTGCGAGTGCAACGTGCGTTCATGCGAGCGACTGCGCCAAAGACGCCAAAGGTGATCGGCCTCGAGCATGTTGCGCCGATTCGCGCGAGTGTGGCCGAGGCAATCATCACGGTTGCCGAGCAAATTCGTCAAGCAGGGCACACCACATTTCGCAATATCGTCGACGGCATCACCGACAAAATCGAGATCGTGGTGCGATTTTTGGCGATTCTCGAACTATATAAACAGGGGCGTGTCGAACTCGAGCAGTTGCGACGCTTTGGTGATATTGAAGTCGTGTGGTTGGGTGTCGACGATGAATCAATTGCTATTGATAATTACGAGGGATAACAAATGAACCAAGAAGAATCGAATCTAGATCCAGAGTCCGTGCGTGCGCTTGAAGCGATTTTGATGGTTGCCATGGAGCCAGTGGCGCCAGCGCTATTGGCTCAGTTGCTGGAGATTTCGCAAGCGACGGTCGAAGCGTTGTGTGAACGACTGGCTGCCACGTATGAAGCCGCTGGTCACGGATTTCAACTCGTCAAGGTCGCCGGAGGATTTCGGTTTCAATCACATCCAGAATTGGCGCCGTATGTTGAGCGCTTCGTTTTGGACGGTCAACAAGCACGCGTCTCGTCTGCAGCATTAGAGACATTGGCAATCATTGCTTACAAACAACCTTTGTCGCGTTCGCAGGTCGCTTCGATTCGTGGTGTCGACCCCGAAGCGGTGATGCGCACGTTGCAGGCGCGTGGCTATATAACCGAGGTGCAGCGCGATGATGGCCCAGGTCAAGCAGTGTTGTTCGGCACGACCCCGCTATTTTTAGAACGACTTGGCATTGCTTCGCTCGAAGATTTGCCCAGCATCGCTGACTTCATTCCGGATGCGAGCGTCGTTGAAACTTTAGAACGCAGTTTGCGAGTTGTGCCCGAAGACCCGATGTCGCCAGAACAATAAAAGCATTGTCGACACTAAATGTCTGGTGATTCGGCGTTTGGTGCATCAGGCGAACTAGAAAACGACGAAGGTGAGCGACTGCAAAAAGTTTTAGCTCGCGTCGGCTGGGGTTCGCGTCGCGAGTGCGAGATATTGATCGATGAGGGTCGTGTAAAAGTCAACGGCGAGGTGGCAATTTTGGGTCGGCGGGTAAAAACGCAGTCCGACAAAGTCGAAGTAGATGGTGTTGCGATTGGCGTTGCGCCTGGTCTGGTTTATTATTTGTTGAACAAGCCCGTAGATGTGATCACGACTGCCAAAGACACCCATGGTCGCCAGACGGTGATCGAACTCGTGCCGCTTGAACCACGAGTCTTTCCGGTTGGGCGACTTGATTCAGATACGGAAGGCCTTTTGATTTTGACCAACGATGGCGAGTTGGGACATCGACTGACGCACCCAAGTTTCGGCATTGAAAAAGAATATTTGGCGCATGTTGATTGCGGTCAAAACGGTGTCAGCGAATCAGCGTTAAAGCGGTTGCGTGACGGTGTCGAATTAGATGACGGCATTACATCGCGAGCCGACGTTGGGCAACTGCAGACCGGAGTTCTGCGAATTGTGATTCATGAGGGGCGAAATCGTCAGGTTCGCAGAATGTGTGAAGCCGTTGGCTACCCGATTGAGCGGCTTGTGCGCGTGCGAATCGGGCCGATTATTGATCGCACATTAGCGCCAGGCAAGTGGCGACATTTGACGACAAGCGAAGTTGTTGAGTTAAATCAAGCCACGTCAAACTGACGCACGGGTAGAATTTGACGGTGGCTACACGACAAGCGAATGTTCTCGGACTCGGTCTAATCGGGGGTTCACTGGCACTGGCTTTGGCCAAACACGGATTCGTCGTTTCGGGTAGCGATACAAACCGAGAGACCGAAGAATTGGCGTTGGCACGGGGGCTGATTGGTGCGGTTGGCATTGATCCGCAAGCAGAAATTAGTTTTATTGCGACGCCAGTTAGTTCGATACCAGAGCAGGTGAAACTGGCGTTGGCTCAAACGAAAGGCATCGTCACAGATGTTGGTGGCGTGAAATCTTCGGTCGTGAGTGCTGTTAGTGATGCGCGATTTATTGGCGGTCACCCGATGGCGGGCAGCGAACTAGCCGGACTTGACGGTGCCGATGACGCGCTGTTTGAGGGCGCCGTGTGGGTGTTGACGCCGTCAGCCGAATCGTCAGACGCGAGTTTCGAGAGTTTGGCGAAGATTATTCGCACCCTCGGTGCAGAAATAGTTGTGTTGGATGCCGAGCGTCATGATCGGTTGGTGGCTGTGGTCAGTCATTTGCCGCATTTGACCGCGGCGACATTGATGGGCTTGGCACACATCACTGCAGAAGAACATGTTGCTGTGTTGCGATTGGCTGCTGGCGGGTTCAGAGATATGACGCGAGTTGCATCGGGCCAGCCACAAATTTGGGTCGACATCTGTCGCGAAAATCGCGCCGCGATATTAGATGCACTCGACGGCATGATTTCTGGTCTTACTGAGATGCGTGAGATCGTTGAGAGTCAAGACAATGCAGCGTTGCTGTCGCGGTTGTCGATAGCGCGTAACGCTCGCGCTAATTTGCCTGGTCGCGTGCACGAACTCATGGATGTGTGCGAAGTACGAGTTCCGATACCTGACCGCTCGGGTTCAGCTGCCGAGATTTTTACATTGGCTGCAGATCTGGGCGTCAATATTGCGAACTTCGAAGTGTCGCACTCTGTTGAAGGGGATCGCGGAATACTCGTGTTGATTATCGACAAGGCGAGTGCCGAGATGTTTCGCGGGGGTCTGATGGCGCGTAAGTTTCGTCCGAGTATTCAGACCGTGGCATGACAACGCTGGGTAGTAGCAATTTAGTTTTAGTACCCGGTTCGAAGTCGATTGCAAATCGAGCCTTGGTTTGTGCGGCGCTTGCAAAATCTGAATCGGTGATTTCGAATTGTGCGCCTGGCGATGACACCGAGGCAATGATCACTGCATTGCGAATTTTAGGTGTTGGTGTGGAGCGAGACGGTGACAGCGTGAAAGTTGCTGGCAGTCTGAATCTCGAAAACGCAAGCGAGTTGCAACTGGAAGCGCAACTGGCTGGCACGACATCGCGGTTCTTGACGGCGCTGTGCAGTCTGCGAGCGGGCAGCACAATTATTGACGGCCAAGAGTCGCTGCGAAGACGACCGATGAACGATTTGCATTCGGCGTTGCGAACATTGGGTGCGTCTGTTGGATCACTAGGTGACGATGGCTGCCTGCCAGTCAAGGTTTCGCGTGGTCTGAGTTGGCAGGCGAAGATTTCGTCAGATGCCAGCCTGTCCAGTCAGTTCACGAGTGCGTTGATGATGATCGCGCCATATTTGCCTTCCGGTTTGGAAATACTTCTCGGCGATCAGATCGTTTCGCGTGGATACATCGAAATGACCGTTGGTGTCATGCGGGCGTTTGGTGCCCAAACAGATTTCTCTGGCAATCAAATCTGGGTTAGTCCCGGCGAGTATCGGGGCTCAAGTTTTGACGTTGAGCCAGATGCCTCGGCCGCAAGTTATCCGTTAGGAGCAGCGGCAATAAGCGGTGGCTTGGTGACGATTAAAAACTTATCGCGCAATAGTTTACAAGGTGATGTCGAGTTCATCGATTTGCTCGCCCGCATGGGTTGTCAGGTCGCTGAAACTGCCGACGGATTGCAAATTCGTCGTGATAGATCCGATCGATTGCTGGGTATTTCTGTTGATATGTCGCAAATTAGTGATTGCGTGCCGACGCTGGCTGTCGTGGCGATGTTTGCCGATTCACCAACTGTGATCAGCGGTGTGGGTTTTATTCGTAGCAAAGAGAGTGATCGCATTGGTGACTTAATTGGCGAGTTGCGTAAATTGGGGGCGAACATCGTCGAAACGTCAGACGGCATGGTGATTAAGCCAGCGATCCTGAGTGCTGCCAGCCTTGAAACGCACGATGACCATCGATTGGCGATGGCGTTTGCGTTGATCCAGCGCGAAGTTCGCGGTGTCGAGGTGCAAAACCCCGATGTGGTGACCAAGAGTTGGCCGAATTTTTTTGAAGTGTTAAGCGCGTTTTATAGATCGTAAAGATGAATTTTTAACGCGAATAATCGTCGCCAGCCTTTGCCGTGTTCTATAATCGGTGTTTACTTATAAAGGAGTTTCGGTTTTGACACAAGCACGCGAGATTATGACGTGGGAGTCTTTCGGTGTCGCAAGTCGCGAGTTGGCGTTGAAGGTAGCCAAAGACGACTATGAACCCGACATTATTTTGGCGATTGCGCGCGGAGGTTTGATGGCCGCTGGTGCGCTGGGTTATGCACTCTCGGTAAAAAATACGTACACGCTGAATGTCGAGTTTTATACAGGTGTTGACGAGCGTTTGCCGATACCGATTGTTTTGCCACCAGTGCCGAACTTGATTGATCTTAAAGACTCGCGAATTTTGATTGTCGACGATGTTGCCGACACGGGCCACACCTTAAAACTGGTGAATGATTTCTGTCATGGTCAAGTTAAAGAATCGCGAATTGCAGTGCTCTACGAAAAGCCGCACTCGATCGTTAAATGCGAATATGTCTGGAAAATGACCGACGAATGGATCAACTTTCCATGGAGCGACAAAGAACCCGTGGCAAAACGGGCTTTCAATGTTCGCGACGCCTGATTTTTAAGCTATTGCTTCAAAATAGTTAAAGCGGCATTTTTGCCGCTGGCGCCCCAAACGCCCGCACCCGGAAAAGTCGCAGCGCCAGTTAGAAACAAACCTTTGATCGATGTTCGGTAGCGGGTCAGCTCGGGTTGTGAGTTAAGCAAAGCAGCCATCGGACCACCCGCAAAGCTTGTGGCATGACCTTTGGGCAAAAAAAACTCTGATTCATAATGTGCGGGGGTCATGCATCGCCAGTCAGCGATCGAGTTCATGAAACCCGGCTCGACTAGTTGCGAATATTTTTCGAGCCAACGATGTGGTTCAATATTTGTCGACCAACCGCCTTTGAATGAAAACGGGGTGAAGATTGATTCGAGGCTAAAGACATGATCTGTCGCGTTGGTCATCGAAGGGTCTGATACTGATGGCAAGTTAACGAGCATTGCCGGTTCATCGAGAATTTCACCGCGCAAGTTCATTTCGAAGCCACGGTGTAAATCTGCTGTTGTTGGCGAAACGATCATGGTCGCGGCCAAAGGGTCAACTCCTAGATCGGCAAATAGTTTCGTGTCTAGGTTTTGGTAGCGCGGCAGGGCTGTGATGCGGGCATCGATTTTTGATTCGTAGCCTTCGTGGTGGGGTGTTGCTCGCCACTTTTCGATCATCGGTTTTGCGATCGCTGGTGGGTTTTTGAGCCACTTTAGAAAAGTGTCGTGAGGGTTGCATGCAGACACGACACAATCGGCGAGAATTTCAGTTCCGTCGCTGAGGGCGACACCGCGCACACGAGATCCTTCACAAAGAATTTGAGCGACTTTTGTATTTGTCATCACGACACCCGAGTTTGACTCGATGCTGCGTCGCAACGAGATCGGTACCATTCCACTGCCGCCGATTGGTCGACCGACTTTCGAAACATGACGCATCGCGTATGTGAGTGCACCGAGCCCGGTGCCCGGTGTGTGTGGAGAAACGCCCCAAACTGTCGGGCCCGTGACGAGAGCGGGGCCGATGAGCAATTCTGACTTGAAGTATTTTTGCAAAACTTGCGCTGATGACAACTTGCTCCAGCGCAACATTGTTGTTACACCTTTTCCGCGACGCGCGATAACTTTGCTAATTAGTGATCGACGCGTTGGGGGCTGGCTGGCGGCATCGATGATCATTTCGGCGATCGGCAGGGCATCGCGAAGATAAGCGCGGTAACCATCGACTTCATCGCCAAAGAAATGTTTGATTACATCGATTGTCTGATTTTTGTTGTGAAAGTGTGGCCAAATTCGGCGGTCGGTCCATGAGGTTGCGAGTTGCGTCGGGTCGACATCCAGATATTTGAGTCCGTGCTTGGCAAGATCAAGTTCCTCGCTGACGCCGGTGGTGCGAAATGTCAGGTGATCGCAATTACAAATATTGACCGTTACGCCTGAGAACATTTCGCTTGAGGCTGTGCCACCAACTTCATTGCGTGCTTCGATGACCAATACCCGATGACCAGCTTTGGCAAGATACGCCGCGCATACGAGACCATTGTGTCCACCGCCAACGATGATCGAATCAAATCGCTTTGAAATGTCTGCCAGTGCCACACTCTATATTGCCACTTAGGTAGGGTATTTGTCATGTCAAATTCGATTCGTCGACTCGGTAATTTGCGCGGGCCCGATATCGCTAGCAAAATTACTCCTCGGTCAATTTTTGTGCAGCCACTTGGCGCGATTGAGCAGCATGGTCCGCATTTGCCGTTGAATACCGATGAGGTTGTTGCGACTGCTGTGGCCGAAGCCACAGTTGCTCGGGTAGGTGAGAGTCTCGATGTTTGGTTGCTGCCAACTTTGTCGTATACGAAATCAAATGAGCACGCTTGGGCGCCAGGAACGATTTGGTTATCGGCGACAACGATGCTCAGCGTGCTTGATGACATCGGCAAATGCATTGCGCGTACAAACGCGCAGAAGCTTGTGTTTCTAAACGGACATGGCGGAAACTCGGCTCTCTTGAATGTCGTCAATCGTGAGTTGCGACTTAATTATGGTTTGCAAACTTTCACCGCGCATCCGTCGATGCCACCAGACCAAGGTGGCGCATCAGCTGCAAGCGAACTCGGTATGGGCATTCATGGTGGCACCGATGAAACATCAGTGATGTTGCATCTGCGACCAGACCTTGTTGACATGTCAAAGGCTGTGCGTCGTGTTCCAGAAAAATTGGCGATGAATAAGCACGTCCGCTTCGGAGGAGCAGTTAGTTTTGGCTGGCTATCCAACGACTTCTTCGTCGAGGGGCACATCGGCGACCCAACTCTTGCCACTGCCGAACTAGGCGCCCGAATGTTTACTTCGGCTGTCGAGAACTTCTCTGAAGCCCTCGCCGAAATTTCAACCTTCAACTTCGGCAAATAATCGACTGCGCACCGCGCCCCATAAGTTAATTACTTCATCTAGCCCTTAACTTCGATCGCTAGTTCAAGTATCGCGACTTTGTCGTTGATAAATCTCGTCGTCGCCCACGGCTCCCAGTCCCGCAACTCTGTCCTTTCCAAATCCACCACAAACCATTTGACATTTTGCTCGAGCATATTCTGAAGAAACTTGTCACTTGGCCGAACCGGAAATTCGACAGAAGTTAGAAAACGAGTTCTAAGTCTCTCTAAATATTGGAGACTTCGTTTTGAAATCAAACTAGGATTTTCAGTCATCTTATTCGAATCATGGCGTTCAAGAAGTTGATAATGAGGTCCAGTCAAATACATCTGTTTTTGTAAAAACAGTTGAACTCTGAAATCGTCGTCATATGGTGCATCCTTACCTTGACCAAAGTTGCTTGCGACAACATCCTCATCAGAACTGTTTCCCTTAAGTTCGCCCAGCGCCAGGATAATCTCGTTGTTTTGCCATCGTTCAACTATTGGTTGAGTAGTTGTATAAAGGATTTCCTCATCGTTGAAAAGAGCGTCCGAAATGGGATTGAGGGTGGTTGCAACGAAGATACCAATATTTGTTGAAAAAATAGCGAGTACGACGAGACCAAACGCTCGTGCAGATTTAGTTAATAGCAATTTCCGTGAGGTGACAAAAACCGCAAGGATCGATACTACTAATGGCGTGATGGCAAAGGCATCGCCACTCTTTACAAACTTATTTATAAAAAGTTCCACCCGATTTTGCCAGTTGTCGTTCAATATATAGAAGTCATACAAAAGACGAATCCCTATTCCGCCCAATAATGAGACGGTCATTAATTTTCTAATTGTCAAGCAAAAATCAATTGTTTGACTTCGTGCGTGCCACAGCGCGATGGAAATAAATGGTGCGGTCAAAACTAGAAACGGAGCGAGAAAGTCTTGATCGGCGTAATGAGGGCGGGGAATGAATGCATTAGAAATCAAAAATACGCACAAGAGTAGTACAGGCTTGAGTCTTTGTACCTTAAATTTAGTCTCTAAAAAAAAATAGACATAAAATGGAGTTGAAATACACAAAGTCGTCATCAAAGCAACACGAGTAGATGTGAAGGGGTCTAGCGGCCGTTCCTTCAAGTCGAGTAAAAGTGCTCTTAGTGAAAGAGAGCCTTGCGGGTACGAGAATAGAACAAATCCAGCAAAGACTGAGGCGGACAAGAATAACCAATTTAGAGCTATTCTTTTGCAATAAATTATCAAATTATTGGTTTGCATATTTGCAAAAAAAGTCATCGCGAAAATAGGGAATACAAGAGATAATCGTGTAATCGCAACCAAGAATCCACTAACTGAGACGACCACTCGAACAATTGAAGCCTCTCTCCAAGGACCAACAAGCAGAAGTAATGCCGCTGTAACTAGGTAAATGAGACCAAGTAGCCAAGTAGGTCTGATACTTAGCTGCAGGGAGTCTGGCATTATTGGTTGAAGGTAAATCAATACTGAAGATAATCCTGCAATTGTCGTGTTGGCCTCAAGTTTCTGTGTGAGTGTCCAGAGGGCGAATCCTAGAATTGAGATTAGAAATGCAGGAACACTTGCTTCGATCAAGTCAATCGCTTTACTGTTCAATGGACTGAAGATCGGACCAAGCCAGAGGTAACTTGCTTTGTAGTAACTTTCTGTTTGGCCGAAAAAAGCGATGTTTGAGTTCGCCCCCCATCGGGCGGTTCCAATTGCGTAGGCGACGTCGTATCTCAAGTCATTACTGATTGCACGGCTAATCCCAGCGCCGTTATTTGAAACTAAGTTTATAAAAGAGCCCAATGTGAAAGAGATCAAAAGGACGAAGGGCAGGACAAATATGGAAACGAGATTGAGGTAAAACTTCTTTGAGCTCAAGAAGAGTGCGAGCACGAAAAGCGGTAGTACAAAGAAAATGAATGTTGGGTAGGAATATTGAGTGAGTGCAAGGGGTGCGGGGAAGAGGAGCCAGAGCAGGGTTGTCGAGTCGGTGTGGGTTATTTTGACGGCGAGTCGTCGTGAACGTTTGAAAATAAGCCAAACCGCGACTGCGATTATCGGTACATATGGCGAGATCATCAGCCTGATGCCAAGCAAATCACGCACAACGAGTTGTGAAATGGCGGCACTTGAGCTGCCGATAGCAAACCCCATTGCTAAGAGCTCGGGGATAGGCAGTTGTAGTTCGTGCTTGCGTAGGTGAGCCCAAATGTGGGCACCGGCGATTGTTTGGCTGATGACGACTAAAAGAAAGTATGAGACTTCAATCCAGGGTCCACCGAGAGCGACCGACAGACCGAAAACTTCGACCAACAACACTAAACAAAACCAAAGAACGTCGTTTTGAGACTTCACGGTTACAGACACGACTCAAAGTGTAGTTGCGTGTAATTTTGCACAGATGCGCAAACTAACTTAAGCCCGTAAATGACACTCGGGGGGCGCGAACGCCCCCCGAGGTATCAGTTATTAATTATTGATCGTTATGGCAATTTAATGGATGGATCAATAAATTCATTCGTCACGATGTCAGCGGCAGTAAGACCTGCTTGCATCTTCGCACCGATTTTTTCGTAAACAGGTACGGCAGTGGCGATGAACGCAGTTACGCGATCCAGGTCAAAGCTACCCAATGTTCCGTCTGGGCTATTAGCAATCAGGTTGTTCGCGAGACCAAGTTCAACTGCGGCTGCAGCCTGACCAGCGTCATACAACCAACCATTGTTGAACTGCTTAACAAGATCAAGGATCAACGCGTTTGCGCGAGCCGGGTCTGTCACATAGTCAACTTGTGATTGTTGAATCATTGGTACTAGAAGCTTCAAACAGTCGCCATTTTCGGCGATCGTCTTTGGCAAGCCACCCAATGATTGGGCATACGCTGTCCAACCTGCTTCGTGAATTGTCTGATACGCAACTGGTTTTGCCCAGTCTGTAAGAACTTTCTCATAATAGAAAGGCTCTGATGTAGCGAAACCTTGTTGTGCAGCCTTGCCGCCGTCAGCTACGAAGTTGGCAGGTGTGCCGTCATAGTTGCCGTCGACTTGCTTTGCATCA
Organism: Acidimicrobium sp.; assembly: GCA_002737635.1. Lineage (GTDB taxonomy): Bacteria > Actinomycetota > Acidimicrobiia > Acidimicrobiales > Ilumatobacteraceae > BACL27. The sequence continues at coordinate 11,943 of NSIC01000013.1, forward strand.
AGGATGCCATTCGCTGTGAAGTACTCCATGTATGCAGCACCACCGAAGTAACGAACCTTTGCGCCAGTTGCCTTAAGGTCGGCAATCGTTTTGACGTCTGGGTAAGTTGCTGGGTCCCACATGATGATCTGTGGGTTGATGTTGAACGGAGCCACAACGGTCATTGTTGGGAATTCGCCTGAATCTTGCACAGCGCCGTCGGTGCTAACAAAAGCCAAGAAAATATCTGGATCTTGATACATCAACGATGTTGGCGAGCTGAAACCCACTGCTGGTCCGCCTGAGCGCACTTGAATCTTGACGCCAGTATCGGCACCTTTAGATACGAGTGGTCCAGTTACTCGAACGCCAGCGGCGTCAACTTCGTAACCTTCGCCAACCATGTTGTACAAGAACCCGTGTTCTGATTCTGGATTCCAGTCAGTCTGGAAGGTGATTGTGTCTGGGCAAACACCGGCGAGTGAAACGGCCTCTGCGGTCGCCTCTTCTGCTGGTGCAGCCTCTGTCTCTTCTGTTACTTCTTCAGTTGCTGTGTCGTCGTCACTACCGCAAGCGGCAAGAGTGACCAAGCACAACGCACCGAAAAGTGCAATTGCTTTTCTTCTCATCTTTTTCTCCTGTTGTTGTCTGGGGCTGGATTAAATTGCAACCAATTATCTACTACTTCTTATTGCCTTGCATTATTTTTGCTTTATTTTTCGTCAAGAGTTCGCTACCGACCTCTCGTAGTTGTGTGCCACTTGCCGATAGCTACTTTTGAGAGCAGCCCGAACAAGATGAACACGACTAAACCGAAAACACTCGCCAAGATAATTGCGGCGATCAATTCGGCACCCCAGAGGCGTCCACGGTAGATATCTATTTGTGCGCCAATACCAACAACGCCACCTTGGCGAAAATAGAAGTCGCCGACAACTGCACCGATAACCGATAAGCCGGCTGAAATACGGAGACCCACAAATATGTTCGGCATTGCTGCCGGAAACTGCAATTTACGAAGTCGTGTGAACTTGCTCGCACCGTGCAAGGTAAATAGCTCATGCTGACTCTTGTCGACTGAGAGCAGGCCGAACAAAGTGTTGTTGACGATCGGAAAGAAGGCGATCAGCACGACAACAAGAATTCGCTGCAACATGATGCCGTCGATCAAAGCACGAATTAGAGGAGTCATCGCCAAAATTGGTGCCGATTGCAGTGCAACGAGGTATGGCCAAGTTGCCCGCTCCATCCAACGGCGAGTAGCCATGAGTGTCGCAAGTGTCGTACCGATCAAAATTGTGATGAACAAACCGATCACAGAGATTTTGATTGAATCCCATAACGAGCGCAGAATCGGCTTCAGACCGCGTTGTTCGCCCACTGACCAAGTAAGAAAACCTTCTCGCACGACACGGTGTGGAGTTGGCAATAAAAACCGCTTCTGCGGTGGCAAAAGTTTTGTAGATAATAGATACCAGACGCCGATGAAGATCGCAAAGACTACAATCGGACCCGCAAAATCGCTGATGAGGTTGCGATCGCTGGTCTCGCGCGGAGCATCATCGACTCGCAAACTTGGCGGCACCGATTGATCAATCGTGTTGGTCACCTTGATGCTGTTTGAAGCGTTCACACTAAGGCTCCACGAAGTGCGAGAGAAACTTCGCCGCAGATCTCGGCAAACTTAGGCTCATATCGCAACGAGTGTGCGCGTGGATAACTAAACGGAATGTCGAAACTGCCAACGATCTCACCAGGTCGAGCCGACATCACCAATACTTTGGTGGACATATAAACAGCCTCGGCAATCGAGTGCGTGATGAACAGGCCAGCGAAGCCCTCGATTTGAAACAGGCGCAAAAGTTCGTCGTTGAGTCGTTCACGAGTTATCTCGTCGAGAGCGCCGAATGGTTCATCAAACAAGAACACGCGGGGTTTCATTACTAACGATCGGGCGAGAGATGCTCGCATTCGCATGCCGCCTGACAACTGTCGGGGATACTTGTCTTCGAAACCCGTTAGACCGACCAGATCGATGGCGTCTTGTGCCAATTTGGTACGTTGAGATTTTTCGATGCCATGCAATTCGGCGATTATTTCAATATTTTTTCGGACATTTCGCCAAGGCAAGAGCGTTGCATCCTGAAAAACATAGCCAATGCTGTTGCGGTCGATTTCGCATTTGCCTTCGGTCTCGGTTTCCAAATTTGAAGCAATACGAAGCAAGGTTGATTTGCCACAACCAGATGGGCCGACAACCGTGACGAATTCGCCAAGGTTGATATCAAAACTCACGCCACCAAGTGCCTTCGTACCGTCGGGAAACGTCATGCCGACATTGTTGAACCCCAGCGCCCCAGCCACGTTGAAAGAATAGTTGATTAAAAGTTGACAGCCAAACGAGAACTGACAATTTTTCCACTTTTAATCACCAAGGTTCGGGAGGGCATATTGGCGATCGCCTCGCGAATGTTGAAAGTCGGTGTAAGCATCAGGTCTGCTTTGGCTCCAATTTTAGGTCCGGCAACTGGTAAACCAAGCACGTCGCGAGCAACAGATGAGACCGCGACAAAGGCATCGTCTGGCAACATATGCGCGGTCAATATTGCCAAACCAGCACTTTCGAGCGGATCACCCCGCCCGATCGGATTAAACGGATCTTGTAAGTTGTCGGCACCGACTGCGACGCGCACACCGGCCTTGCGAAGAGCGGCAATTGCTGTGAGTCCACGGGGCGGTGCAGTTGGACTGTCTCGACCTTGCAGAAAAAGATTCGTGTGGGGTAGTGCGACGACACCAATACCGGCCTCGGCGACACGATCTGCAATTCTTTTCTGCGCACTCTCAGTTTGCATTCCCAGACTTACGCAGTGGCTAGCGACGACAGATTTCTTGAACCCGGTGCTGATAACCAGATTTGCCAAATGTTCAAGCGACACCCGGTTTATATCCGTGTGCTCGTCAGTGTGTAGGTCAAGGCCGCAATCCAAGTCGCCTGCGAGTTCAAGTAAGGCGATGTTTGCACCTCCAGGGTCGACGTCGAGGTGCGGGCAGCCACCCAAAATGTCGGCTCCCATTTGAATTGCACGTCGACCCAGATCGAGATTCGACGCACCAACTTGGCCAGACAAAGGCCAGCCGAGAAGAGCACAAATCTGCAGATCGACAATGTCCCGGGTGCGATTGCGAACTTCAACCAAAGCCTCCACCGAATCGAGATTGTTCCATTCGGTCACGTCGGCATGAGAGCGAATTGCAGTTACACCGTTGCTAACCATTAAGCGCACAGCGCGCTCTGCACGCTCGATCGTGTCGGCAATCGTGATTAGATCACGCGACTTCTCCATCGCATTGATTGCGCCCATCAGATCACCAGTCGGGTTATCAATGCGTTCTGCCAAGAATGCTTTGTCAAGATGCGCATGGGGTTCGGCGAGGGCGCATGTCAGTAGCGAGCTGTCAGCATCGATCACTTGTTCGTTGTCTAATTTTGCGAGTCTCGGCGCAATTTCGGTAACAAGTTCGCCCAAGATGCGCACACTCTGAATTTGCGTATGGCCCTCAATTTTGCAATTTTGTAACAGCATCGGGCAGGACGATTTGCCTAGCGCCGCAATTTAAATGAGTGGTTCAAGATTTGGCAACGGTCGTCGTTCGACCTTTTCGCCAAGCTTCGGAAATACTTCTTCCATGACTAGATGCATCTGCTCTGACATCTCTTCTCGAGTCACGCCTGGAAAGTCAAAGAAGAAACAAATATTCTTGAGATCGAGTAGGTCACGCCAAAAACCTAACGTGTCAACTGCGTCATCGATCGAGCCGACGATCTGAATTTTCTGATCAATCGACTCTTGAACAGTTGGGCAGTGGTTAAACGCAACTTTGCTGCCGTCTGGGTTGCGATATGACGAGAAGCGACCGTAGGGCGACAAAAAGTTTGCAAACTCGTCGTGGCCCGGCTTGCCTTTGATCATTGCTTTTTCGCGAGTCTTAGCGACATGGATGTTCATCACCAGTGTGCGGTCTTCGCCAGGGGCTACTGGGTTGCCCATCTCTTCGCGAATTTGAGCGTAACGATCCCACTTTTGTTTTTGGCTATCGGCATTTTGCAACCAATAAATGGCTTTATGACCAACTCTTGGAACATATTCGATCGTCTCTGGGGAGGTGACGGGTTGATAAATATCAATATTTCGCAACGGCTTTGGAATCAAGGTCAGATCATCGACGTAACTGCCACGATCAGGTATCTCATCTGGGGGAAACACAAAGTGCTTGCCGCGATATGAGAATCGCTCGTTGTACCAGGCAAGTTTGATGATCTCCATGCTCTCTTCGAACACCTCGCGGTTGATGCGGTCATGCTCTGCAGACATCGCGTTGTCGCCAGACGCGACAACAGTTCCGAGGCTCCAGGCTTCGCGCGGCACGGTGCCACGGCCAACGCCGAACTCCATCCGACCACCAGTGACGATGTCGGCGATCGCGAAGTCTTCAGCGAGTCGTAAAGGGTGCCATTGCGGCACCACATTAAACATTTGGCCGAGACGAAGATTTTTCGTCACACTCGTCAAGTGCTGACCAAACAAAATCAAGTTTGGCAGAACTTCGTAGCCTTCATATTGAAAATGATGCTCGGTCAGCCACATCGTGTCAATGCCAACCTCTTCAGCGGTCTTCGCCCAAGCGACAAGATTTTTGTAGCACTCAATCACACTGTCGTTGCCGTAGCGACGATTTTTTGGCGCTACCTTGCCTGCGTCATCCATTGGAACTGTGCAAAAGAAATTGGCATCTACTCTCATGGTGCCCACAATATCTCAGTTTGAGTGCCAAGCATTACGCGAGATTAATACTTCTTTTAAACTTTCAGGCTTGTCGGTCATGATGCCATCAACACCCAGGTCTAATAGTCGAACCATCTCGTTTTCATCATCAATGGTCCAGACATGCACTTGGATCTCGGCATTATGGGCGGCCTGAATAAACGACCTATCGACAATTGTCAACGGCCCTTGGCTGACGGGCACCTGAGCCGCGTGAATATTGTGAAAACTGCCACTGTGACGCACCCAACTACCCAAACGCAACTTGGTTACATCTCTCGGACCCATCGACGTGCAAAGTCTCGCGCCAAATTGGCCGCGCAAACTGTTTAGCCTTTTGTCGCTGAACGAACCAATGCATACTCGGTCAAAAATATCGCCTCGCGCCAAACGGTCTGCCAAGGGCGACAAACCCTGATCTGACTTGCAGTCGATGTTGATGTGGGCATGTGGCCAAGCAGCTATCAAATCTTCAAGTAACGGTATTGGCTCTGTGCCATTGACGCGGGCGTCTTTGATTTCGGCGTAATTGAGTTCGCTGATCAAACCAGGTCGACCACAAGTGCGCGATAGATCATCGTCATGAAAAGCCAGAAGCACGCCATCTTTGGTGGCGTGCACATCTGTCTCTAAATAGATGTATCCCAGATCGATCGCTCGCTGAAACGCAGGCATCGTATTTTCTGGTGCATCGCTGGCGCCACCTCGATGTGCAAAAGCAAGTGGTGTGTTGTGTTTAAGAAATGGATGTCGCATGATGTTTTAGATAGACGTTCGCGCAAAACTAAATTGCACGGCCCGAGTTCTTCCAATATTCGTCTTTGAGCAGACGCTTATATAGTTTGCCCGTTGGATGTCGAGGTAAATCGGGGCGAAAATCAATTGACCTCGGGCACTTGAGATCGGCAAGCGAAGCACGACAAAATGTTTTCAGTTCTTGTTCAAGGTCGAGCGCCTCTTGAGGCGTGCTTGGCATCGTGGCAGGTTGCACCACTGCCTTGACTTCTTCACCGAACTCGTCGTTGGGCACGCCAAAAACTGCGACGTCTATCACTTTTGGATGATTGATCAAAATATTTTCTGCCTCTTGCGGATAGATGTTCACGCCGCCAGAAATGATCATGAATGCCTTGCGATCGGTCAGATACAAGAAGTTATCTTTGTCGAGATAGCCGACGTCGCCGAGTGTTGTCCATCCGCGACCCAACGGATCGCGCGAACTCTTGGTTTTCTCCGGGTCGTTGTGATATTCGAAGTCGACTTTGCTTTCGAAATAGATGGTGCCAGGCTCATTTAATTGCAACTCGGCGCCGTCGTCGCCACAAATATGCACGGTTGCGTTAATCGCCACACCAACCGTGCCCGGGTGAGCGAGCCATTGGTCTGAATTGCAATATACGAAGCCGTTGCCTTCGCTACCCGCGTAGTATTCGTGAATTATTGGCCCCCACCAATCAATCATCTTCTTTTTTACTTCGATTGGGCATGGAGCAGCGGCGTGAATTGCGCATTTGAGACTTGAAGTGTCGAATTTCGTTCGAACACTTTCGTCGAGTTTGAGCATTCGCACGAACATTGTCGGCACGAGTTGCGAATGCGTGACTTTATGTTTTGCGACGATCCGTAAGTATTCTTCAGCGTCAAAGTGCTCCATGATGATTGTTGTCCCACCCAAGCGGTGCGTCGTCATCGTGAAGCGCAACGGCGCTGCGTGATAAAGCGGAGCAGGCGAAAGGTAGGTCGAATCTTTGTCGATACCAAAAAGCATCGAGCACAATGTGCTCAAACCAGTCGGCGTACCGATCGGTGTCATCGCCAAGCCAAGTTTGATGCCTTTGGGTCGTCCGGTGGTGCCACTTGAATAGAGCATGTCAACTCCGTCAACGCGGTTGTCTAGTTCAGTAGCTGGCGCGTTGGCGACAGCATTTTCGTACGAGTCGTAGCCGTCAATTATGCCGTCGAGCATTAGACGCAACGAGACATTCGGGGTTGTGTTCAAAACCACGGCTGCTTGGTCGGTTTTATACTTGCTCGTGATGAAAGCTTTCGCACCGCAGTCGTTGACGATGTAACTAAGTTCGTCGGTCGTCAAGCGCGATGAACACGCGGTGTAGATCAGGCCCGCGTAGTGGCAACCCCATAAAATTTCGAAATATCGCGGATGATTTTCAATGCAGAAAGCAATGTGGTCACCAGTCTTTAGACCCCCATTTCGCAAAACTTGGCTCAGCCGGTTCGCCCCATCATCGAGCTCTTTAAATGTGATGACTTGACCGGAAGAAGCCATTAACACGGCAGGTCTGTTTGGCGCGTCAATTGCGATCGCCCCAGGGAACATATTTAAAAACTAGTCGGTTTGGTTTAGATATTGCCAACTACGAGAAATTCACGCCAGCATTGTAAGTTAGAGCAATCATGGCTGTAGTTGAAACCGAAAATATTGTGACTGAAAATGAGATCAGTGTGTTGGTTAATTCGCTGATCGTAGAATATCCGCCGAGCAAGACTAAACCAGTTGAATTTTTGAGTGCACAATTTGATGCTGGTCTCGCTTGGGTGCATTTTGAGGTTGGCAATGGCGGTCTCGGTGCTTCACCAAAGCATCAAAAGATTGTTAACGAAGCAATCGCGGCAGCGAATGGGCCCTCGAGTTATGCACGTAATCCAATCGGTTATGGCATGTGTGCGCCGACAATTGCCCAGTGGGGCACCGACGCGCAAAAGCAAAGATATATGCGCCCATTATTTACTGGCGAAGAAATTTGGTGTCAGTTGTTTTCTGAGCCAGGCTCTGGTTCAGACTTCGCAGGTTTGTCAGCCAAAGGTGTGCGTGACGGCGACGAGTGGCTCGTCAACGGACAAAAAGTTTGGACAACGCTTGCACATCTTTCAAAACTCGGGTTGTTGGTTGTTCGTACTGATCCGCAAGCGGTCAAGCATGCAGGCATGACCGCGGTGATTGTCGACATGCACGCATCTGGTGTTGAGGTGCGACCACTTCGGCAAATGACTGGCGAGGCGGAGTTCAACGAGGTTTATTTCACCGATGTTCGTGTGCCAGTCGCCGACACTTTGGGTGGTGCGGGGGATGGTTGGCGAGTGAGTCTGACAACTTTGATGAACGAACGCGTCGCAATCGGCGGTGCCATACCCCGCAAAGCAACCGGCCCGATTCGCGAAGCACTAAAAATTTGGGAGTCGTTGCCGAGTGACCAACAATCGCAGGCGACAAAAGACGAGTTGATGAAACTTTGGATCAAAGCGGAAGTTTTGCGATTGACAAACATTCGCGCAGGCCAGAACCGTCGGATGGGTACGCCCGGACCAGAGGGTTCGATCGGCAAGGTGGCCAGCGCCGAATTAAACAAGGACACTTACGAATTTTGTGTCGATCTACTTGGTGCGAACGGCATGCTTTACGGAAGTTACGCAATGGTGCGACCAGAAACGGCGATGAGTTTTGACTCTGTGCCGAAGGCGTTTTTGCGGAGCCGAGCCAACAGCATTGAAGGTGGCACCACCGAAGTTATGAAAAACATTCTTGGCGAGCGTGTGCTCGGCCTGCCTGGCGATGTTCGCGTCGATCGCGATAAGCCATGGCACGAAGTACCGCGCAACTAGCAAAAATTATAGTTGTGCCTTTCAGCAAGCTTCACCGCGCAACTAGCAAAAATTATAGTTGTGCCTTTCAGCAAGCTTCACCGAGAAATTTGCAGCACCGATATTCAGTTTGCGAGCAGTGCAAGCACGGTGCTCGCGGCGAGTTTGCGATCATCGACAATTTTGCGATTAGCAAGTGCGCCACCCAGCATCGTGGTCGCCGTTGTTTCGATCGCAACTTGTAGTTGACGAATATGTCGTGGTGGTGGAAAGTATTCGTCTTCTTGGGCGATACTGACTTCATCGACGCCTTGGCGTGGTGCTAAAACGCGAATAATTTGTGAAACGAGTTCTTCCGGGGCAGAAGCGCCAGCAGTGATGCCGACTACGCCCGCAAGTGACTTCGGCAATTCTGAGACATCGTTGACTCGGTAAACGTTTTTGCAACCGACTTCACGCGCCAATTTCTCGAGGGCACGCGTGTTCGAAGAATTTTCGGAGCCAATCACAATGATCGCGTCGCATTGTTCGGCAATTTTCATCAATGCGCCTTGACGATTGGTGGTGGCGAAACATAAATCGCTTTTACCCGGAGACCAAACCTTTGGAAACTTAACCTTGACGGCATCTGCAACGTCTTTCCAGTCGCGATGAGAAAGAGTTGTTTGGGCCAAGATTGCAACTGGCTCAACAAAGTTCGGCAAAGCGGCAACTTCGTCAAGTGACTCGACTCGTGTAATTGATTCTGGGGCAACAGCCATCGTGCCGACTGCCTCTTCGTGTCCGTCGTGTCCGATATAGACGATGTGAAAGCCCTTCGAGGCTCGAGTTTTGACTTCGTGATGCACTTTGGTCACCAACGGACAAACCGAATCGACAACATAACTGCCCTTGGAAATCGCTAGTTGCACGACATGTGGTGCCGAACCATGGGCAGAAAGCATTATCGGGCGGCCAAAAGGAATCTCGTTTAAATCGTCCACAAATACAACGCCAAGGTTTTTGAAGCGATCTACGACGATCTTGTTGTGAACGATCTCGTGGTAGCAGTAGACGGGTGAATCAAATGTGCGCACCATCCAGGCGAGTGCTTTAATCGCCATTTCGACACCAGCACAAAAACCTCTTGGCGAAGCGAGAATAATTTTTTCGACGTTATTCACCGCTTCGAAGATTACCTCGAAGATGCAAAGGTAAACTGAGAAATGTGACATCGAACCTTGCAACAGTTGTCATCGTTGGTCGCCCAAATGTTGGTAAAAGCACACTCTTTAATCGCTTCATGGGTTCACAGGTTGCAATCGTGCAGGACCAGCCAGGTGTAACCCGAGATCGCTTCGAGCGTCAAGTCGAGTGGCAGGGTCGCTATTTCAATGTGGTCGATACCGGTGGATGGTTGCCCGGTGGTTCTGAGCTCGATAGTAAGGTCAGTCGTCAAGTTGAATCTGCTGTCAAAGAGGCAAATTTAGTTTTGTTCGTAGTTGATTCGACCGCAGGCGTACTTGATGACGATCAGGCGATGGCGAAGTGGTTGCGTACAAGTGGCAAAGAAGTGCTCGTAGTGTCGAACAAAGTTGACACCGACAAACGCGAATTTGATAAGTGGGAGTTTCTGTCGCTTGGTTTGGGTGACCCTTACCCAGTTTCAGCGCTACACGGTCGCAAAGCTGGCGACGTACTCGACGAAATTTTGATTCGCCTGCCGCGCCGTGAAGGCGACGATCAAGAAATTTTGAAGCCCGATCGCAACGACGCCAATCGCACGCCGGGTATTCCACGAGTTTCGATTGTGGGTCGACCGAATGTTGGCAAGAGCACTCTGTTTAATCGCCTCGTTGGCCAAGATCGATCCGTGGTGCACGATATGCCTGGCACGACCCGAGACTCGATTGATACGGTCGTGCAAACACCCGACGGACCGATCACATTCGTCGACACTGCGGGTATGCGACGACGCAGTCGCGTCGATGAATCAACCGAATATTATTCGTTTGTTCGTGCGCTACGTGCCGTGGACGAATCTGATATTGCGCTTTTAGTCATTGACGCAACCGAAGGAATCACCAGTCAAGACCAAAGGCTCGCAGAGAGAATCGACGCATCGGGAAGCCCAGTTGTGGTGGTACTCAACAAGTGGGAGATTCTCAACGCCGATCAACGCGCAGAGATAGATATCGAGATCGGCCGAAAATTGTTTTTTGTCGGTGATGCACCCGTGCTCAAGATGAGTGCCCTCACCGGCAAAGGAGTGCAAAAACTTCTACCGGTATTGCAAGACTCAATTGAGCAATATCACCGTCGTGTGCCGACACGCGATGTCAATCGTGTTATTGCTCGTGCCCAACAACAGCAGCCGGCGCCAAGTGGCGGGCGAGTGCTTTATGCGTTGCAGGGCGCTTCTGATCCACCAACATTTACATTGTTCGTCAACAAAGAGCTGCCGCAAACTTATTTGCGTTATCTCGAACGATCAATTCGCGAAGGTTTTGAATTTGGCTCAGTGCCGATCAAAATTCGTGTGCGAAAGCGGGCCGAGTAGTCGTCTATGCCTTGGTG
>NSIC01000014.1 GCA_002737635.1 Acidimicrobium sp.
TCACGATACTGAGAAACGTAAGAGCCGGTGCCAACCCCCCGACGGCACCGGCTCAAACGGCGCAACTCTTTCGAGCGCGACTCCCAGTTGGGGGGTTACCCCGTCCGGTGATCTTGCGACATTCCCAAGTCTCACTTTAGACACAAATAAGAGACATTAAACAAAATTTGTGGCAGAAATTTCACGATTATTTTCCAAGATCTTTGCTTCGGGCGGTTGCTGCACCCACTGCACTAGCGATAATCTCGGCGAATTGTTTACTGACTAACTCAGCAATTCCTGCCGCTGTGGTGCCATTGGGTGAAGTTACTTTTTTTCTCAACTGGGCTGGCGTCTCAGAACTTTCGGCGAGCAACAACGAAGAGCCAACCAACAATTGACGAACGAGTTCGTTAGAAACTTGTTCTGACAAACCTTGTTGCACACCTGCAGCAATCAATGCTTCTGCCAACAAAAATATGTAAGCGGGCCCACTACCAGAAAGCCCGGTGACTGCGTCAATCAAATCTTCTGTTACTTCGACAACAGTGCCCACACCGAACAAAATTTGTTTTGCCCACGCAACATTTTCATCGCTGCAACTTGCGCTTCTAGCCATCGCCGAAGCGCCCTGACCGATTAGTGCTGGCGTATTCGGCATGGCACGTATCACGGCAACTTTGCCAGATGTTGCATTTTCAATCGTCGCAATCTTCACACCGGCAGCGATCGACAAGACCTGTCGAACACCTGCGGCTTCGAGATTGCTGCATACTTCAACAACATCAGTCGGTTTAACGGCCAACACGACCGAATCGCACTTTGGCAATTGTGAACTAATTTCGATAGTTGCAAACTCTCGCTGAAGTTCGGCGATTCGCGAATTGTCTTTCTCGACGATCACAATCTGTTCGGCGAAAAAATTGCCAGCCAGCAAACCTCGCACAAGAGCCGAGCCCATATTGCCGCCACCGATAATGCCCAAAACTCTTCGACTCGGTTTGTTCATATTTTTACCACGCCATTCAGGCTAGTTAGGCGCACTCAAACCACCCAACGACTTCCCCGCACGCTAGGCAGTTCGAGTGCTATTTCGTTGTGTGCGCAGAGTCGCGGCTTTGGCATAACCAATTTCTAAAAGTGGCCAAAACAACTGCTCGACCGTTGCATAGAGCGTGCCGATTATTCGATCTAGCTCGACTTCATTCAATGCCGACAACCCAATTTCGCCACGCAGGTAGATCGCATCTTCTAGACCGATCGAAAAGTGTGCGCCGACCAGTTTTTCGTTTCGTCGCAGAACCGTTTCGTAAAGCAACTCGGCGTTCTGCTCGGGTGCCGGCATCACATAAGTTTCGTAACGCAATGTGCGTTGCCCGAGTGTGAACCAAATCGTGGTGAAATCTTTTTCTTCGCCAGCCATGCGCACATACCAACGAAACTCATCTTCTTCTGATCGGTCGACCGCCAAAATATTTGCATGATTCATTCTCGCCCGACCCAACCATTCATCAATTTGTCGCTCGATTCGCGCCAGCGCTGCGTCGTCGAAAAGATCGCTCACAGTTTTATGAGCAGTTAACTAGTTGCCCGACAAGAAGCGCCTGATAAACACCAATCACGCTGTCTGCAGTTGCCGACCACGAATAATCTTTGGCGCGCTGTGCGGCGCGGTTACCGATCGTCAAACCCAACAGCGGATCCGCCAGCAACTGGTCGACATATTTCGCGAACTCGTCCGGGTTGCGATCTTTCACCAAGAAACCTGTTTGCTGATGCTCGACCAAATTGAGCAACCCACCAACTGCGCTCGCAACAACTGGTACACCGCAGGCTGCCGCTTCTAGCGCAACGAGGCCAAAACTTTCGCTTCGCGACGGCACCAACACGACATCGGCGGCACGATAATAAGTTGAAAGCAAATGGTGTGGCTGAGGCTCGACGAAATGTACTCGACCAGTGAGTTGTAAATCACAAATGAGTTTGCGCACATGCGCCGACTCGCTTGAACCAAAAGAACCACTGGCGCCGCCGACGATCATCAATTCGGCGTCTTTGTTCTCAAGTTTTGCTAGTGCCTTAACTGCGACATCGACGCCTTTAAGCGGCTGAATGCGACCAACGAACAACATCAATGGTTTGTTTCCCCAGCCGAGTGCGCGTCGTGCACCCTGGCGATCACCCGGTGAAAAGAATGCAGTTGCCACACCTGGCGACGCAACGGTCACGACACCTGGTGATTGACCGTAAAGCGCACGAAATTGACTCAACTCTTCGGGGCAACTCACACATATCGCATCGGCGCAACCGATGATCTCAAGTTCTGCTCGCTCACGAACAACAGACTCTGTGTCGCCACCAAGTGATTTGACGCGAGCCAATGTATGAAATGTCGTAACTAATGGCAAGTTGAGTTGGTGTTTAAGTCGATGCCCGACAAGACCCGACAACCAATAATTGGCGTGCAACACATCGGCACCGCCAGACGATTCAATGTCATCGGCAACTAACTGCGTAAATAAATCAACGACATCAAGTAGTTCGTCTTTTGAAAGATCAAATCGACCGGCTTCAATGTGCACGATCTTGTGATTCGGTTCGACTTCGACGACTTTGGGCAAACCTTCACGCCACGCCCGCGTGTATGTGGTGCACTGCACATCTTTTTGAGCCATCGCCGAAACGAGTTCACGGACATAAACATTCATGCCACCGCCATCACCGACACCTGGCTGTGCCAGAGGTGAAGTGTGCATTGAAATGACCGCAACGCGCTGCATTTGTCTATAAAACCTATCGCTCTAGTCGGGTTTTACCTCTACCGAAGGTTTTTACTAGTTACTAATCAGTTAATAGTGAGTCAACATTGGCGCCGCCGTCTTTGTATCGCTTGACTAATTCAGTTGTCAGCGCATCAATTTTGGCAAACAAATTTTTGCGCTCTGCCGAACGGGCAAGTTCGAACTTTTCGATTTCAGTCACCGCCATTTCAAGCGAATCGTCAGCAAGTGTGCGCAACTCACCAAAACCAACGCGCTCACAAAGTTTTTCAAGTTCAACGACTAATTCGTGATCAGCAGAAATATTTGTTTCACGCGGTGGTCTTGACGAACCGCCACCGCCTTCTTGTCCGAATACATTGGCAATATCTGAAACACTGATGCCTGATGCAGGCGTGCCGTCAGTACGGCGGCGCTGTTCGTCTCGAGCCAAATCGCAACGCCCTTGAGCCATGCGACGAACAAACGAAATCACATCTTCTTGCATCTGCAAGGCCGCGCGCGCACTGCGCAACTCGGCGGTCGTCATTGCACCAGGGTCGACCAAATCTGTCATGTTGTGCTGATCGCAAACTCGGTAAGGATCGCACAACCACCCGAGACTGGGGGCAAAATCGCGACCTCGTCGGCATCGCCCACGGCTGTGGTTCCAATTGCTTCTTCACCGTTCAACCAGACTCGACATGTCTTCAACACGGCAACGAAGTCAGCACCGAATTTCTCGGCGGCTACTTGCAAAACTTCATCTACGGTTCGCCCAGCGATTTCATCGCTCGCAGTACCCGCGGCTTGTCGGGCCGAGGCAAAAAGTCTCACACGCGCCATGCAGTCAGGTTATCCAAGCCACTACCCTGCGATGAGTGTCCAATTCAGTTCAGACCGCAAAATCGACAACTCGCTTGTTGGTGCTTCGTCACGGACAGTCAGAATGGAACGTCCAGGGTCGATGGCAAGGTCAGGCAGACATCGCGCTCACGCCCGAAGGCATTAAACAAGCACAACAGGCGGCACTCAAACTCGGTTCTTTTGATTTGATCGCGACAAGTTCTTTGCAACGAGCTCTTCGCACCGCCGAGATAATCGCCGAGCACAAACGCATCGCCGACTTTCATATAGACGACCGTCTCAAAGAGTCGCATATTGGCCCGTGGCAAGGTTTGACATATGCGGAGATCGAGGCTGGCTGGCCGGGGTTTTTAGACTCGCGCCGCCAACCCGAAGACTTTGAGCCAAATATCAGCGTCGTGCAGCGCATGACTGACGCACTAATCGACATTGCCGACAAATGTCGTGGCGGTCAGGCGCTCGTCATCAGCCATAGTGGTGTGATTCGGACACTGCGCCGTGAACTAAAAGTTTCAGATAATCGTCTTGAAAACCTCGGCGGCAGTTGGTTCGAAGTCGATGCCGAAAATACACTGCGCGCGGGTCGCATCGTTGCCGTTATCGGCGAACTCAACTCAAGCGAATCGCTGTAACGAATAGTTGTAGCGTTGAGCCTCGTGCTCAGTCGCTGGCTTGATGATTCGTTCTCGGCGCTCGTCAAGAACAACATCACACTTCTCACCGGCGCGCGACTAACCACCAATGCGTGCTACCGCTTCACCCCACCGTTTGTGGCGATCATCGCCAAAGATTTTGACATCTCGCTTTCTGAAATCGGCATCGCCCTAACGATCTCAGAACTTTCAGGTCTGCTCTCGCCGTTCATCGGTAGGTTCGTCGACTATTTGTCACGGCGAATCGCAATGATCGCGGGTCTCATTGGCATCGGGCTTGGCGCGCTTCTCGCCGGAGTCTCGCCGAATATTTTTGTCTTCACTTTTGGTGTGACTCTGATTAGCGTCACGAAAAACTTCTTTGATCTCGGCATGTCTGGTTGGATCTCGGATCATGTGCCTTATGAAAAGCGCGGTCGCTACATCGGCATCACCGAGATTTCGTGGGCACTGGGTCTTCTGCTGGGTGTTTCGCTGATGGGGGTAATCACCGCACTCAGCAGTTGGCGCGCAGGGTTCATCGCCGGTGTTTTCGGCACTGCAATTTCACTGTTATTCATTGCATCTCGAATCAAAGCAGAAGAGCATGAAGTTTCTTCTCGGGTCGCTGATGATGGTGTGCGGTTGAGCGGCCGCGGTTGGCTAGTTGTGGCGACGATGTTTGCCACGATGTGCGCAAGTCAATGCATCTTCATAACTTTTGGCGCCTGGCTCGGTGATGAATTTGGTTTCGGCGCGATCGGCATCGCCGCCGTCGGTTTTAGTTTCGGTGTCGTCGAGCTTTACGCGTCAATCACCAGCGCCAGCAAGACAGATAACTGGGGCAAAGAAAAAAGTATCGCCATCGGATGTCTGATCATGGTGCCAGGCGGGCTCGCGCTTTGGTTCGTGTCAAACAATCTCGTGCTGGGCTTGATTGCACTACTCATTTATATTCTGGGTTTCGAGTTTGCAGTGGTCAGTATGTTGCCTCTCGCTACTCATCTCGTACCAAAAAGACCTGGCAGTGGTCTCGGTCTTGTCATCGGCGCTGGCACACTCGGTCGCGGTGTGATGAGCCTTGTCGCTACACGCGCCTATGAATCAAGCAACGGCATCGCCCTGCCGTCATTAATCGGCGCTGCTAGCGCCGGTGTTGCGACGCTGTTGATCTACTCATACCACCGACGCGGCGGACTGGTTCACAACTAGACGAAACTGGTTTTCTAGCCAGAAAATTTGTTCGTAATCGGCAGTCGACGATCTTTGCCGAATGCTTTTGTGCTGATTCGCACACCCGGCGCACCTTGGCGGCGCTTGTATTCGTTCATGTCGACTAGTCGTGCGATGCGTTTTACCAACTCCGAGTCGTAACCGAGTTCGATAATTTGCTGCGCCGTCAAATCATCTTCGACATACAACTCAAGAATCGGATCTAATACTTCGTAAGGTGGCAAACTCTGATCGTCACGTTGGTCCGGTCGCAATTCTGCCGAAGGCGCTTTGTTGACTATCGAATTGGGTATCAATTCTCGACCACTCTGCTGGTTGAAATATGCGCAGACCTCATAAACCTTTGTCTTGAACAAATCTTTTATCACTGCATAACCACCAACCGAGTCGCCATACAAAGTGAAATATCCAACTGCGATTTCGCTCTTGTTACCGGTGGTCAAGACCATCCAGCCGAATTTATTTGAAAGTGCCATCAGGGTGGTGCCGCGAACCCGGCTCTGCAAGTTTTCTTCGGTTAAATCTGCACGACGACCTGCAAAACTCGGTGCCAGCGCTTCAAGATAAGAACTAAACGCGGGCTCAATTGAAATTGTTTGAATGTCGATGTCCAAGTTGCGCGCCAAAAGTTCGGCGTCGGTTAACGAACCTGGCGAAGAATAACGAGAAGGCATCGCCACGCCGTGCACATGTTCTGAACCAAGTGCCTGCGTTGCAACTGCAGCAACCAATGCCGAGTCAATGCCACCCGAAAGTCCGAGCACGACATCTTTGAAGCCATTTTTTTGAACATAATCTCGCGTGCCCAACACAAGTGCGGCAAAGATCTGTGCGTCTTCGTCGAGTGGCTCAGCAATTTGGCCACGCGATTGTTGTGGTGCAGCAACTGACTTCGACTTGGGCAAAACCAAATCACAGATCAACAACTCTTCGACAAACTGCGCCGCACTCGCCACGATTGTGCCGTCGGCAGCCAAGATCATCGAGCCACCGTCAAACACGAGTTCGTCTTGTCCACCTACTTGGTTGACATAGGCAACAACACACTCGCCGTCGCGTGCACGCGAACTCAACATTTCACGCCGCGCGCCAATCTTGCCCGCATGAAACGGCGAACCGTTGATGTTCAGGTTTAATACGGCGCCCAACGAAGCCTGAACCGAGACTGGTCCTTGCGCATCCCAGATGTCTTCACAAATCGTCACACCGACGCAAGCACCCTTGATAGTAAATAGCGGATTATGAACACCCGGCATGAAATATCGTTGCTCATCAAAAACGTTGTAGTTCGGCAACAAATGTTTGCGATACACGCCAACTACTTTTTGGTTTTGACAAATCGCCGCGGCGTTGTAAATCTCATCCGAGTCTTGGCCTTGATCAACGAAACCGATAACCGCAAAAGTGTCGCCGATTGACTTCAAGATTTCGTCGAGAACTTTTCTGTTCTCCGCAACAAAGCCCTGTTTCAACACTAAATCTTCGGGCGGATAACCAGTGATAGATAGTTCAGGAAACGCAACCACATCACAGTCAGCCTCTACGGCTTGTTTGTAGTAGTCCAAAATCTTGGTCGCGTTTTCATGCAAAGCACCGACTATGGGGTTGATTTGAGCAAGCCCAACGCGAAGTTCGGCAAATTCGGCCACATAATCAGGCTACCTAGCAAAAACTTCACACTCCGTTTACAAACGGGCAATGGCCGAGAAACGACCATCGGCAAAACTGGAAAGGTTAAGAATTTGCCAGCGTGGCATTTTCAGGATTGAGAGGAAACTAAATGGCATATCAAGCTGAGTACATCTGGATTGACGGCGTCGAACCAACCCCAACATTGCGATCAAAGACAAAGGTCATCGAAAATGGCACTAAGGCATTGCCGATTTGGGGTTTCGACGGTTCGTCGACAAACCAAGCAACTGGTGAAGCATCGGACTGCATTTTGAATCCAGTGTTCAGTTGTAAAGATCCGATTCGTGGTGGAAAAAATGTTCTTGTGATGTGCGAGGTGCTTGTTGCTTCGACCGGCAAGCCGCATCCGACAAACACGCGTGCGCTGTGTGCTGAAACTGCAAAGCGATATGCCGATCAAAAAATGATCTACGGCATCGAACAGGAGTACACGATGATGCGACTAAACGGTCGCCCATTTGGTTTCCCAGAACTTTCTGGCGAACCTGCTCCGCAAGGTCCTTACTATTGCGGCGTCGGTGCAGGTCGCGTGATGGGTCGCGATATTGTCGAGATTCACACCGAGATGTGTCTTGAAGCCGGTCTACATATTTCGGGTACAAACGCCGAAGTAATGCCCGGTCAATGGGAATTTCAAATTGGGCCGGTTGATGCGCTTCAAGTCAGCGACGAATTGCATGTTGCACGATGGTTGTTGCATCGCATCGCCGAAGATTACGACGTGGTCATCTCGATTGATGCAAAGCCTCAAAAAGGAGACTGGAACGGCGCAGGTTGCCATACCAATTTCTCGACAAAGGCAATGCGCTCAAACTACAAAGCAATCGATGACGCGTGTAAAGCACTCGGCAAACGAATTAATGAGCATGTCAGCAACTACGGACACGACATTGAAAGCCGCTTGACCGGCAAACACGAAACTGCGCCATACAACAAGTTCAGTTACGGTGTGTCAAACCGTGGTGCGTCGGTGCGAATTCCTTGGCAGGTTGCTCGCGACCAAAAGGGCTACGCCGAAGATCGTCGCCCAAATGCAAACATGGATCCGTATGTTGTCACTCAGCTAATTCTCGAAACGGTTTGCGGACAGTCATCGCCAACGAAGAGCACGGGCAAAAAACAGGGTAAAAAAGGCGCCAAGGCAAGCACCAAGAAAAAGACGAAGAAGTAGTAACTAGAAATTCGTAATCCCAAAACCCAATAGTCCTGCAGCCGTAACCCGAGTGAAACTCGCCGTTGCGGCGGCAGACTGTATTTATGCCGATCAAGCGAAAAGAGTGCTGAAATGATTGAACAGCAACGCGACTATGTTCTTCGCACCGTTGAAGAGCGTGGCATTCGCCTCATTCGCTTGTGGTTCACCGATGTCCTCGGCAACCTCAAGAGTTTCGCCATCAGCCCAGCCGAAATGGAGAACGCGCTCAACGACGGAATGAGTTTTGACGGCTCAGCAATCGACGGTTTTAGTCGAGTGCAAGAAAGTGATGTTTTGGCCCTGCCCGACCCCAACACTTTTGAAGTATTGCCGTGGGTCGACCCGAAGGGTGCCGAAGCACGAGTGTTTTGCGACATCGCCAAACTTGATGGCACTGCATTCGACGGCGATCCGCGACAGGTGTTGCGACGCAACCTAAACAACGCTCGAGAACTTGGCTATCAGTTTTATGTCGCACCAGACATCGAATATTTTTATTTTGACCCACCGAAAGTTGATTCACGACCAGTGCCACTTGACGAGGGCGGTTTCTTCGACCTGACGAGCAACGACATCACAAGCTCGTTGCGCAAAGAGACAATTCGAACACTCGAGACGATGAGCATTCCAGTTGAATACAGCTTTCACGAAGACTCACCGAGCCAGCATGAAATCGATCTTCGACACACAGACGCATTGACGATGGCCGACAGTGTGATGACGTTTCGCCTTGTCGTCAAAGAAATAGCAGCGCTACACAATGTGCACGCAACTTTCATGCCCAAGCCACTTGAAGGCGTGCAAGGTTCCGGCATGCATCTTCATCTGAGTCTGTTCAAAGATGAACAAAATGCCTTTCACGACAACGACGACCCGTACAACTTGTCGGTCACGGCAAAACAATTTATGGCTGGTCTTCTGCGTCACGCCGCAGAGATCACCGCCGTGACAAACCAAAATATAAATAGTTACAAGCGACTTGTGCCGGGCTTCGAAGCACCAGTGCACATTTCGTGGGCACGCAACAATCGCAGTGGCCTCATTCGCGTGCCGATTCAGAAGCGAAACAGTGAGCAAGCCACGCGCATCGAATATCGATCGCCCGACCCCGCGTGCAACCCGTATCTCGCATTCTCTGTGATTCTTGCTGCGGGTTTGCGCGGCATCCAAGAAGGTTACGAACTTCCGACCGAAGCAGACTCAAACCTCTTTGAAATGGGCGACGATATGTTGGCAAAACTCGGCATCGAGCAACTGCCGCAGTCACTTTCAGATGCTCTGCGAGTGATGGAGCGATCAGAACTCGTGGCAGAAGCACTCGGTGAACACATCTTTGAATGGTTCTTGCGCAATAAGCGAGCCGAATGGCGTGGCTATAAAACGCACATCAGCCAATATGAACTAAATCGCTACCTTCGATCACTCTAAATTCGACGATGACTAAAAACGACGAAAAACTGCTCGCAGTATTTCCTGATCCGGCGCCGATTGATGTAGCACGGACGCTCGATTTGTCGGGCTATTCATGGAAAGCGGTCAACTCAAGCCAGGCGATAGACAACCTTGAGCCAAGTTCGGGTTGGTTTGGCGCGGTAGTTGATTGCAGCCAAGACCCAGAGTCTGCGTGGGCAATCTGTCGTGCATTGCGTCGTCGTGAAAATCGCGCCGATCGAACCATCGTCTTGGTGACCGGCGCACAACTTGCAGATCTTGAAATGCGCGACGAATTGTTTGACGACTTTTGTCTGGCGCCGATTCACCCGCGCGAACTTGACTCGCGCCTGCGCCATTTGTTTTATACCGAGATGTCTGTGTCACGCGAATCACTAATCGAATACAGCGGATTGATACTTAACACCGAGACCTATCAGGCGTCATTTGGTGGCACACCACTTGATTTGACATATATGGAATACGAATTGTTGAAGTTCTTGGCGCAAAACCCCGGAAAAGTCTTTAGCCGCGAAGTCTTGCTTTCTCGGGTTTGGGGTTATGAATATTACGGCGGCGCCCGAACTGTAGATGTTCACATTCGACGACTGCGCGCCAAGCTTGGTGAAGAGCACGCCAACCTGATCGAAACCGTTCGCAGTGTTGGTTATCGCTTTGGCCAATCTAAGTGGGGGTGAAACCCGTTTTTACCTGCGAGAATTGAAGAATCAATGAATACACAATCGGTTGAAGAACTCCTTGATCTGAGCCTGACCGGCATGTCGTGCAACGCATGTGCAATGACCATCGAAAAAGGACTCAACAAGATTGAAGGCGTGCGGGCAACTGTCAACTACGCCACCGAATCTGCACGCGTCAGTTTCTCGAATCAACAGACGAGCGCCAACGAGATAATCGAGACGGTCAAATCACTTGGCTACAACGCTCGCCTGCTTGAAAACACAACCACCGAAATGCTCGAGGCCGAAGTTAGCGAGCGTGTGTCGATGCTAAAGACCCGACTTACCGCGTCAATAATTTTTGGTCTTCCTGTGGTGATTATTTCGATGTTTGCGGCATTGCAGTTCAAAAACTGGCAGTGGCTCGCACTTGCATTGAGTATTCCGGTTGTCACTTGGGGCGCTTGGCCGTTTCACCGTGCCGCGCTGATGAACGCCCGCCATCGCGCCACCACGATGGACACGCTGATTTCAATTGGTGTGTTTGCTTCAACCGCGTGGTCGTTATGGGTGATCGTCTGGGGTGATGCCGTTGAACATATCTACCGCGGCTCATCGCACACCTCAAGCATGACGAACATGGTGATGAAGTCTGGTGACAGCACACACATCTATTTAGAGGTGGCGGTTGCAGTCACTGTGTTTCTGCTTGCCGGCAGATACTTCGAGGCGCGGGCAAAAAATCGTGCCGGCGATGCATTGCGATCATTACTCGCACTCAACGCAAGATCTGCAACAGTGATACGCGACTCTCAAGAGCAAACGATCGACGCTTCACTCGTGCGCGTGGGTGATTTGATGGTCGTGCGGCCAGGAGAGATAATTCCGGCCGATGGTCTAGTCGTCGAAGGCAACTCGTCGTTGGATGTCTCGATGTTGACTGGCGAGAGCGTGCCAACAGATGTCGCACCTGGCAGCAAAATTGTTGGCACCACCGTGAACCTCACTGGTCGGTTGATCGCCCGCGCAACGCATGTTGGTGCCGAAACAACATTTGCGCAAATTACCCGATTGGTGCGTGACGCTCAAACAACAAAGGCGCCAGTGCAAAAACTTGCCGACCGCGTGAGTGGCGTCTTTGTGCCGACTGTCATTGGTTTGTCAATTGCAACATTCGTTGCTTGGTATTTCTTGGGCGACTCGACAACTCATGCGTTTACGGCAGCAGTTGCAGTTTTGATTATCGCTTGCCCGTGCGCACTAGGTCTAGCAACACCAACTGCGTTGATGGTTGGCAGTGGTCGCGCCGCACAAATGGGCATCGTAATTAAAGGTGTCGATGTGTTACAGAGCACACGACGCATTGACACCGTCGTATTCGACAAAACCGGCACGATCACAACTGGCGTGATGCAACTTGTCAATATCGTCGTTGCTCGAGGCACAGAGCGAAAAGAAGTTCTCAGGTTTGCGGGCGCACTTGAACACGCCAGTGAACACCCTGTTGCTCGCGCGATTGCAACAGCAGCACGTAAAGAACTCGGTGCATTGCCGAGCGTCAGCGAGTTCGTGTCTTCGCCTGGCATGGGCACTTCAGGCATCGTTGAATCACGAAAAGTTATGGTTGGTCGCGAGTCGCTATTCAGCAGTTCGATGATCGTTATTCCTGGTGATCTGCGCGAAGCGCTGACGCAGTCGCGAAGCGCAGGAAACACCGCCGTGCTTGTCGTTATTGATGGCCTCGTGAAAGGTGTATGTGTCGTGGCCGATCAGCCAAAGCCAACTAGTGCGCAAGCGATTGGCGAACTGAACAAGCTCGGTCTTCGCTCTATTTTGTTGACGGGCGACAATGATGCAACTGCCGCAGCAATTGCACTTCAAGTCGGCATCGAAAATGACGAACAACATGTAATTGCAGGCGTTCTGCCCGACGAAAAAGTTCGCGTCGTGGCCGACTTGCAACAGCGTGGTTACGCAGTCGCAATGGTTGGCGACGGTGTCAACGATGCCGCGGCGCTCGCACAAGCCGACGTCGGCGTGGCGATGGGCACGGGCACCGATGTGGCGATGCACGCGAGCGACCTGACGATTATTAGTGGCGACTTGCGCCTAGTTGCTGATGCAATTTTGTTGTCGCGTGCAACGTTGCGCACAATCACGACAAATGTGTTTTGGGCGTTTGCTTATAACACTGCGGCGATACCGCTTGCGGCACTCGGTTATTTGAACCCAATGTGGGCAGGCTTGGCAATGGCACTATCGAGCATTTTTGTGGTTACAAATAGTTTGCGCCTGCGCAAGACAAAACTCACACCGCACACCGCGTTCGTGCACGCAACTCGCTGATCGCCACGGCGCGCCATGCACGAGCGGTTCGCTCAGCGATGCCGTAATGCTTGGCGATTGTTGCGGCAGTCTGGCCGCTCGCGACCGCACGCAGAACTTCGATATGTCGTGGTTCGATGCCTTGGCTAATCGCCAAACTAATCAGATTTTCTAAACTCACTTCTGGAGCAAACTCATTTGCTTCGGGTTCGGCCACTAATTCGCCCAACAAGTTTGGTTCAACGGCGAACACTTTTATTCTTTTCGCGCGGTTGGCTTGTACGAACGCAAAATATTCACTATCTAGGACGAGGTTCGACGCAACTTTATTTGGCCGACGGTGCCATGGATACTGACGAATAACTGTCCATGCAGTCGGCAAAACTTCTGCTATCGCCGCGTCGATTCCGCCGTCGATAATTTGTCCACGACGGCGAGCAATCGCAACAAGTGGTGGCAAAATTCGCTGCAACACAATGCGTGCGGCAAGTTCTTCGTCACTTGCTCGCTTGACCAACAACCATAAATAGCTATCGCCTTGTGAGTCATCGCGTGCAGTGTTGAAACCCGCGCGAACCAAAACTTGATCCAAATTTGCAACCTTGCCGCCGGGCAGTTTCCAAGAGTTGACTACATCAACTTCATTGTGACGAGAACTAATCAACTGCCACTCTTTGACTAATTTCGATACTGGGCTGTTGGTCCGCTGACTCAGCCCAGGGCTCCAAACAATTTGTGGTGAATCTATATTTTGGGTCATGCCTCAAATCGTTGAAAACTGACTTCACCGCAGATGCAACCCCGAGACTCACCGCAGGTCTCACTGACCAAAATACGGGCACGAATATTGGGCATACTTATTGAATGCGAATCACATTGCCGTCTGGCACCGCCTGCGAAATTGACAAGTCGGTAATCAATCCAAAAATGGGCTTGGTGATTGCGCCAGATATTTTTGGCTTGCGTACTCTTTATGACGATCTTGTCAAGCGCCTCGCAACTGAATGGAAAATGGTCGTGTGTGCGGTCGAGCCGTTTGCGAACTTAGAACTTGGTCCAGAAATCGAACCGCGATTTGCCGCAGTTTCTTCACTCGATGACGAAAAGCACTTGCGCGATCTGCACGAAGCGGCAGATGCACTCGGCGCGACCGAAGTCGGGTTGATCGGCTTTTGCATGGGTGGGATGTATTGCTTCAAATCGGCTTGCTCAGATCGATTTAAAAAAATCGTTTCTTTTTATGGCATGATCACAATTCCTGATGCATGGAAGAGCCCGACACAAGGTGAGCCGCTCGAATATCTAGCCGCGAAAAATACAGACCGTGTATTGGCAATTATCGGCGGCAAAGACCACTACACACCGGCTGCTGATGTTGCCGAGTTAGCGAAACTTAATGTGCGACTACAGATTTACCCAGATGCCGAGCACGCTTTTGCCCACGATGCATCACGACCAGCTCACCGTGCGCAAGATGCAGCCGATGCATTCAGTCGAGCCGAGAGTTGGCTCGTCGGCTGAGTTTTTAAGTGGCGCGAAACTCGAGTTTCGCGCGCATTAAAATGCGATAGCGCCGATCATGCTGTTCGATCCACCCGAGGCGAATGAAACTGGCGATCGCTTTGTTGACTCGTTCACGCGATGCACCGACCATGCCGGCAAGTTCTTCTTGGGTGATCGGCAAGACGAACTCATCTTTACCACCAGATAACTCGAGCAGTCGCTTAGCGGTTCTACCGGTGACGTCGAGAAACACGCTGTCTGCCAAAACTTCATCCATGGTTCGCAAGCGCTTTGCCAAGAGTTTGATCACACCCCACAGCATCGAAGGGTTTGATTCAAGTTGTTCGCGCACCGTCTTGTAAGAAATCTGCAACACAGATGACGATTCGATTGCTCGCGCCATCGCGCTACGTGCGCCGCCATCAAGCAAACCAAGTTCGCCAAACAAATCTCCGCGCTCCATGAGTGCGAGCATGCTCTCGCGACTATCGAGTGGTCGGTTGCCGATCGCGATTGCGATTCGCCCCGAGAGCACGATGTACATCGATTCTGGATTGTCGCCTTCGTTAAAAAGAACATCGCCACGCTGCAGATTTTTTGTTTCAGCGCGCGCGACGATAAGCGCCAGAACTTCGTCAGATGTCTCGGCAAAAAACTCACTGCCTTTTAGTAGTTCATCGTGTCCCATAAGGTATTGACGGTACTACCCTAAATAGGCGTGAACACCGTCTCAAAACAACGAGCAGGTGAGAAAATCTGGACGATTATCGTCGCCGCCGGCTCGGGCACCCGCTTTGGTAGCCCAAAGCAATTTGCACTAATTAACGAGCGCCGAGTCGTCGACTGGGCCGTTGAAACTGCCAAGGTATCGAGTGACGGGATTGTTGTCGTGTTGCCCGCCGAGCAGGCCCAACTCGAAGGCGGTGTTACCGGTGGTTCAACTCGAAGCGCTTCGGTCAGATGTGGTTTGGCCGCCGTACCTCGCGACGCAACGATCATTTGCGTCCACGATGCCGCACGACCGTTTGCATCTGAATTTTTGTTTGACGAAGTCATCGACGCAGTATGCAGTGGCGCCGATGGCGCGGTGCCTGGTCTGCCAGTGGTCGACACAATCAAGTTCGTCGATACTTCGAACGCAGTTACATCAACACCTGATCGAAGCCGACTCGTGGCCGTGCAAACTCCGCAGGCGTTCAGAGCGATGGCGTTACGAAGTGCACACGAAAATAATCCTGAAAGTACTGATGACTCGACCTTGGTCGAATCGAACGGTGGAAGAGTTGTGGTTGTGATCGGCGATCCATTGAACCGCAAGATTACGACACCTGAAGACTTAAATTGGGCTCGCGCAATCTCGCGTGGCGAAGTGTAAGAATTTAACCATGACAATGCGAGTGCGAGTTGGTCAAGGCTTTGACATTCATCGCTTCACCGATAACACAAGCGACGACAGAAAACTCATTCTGGGAGGCGTTCATTTCAAGGATGAACGCGGACTGATCGGCCACAGCGATGCTGATGTTGTCGCCCATGCGACAGCCGAAGCGATTCTTGGTGCGTGTGGCCTTGGCAATATCGGTGAGCACTTTCCAGACACTGATGCCAAATATAAAAATGTTGATTCAATCAAGTTGCTTGAATTGGTCTCAAAAATGGCCCGAGAAAACAATTTTGAAATTGGCAATGTTGATTGCAGCATTGTCTGTGAACAGCCCAAGATCGCCCCCAATCGTGACGAAATGCAGCAAAAACTTTCGCTTGCAGTTGGTGCGCCGGTCACGGTTAAGGGTCGACGCGCAGAAGGCCTCGGTGCACTCGGTCGCGCCGAGGGCATTGCATGTTGGGCAGTCGCAGTAGTGACACAAACAAAATAGAAATCTGTACCCATGCCAAAAGAGCCAAAGTCAAACAAGCGAAGTAGTCGCGCCAATAATCGATACGCGAGTAGCGGTTCAAAGCGACGCAATCCAAATAGTCCGAAGCACATCAACGTTGCCAGTCGCTCTAATCGCTACGCCAGCAGTAATCGCCCATCACAAAAAGATCACGGACTTGGTGGCGAGCAGATCGAAGGCCGACAGGCCGTGCGCGAACTTTTGCTTGGCCAGCGCCGCAAAATTCGCGAAATTTGGATCGCCAGCGACATTGAAGCCAGTCCGGTTATTGAAGATATTTTAGATCTGGCTCGCGATCAACGCGTGCAGGTAATGAATGTTTCGCGCCGCGAACTCGAGCGCGAAGCGCGAAGCGAAGCACCCCAAGGTGTACTCGCCAAAGCCGACTCGATCGAAGAAACTTTGCTTGCAGACTTGTTGGTTGAGTCGCGCGACACGCCTTTGTTGCTCGTGGCGATTGATGGCGTCACCGACCCCGGAAACCTTGGCGCAATTTTGCGTTGCTGTGACGGCGCAGGAGTCGACGCCGTAATTTTGCCTCGTCATCGCGCGGTTCACATCACGCCAACTGTTGCTAAATCATCTGCCGGCGCAATCGAATATTTAAATATGTGTGTCGTCGGTGGCTTACCGAGTGCACTTGTAGAAATGAAACAATCTGGGGTGTTCATCGTCGGACTCGACGATGCCGCGGAGAAAAGTATCTTTGATGTCACAGAATTTGCCAAAGAGTCGATTTGTCTGGTTTTAGGAGCAGAGGGCGCCGGAATGTCCAGGCTGACACGCGAAAGATGCGACCTGCTAGTCAATATTCCGATGTTGGGTTCGCTGTCATCGCTTAATGTTTCTGTCGCTGCAGCGCTTGCAACTTATGAGATTGTTAGATCTCGACGCGGTAACGAATGATCGTCGAGGTAGCGAATTCGACCGTACACTGAACGCGCAATAACGACGCCGGGGTAGCTCAGTGGCAGAGCAACCGCCTTGTAAGCGGTAGGTCGTGGGTTCAATCCCCACCCTCGGCTCAAAACCTAAATGAGGCAACTCGTTAGAGGTAAGTTATATAGGTATGAGCCAAGAACAATCACGCCCTCGTCGCGCCCCTTCTGACCGTCGCCAATCAAGTGGTACCACAAATGTGAACTCGACGCTGTCGATAATCATTGCTGTACTTGCCGTGTTGCTTGGATTCTTTATTCTTCGAGACATTCGTAGCGACCAAACCGGACCTGCAGCAGTTGTTCAAACCGAAACAACGGTTGACCCAACGCAAACAACGGTTGGTGAAGTTGCAGTGCCTACAACTCTGGTTTTGACCTCATTTAAAATTCAGGTGACGAATGCATCAGGCATTTCTGGAAGTGCAGGACAGTTGACGACTGAACTTCAAGGTCGTGGATACATCGTTCAGCCAGCAAACAATAAGAGTGAGATAACTCCAAAACAAACAGTGACTGTTGTCTACTATTTGTTGGGCAGCGAACAGGCTGCTGCCGCCGTGGCAAATGCACTCGGCGGAGTTGGCATCGCAGCGATGCCTGAGCCGATACCGACTGAAACCGGAAATCTTGGTGAAGCAACAGTCATGATCCTTCTCGGCACTGATCTCGCGGGCAAACCGCTAGGAACTGGTGCCGCAGTCAGCGTGCCAGCCGTACCTGCCGTGACGACGACGACGGGCTAAGCGCCCATTATCAAAATTCGCTAACCAACTAAAGCGTTAGCGCGTAATTTCGCGCAAAATTTGCAGTGCAGCGTGCTCGATGCAATGTAACGGTCTTGCAAAAGCCTCTTCACGACCGAAAGTTTCGACAAGGCTCACGCTGGCGATTTGCGAACGCACCTCGGGGTGAATCTCGCCGCAGATTGCCGCTATTTGAATCTTTCGTTCAGTAGCGAGTTCGGCCATTGAGCCGACAACTTTGCCGGCGAAACTCTCGTTATCCATAAAACCTTCACCGGTGATAATCATGTCGATGTCGGACAACAACACATCAAGTTCGACTTCTTCGGCAACGAGATCGAAGCCAGGCACAAGTTGAGCACCGAGCGCTGCCAAGCCACCAGCCAGACCACCAGCAGCGCCTGCGCCAGAAATTTTTGAAACATCTACACCGTAGTTAGCTTGATAATCTTGAACAAGTTTTTCTAGTCGTAGCGTCAAAAATTGCACTTGAGTCGGCGACGCACCTTTTTGTGGCGCGAAAACTTTTGCCGCGTCGGTGAATTGCGTCGTGACATCACAAGCCACAACAAACTCGACGCCTTTCAGTCGGGCCGGTGTCTGAATTGCTTTGACCGCACCGAGACCGCCGTCGGTTGTTGCTGAGCCACCGAGACAAACGATTATTCTTTTGGCGCCGAGATCAAGAGCAGCGTCTATTAACTCGCCAGTGCCAGTGGTTGTCGCAGCGATCGGATCATTTTGTTGCTTGCCGCCTGCGAGCAACAACCCAGATGCACAAGCCATCTCGATAATCGCGGTACCGCGATGCAAACGCCATGGTGCTTGCACTGGTTTTCCAAGTGGTCCGGTAACTAACGTCGTGCGATTTGCGCCACCAAGTGCTTCAAGTGTGCCCTCGCCACCATCTGCTAGCGGTCGCTCAACACAATCATGACCGAGTTGCCAACATGCGTGTCCAATTGCAGTTGCCACTTGTGCCGCGGTTGCAGTGCCACGAAACTTATCGACAGCAGCGAGCACTTTCATATGCTCACACTAGAGGTTGCTATGAGCGCGAAGATGGTCTCGGTCATGCCTAATATCATTACGCATGTTTCTTGTCGGCAACTTAAGAAAATCACTTCTTGCAGTGACCGTAGTCAGTGGCTTGCTCTCGCTATTTTTTGCCCAACGCGGTATTGAACCGCCGCCACCAACGACAATTGCGCCAGTTGAAATAACGGTTGTCGTGACGACGACTATTTTTGTCGCACCAATTCGTTACATCGTGCAACTCGGTGACACACTATTTGGAATTGCCGAAACCAATCGCCTTGATATGCGAGTACTCATGGAAATGAACGGAATCACAGACCCAGATCGAGTTGAAGCAGGGCAAGAATTGGTTTTTCCGCCGGCAAACGGTTTTATTCCGGTTGCTCCATCTACGACAATGAAGCCGTAAATCTATTTTTTGCGACTGTTGACGGTCAATTCAGCAATGTCGCGCATAATTCTTGCGATATCAAAATCTTTTGGTGTATAGATCGCGGCGACACCCAACTTTTTTAACCGAGTGCGATCACCCTCAGGAATAATGCCGCCAACGACTACAGCTGCGGTGACTTTGAATTTCTTGAGTTGCGACATAACTTCAGGAACCAAGTCAAGATGCGAACCAGAAAGAATCGACAAGCCGATTACATCGGGATCTTCGTCACGTGCCGAAGCGGCAATTTGTTCGGGCGTAAGACGAATGCCGCTATAAACAACTTCCATTCCAGAATCTCGGGCCGCAACCGCGATTTGCTCAGCACCACTTGAGTGGCCGTCGAGACCAGGCTTGGCAACCAGAAGTCTCGGTGGACCACCGACAATTGTTTTGACAAATTCGACTACATGATCTAACAGTTGACCGTGGCGACCAGATGCGCCACCTACGCCTGTCGGAGCGCGAAATTCGCCGAACACATCACGAAGTGCTTGCGACCACTCGCCTGTTGTGCCGCCAGCGATCGCCAATTCAATTGAGGGTGGCATCAAATTTGAAGAATCTTTCGCGGCAGTTTTTAAAGATTCGAGTGCACGATCAACGGCTTTTTGATCGCGTGAATCGCGCCACTTCTGCAACTCTTTTACCATTTGTTTTTCGATTTTTGGATCAACCTTCAAAATATTGTCGGTGCTAGCCAATGGCGACTGCGCAGTTTGAGCAAATGCATTCACGCCAATCACTCGCTGCTCGCCTTTTTCGATTCGGCTTGTGCGACTTGACATCGACTGCACCAGTCGACCCTTAAGTGCTTCAACTGCCTCAAACGCGCCACCAAGACTCAGAATCTCGTTCATCTCGGCCCATGCTTGGTCAACAAGTTGCGCAGTCTTCGCCTCGATCACATGCGAGCCGTCAAAAATGTCTTCGTACTCTAAAAGATCGGTCTCAAAGGCCAACACTTGTTGCATTCGTAGCGACCACTGTTGGTCCCATGGTCGAGGCAAGCCGAGAGCCTCATTCCATGCCGGCAGTTGCACGCTGCGAGCCCGTGCCTCTTTAGAAAGCGTCACGGCCAACATTTCTAAGACAATTCTTTGCACATTGTTTTCGGGTTGTGCCTCGGTTAAACCCAGCGAATTGACTTGCACACCATATCTAAAACGCAACGCGCGTTCGTCTTGGATCGAATACCGTTCGCGACCGATTCGCTCCCACAATTTTACGAATGCTCGCATTTTGCAAGTTTCTTCGATGAATCGAATGCCGGCATTTACGAAAAAAGAAATGGATGCAAACACTTGCGGAAATTCTTTCTCAGAAACTTGGCCGCTGCTCTTGACTGCGTCCAAAATGTCGATTGCGTTTGCCAGTGCGAACGAAATTTCTTGCACTGGCGTGGCACCGACTTCTTGCAAGTGATACGAGCAAATATTTATCGGGTTCCACTTGGGTGCATTTTTTGCACACCACGCGATCATGTCGACGATAATTCGCTTTGACGCCTGCGGCGGAAAGATAAATGTACCGCGCGACAAATATTCTTTGAGAATGTCGTTCTGTGTAGTGCCGCGTAAATCACTTGTTGCAACGCCTTGCCCGTTTGCATTCGCGACATACAGCGCCAACAACCAGGCGGCAGTGGCGTTAATCGTCATCGAAGTATTCATCTCGCCTGGCGGAATGCCATCGAGCAGCGTCCCCATGTCCCCGAGGTGGACGACTGGTACACCAACTTTGCCGACTTCGCCGCGAGCCAGAATGTGGTCGGGGTCGTAACCAGTTTGTGTCGGCAGATCAAATGCAATCGACAAACCTGTTTGACCTTGAGCCAAATTCGTGCGATACAACTCGTTTGAAGCGCTCGCACTCGAATGACCCGAGTAGGTACGCATGACCCACGGCTCATCGCGATTGGCTTTTTTAATTGAGTCGCTCACCACTAGTTAAGGCTAGGCGCGCAATTATTGGGTTACGGCAATCTCAAGTTGGCGCAGATACTCGTCTCGCTTGATAGAAACCGCGCCGAGACTCACCAAATGCGGGGTCAGCCACTGCACATCGAGCAGCGACATATTTGAGGACTTCATGATCTGCACGAGGGCCATCAGCGCGACCTTGGACGCATCGCGCACAAGGTGAAACATTGACTCGCCGGCGAAAAATTTGTTGATTCGCAAGCCATATAGACCGCCCGCGAGAAAACCATTTTCGTCGATTACTTCGACACTGTGGGCCCAACCGAGATGATGCAATCTGACATATGCGTCGATGAACTCTTCGGTGATCCAACCATTGTCGCGGTGCGGCGCGGCACAGTTACGCATTACGTTTTCGAACTGCGTATCGAAACGAATTTCGAATTTTTTTGCACTACGACGCATCGTGCGGGAGACTTTCAAGCCTTCAAGTGGAATCACCGCACGCGTTTGCGGTGACCACCAAATTAAATCGCTGACGGCGTCACTTCTTTCATTTGAAACCATCGGAAACACGCCATGTCGATAGGCATAGATCAAAGTTTCTGGCTCTAGGTCGGCGCCCCGACCAACGACATCGTGACGCGGCCACTTTTCCTTTTCAGGAAACTCCCAGACAGAATCGCCGAGACTTGTTGGCAAGTCGTCGAAGTTCATTTGATTTGAAACTAGTAGCTGTAGAAACCCTGTTTGGTTTTTCGACCGAGTTTGCCTTCGCCAACAAGTTTTTTCAACATCGGTCGGGGTTCAAGGTTGGCTGATTTAAATTCAGCGTGAAGTGCGTTGAGAATCGCCACCGAAGTGTCAAGGCCGACAAGATCGAGCAATGCGAACGGACCCATCGGAAAGTTACAACCACCTTTCATAGCCACATCGATATCTTCCATAGTTGCGGTGCCGACTTCGAGCATTGCGATTGCGTTATTTAAATAAGGAAACAACAACGCGTTGACGATGAAGCCTGCTCGGTCGACTACTTGTACTGCATCTTTGGCGCATGCTTTGACGAAATCATTGGCGAATGCGATTGTTTCATCGCTCGCCGTAACCGGTCGAACAACTTCGACTAATGGCATCAACACTGCCGGGTTAAAAAAGTGAATACCACAGACTTTGTCTGGGCGGTTCGTCGACTTTGCCATTTCGATGACTGGCAGCGTGCTCGTGTTGGTCGACAAGATGCAATTTGGCTTGACCACTTTGTCAAGTGCGGTGAAAAGTTCTTTCTTGGTTGCGAGATCTTCAGCCACAGATTCGATGATCAAATCGCAGTTAGCCAAATCTTCGAGTTTGCTGGTTACACAAACATGAGCCATTGCCGCGTCAAGTTGTTCTTGTGTGATCTTTGCCTTGGCGACTTGTTTTTTGAGGCTGTTCTCAATTGCGTTCTTGGTTGCGTCCGCAGTTTCTTGGCTTCGAGACCGAATCACGACGTCAATGCCCGACTTAGCGATAACTTCGGCAATGCCCGAACCCATGATGCCTGAACCGATAACGCCGACGAGTTTCACCC
>NSIC01000015.1 GCA_002737635.1 Acidimicrobium sp.
TCAGATCAGCAACAACAATTCGCGTCTGTGCACCAAACCCTTGAAGTTCGACGGCTAAAGACTCAAGTAGTTCGCGGCGGCGCGCAACCGCGACGATGTCGTATCCATTTTTTGCCAACATCATCGCAAACTCTCGACCGATACCTGAGGAAGCACCTGTAACTAAAGCAAGTTGCCGATTCGACATACTTTGAGCATTACATGAAAACTGCCTAAGGTAAAGCCATGACTAAATCGCAATCTAACGAACAACTTTCTCCCGTCTATCAACTTTCAGATCAATACATCGAGCAACTTGCGCAGAGCGACCCCGGCCTCGCAACTGCACTCGGCATCGCTGGTCATGATCACGAGATGACCGACTTCAGCCCCAAGGGTCACGAACAACGACATGAAATCACGCGCGCGACGCTTGGCAAACTCAACACGCTTGATACGACGGCTGATCGCGATCGGTTGGCTGCTGGTGTGTTGCGAAACTCGCTTGAGATGTCCGCACTTGAATTTGATGCGGGCGAACACTTGCGATCAATTCGCGTAATTGCGGGCGATGTTGACTCGGCACGGGCCATTTTCGACTTGATGCCAACTGCAACCGCCGAAAACTGGAAGACGATTGCCGAACGAATGCAAGCAGTGCCCGATGCATTTGCCGGCATGCGCGAAAGTTGGAGTCTCGGCATGTCGCGAAGCATCGTTGCCCCGCGTCGTCAAGCACTAGTTGTCGCCGAACAACTTGAAACTTGGGCGGGCACACCGTCGGCACCTGGTTTCTTTACACAGTTCGCCGAAAGTGCAAGTGTTGTAAATGGCGCACCAATGACTGCACTGCGCGAGGCTGCGGTTGATGCATCAAATTCAATGATGCAAACGGCAAAGTTTTTGCGCCAAACATATGCACCAGCAGCCGACCCGCGCAACGGCGTCGGCGAAGATCGACACGCACTAGCCCGTCGACGCTTCATGGGCATGAGCATTGATGCACGCGAAGCATATGAATGGGGTTTTGCCGAAGTGTCTCGCCTCGACGCCGAACTAACGAAAACTGCAAAAGAAATTAACCCGAATATGTCGCTTGACGAAGTTCGAAACTTTCTAGACACAGACCCGAGTCACAGCATCGAGGGAGAAGAAAATCTGCGCGAATGGCTGCAAAAGTTGATGGATGACGCGATGTCGTTTTTGATTCGCGAAAATCACTTTGATATTCCCAAAGAAATTCACCGTGTTGAAGCAATGATCTCGCCACCAGGTGGTGCAGCCGCAATGTATTACACATCCCCGAGTGAAGATCTTTCACGACCAGGTCGAACTTGGTATCCGGCAAATGGTCGCACAAGGTTTCCGTTATGGAGCGAACCGACGACCGCTTATCACGAGGGCGTGCCCGGCCATCATTTGCAGATCGGCATGGCGACGGTCAACTCAGAAAAACTTTCGCGCTTTCAACGCAACGAATTCGTCAGCGGCCACGGCGAAGGTTGGGCGCTTTATGCCGAACGACTAATGGATGAATTGGGCTTCTTGGGCAAACCCGAATACCGACTCGGCTATTTATATGCACAAGCATTTCGTGCGGCGCGAATCGTCGTCGACATCGGTATGCACTGCGAATACACGATTCCAAAAGAATCAAAATGGCACAGCGGCGAAGCATGGACACCAGACTTGGCGCTTGAATTTCTATCTGCCCGTTCTTCAAGCGATGAGGCTTTCAACAAATCAGAGATCAACCGCTATTTGGGTTGGCCAGCACAGGCAATCTCATACAAACTTGGTGAGCGTGTTTGGCTTTCATTGCGCGACGACGCCAAGCGCAAACACGGCGCCAAGTTCGACTTGCGTGCCTGGCACGCTTATGCACTCGACCTCGGCAATCTGGGCCTCGACTTGCTAAAAACCGAACTCGCCCGGTTTTAATACATTAAAAAAGCGGGTAGTTAAAAGGGTCTTGCTCTGCCGGTTTCTCTGCAACTTTTCGATACCTTCGAAAAACGAGTCTCAGTAGTTTGTGAAAAAATTTCATATGATTAAATCATAACTAGATTAATTCTCTATCTTTCAAAACTTTAAACATCTCATCAGCAATAATTTTGTTACCGGATGAATTGACATGCGCCCAGTCCAAGAAATAAGCACCAGACCTATTATCAAAAACATCAGATATGTCCACAAAGTCAGCCTTGGTATTTAATGAATTTCGAAGGGTTTGATAACCCGATACAACTGTTTGCTCCCAATGCTTCGGATAAGTTGACCTAAGGCGAGCCTCAAATTCACTAATCGGCACTTTCGTGTAGAGATTTGGTTGCAAAAGAAAGCACACCCGAATATTCAGACTCTTTAGATATTCACCGATTAGTAAATAGTCGTTGATCGTGTCGCTCAGCAAATCAGGATTGATCTCCAAATCAGTAAACCGATACTCAACGGTCTCTAAAAAAAGCCAATTGAAAGTTCTTGCATTATTTTTCAAAATTAGTAGAAGTTTTCCCCAGTATGGAATGGCGTGGAAAACTCCACGGCCTACTATCTTCCGAGGAGAGTTGATTCCGATGTCGTTATCCCCAAAGAGCACTAAAACAACATCGTCCTTGGCCAAACTTATGAGTTTGAGTCTCCTCAGACAATCACTGATCGTCGAACCGCCAACACCATGATTGGTAACTGCAAACTTGATTGATGAAATATTAAGTTGTTTCTGCAGAAGAGCCGATGGGGTGTGCACATCCGTAACTTCGTAAGCAAAAATTGTAGAACCACCAAAAAGATGGACTTTGCCAACTGAGTCTGCTGGCTGGCCAGGTGTGAATCGTAAACCATCGGTAACATTTATGAATTTCCCATTTATGTCCGCGTTTCCCAAAATAGTCTTACGATGATCTCGATCAAACATGCCACCAGTTCGGTAGGCGGTAAGTTCATCCCAGAATTCACGGCTTAAATTTTCGTCAACTTTCGCAGAGTCGAGTTGGCTAATGTATTCGAAAGAGTTATAAAATGCTGCTGCTTTCAGCTGAGTCCCGTCGCTTTCAAGGCGAACACTGTCCGACGGGCCGATTTGGTCTCCGTCAAGCTTTTCAAGCACTCTCAGCAGAAATTCAATAATTAGAAAAACTATTATCACCGAATACGTTGAAACGCCAATAGCAAATTGAAGTCCGTCTTTTGTTACCAAGGTCAACGCAAAAGCCAAATATAAGAAAAATGACGAAAAAAGCAGGCTGCCTAAGATGCTCAGCCAAATTCTGGCTCGTGTTATCAGAAACCGAAGACTTAAGACAAACGAAAAAAAGGTTAGAAATAAAAAAAGAATGACCATTAGGGCAGGACGACGACTTTCGTGCCGGGCTTGGCAAAATTGAAAATAAATTTGGCGTCGGCTGGGCTCATGCGTATACAACCGCTGCCCTGAAAAGAACCGAGTTGTTCTTCGGTTTGCAACACTTTGCTATTTTTTGTGGGTATCGCATGAAAACCAATATTGCCTCCGGCTGGTCCTAACGCAAAGCGAGTCATGTTGTTAAACCACACACCCTCGTAATCAAGACTGTAAGACCGCAACGATTGACTGTTGACTTTGTATTCGCCCGATGTCGGCACACCACGGCGCCCCGACACAGGCATTACGCGCACGACAGTGTTTTGCGCGTCAACAACCCACACCCACTGCAAACTATTTTTATAAATTACCCTGCGTCCACTGCCAGATTTATTTGGCAACTGCGGCGGATTCAATCGCGTATAAGGCGGAAACCTCAATGCCCGAGTCGGATACTGCAACGCCGTTTGTGCGGCTGTCGGCGACGGCACAACCGTCGAAGTCGTCGACGAAGTCAATGTACTCTTGTCGCCACCTGCTGTCGTGTTTGAGGATGGCGTTGTCGTTGTCGTTGAATCGTTCGAGGCGCCTTGTGCCTGCGCAGCAAGACCAAGCAAGCTCACCGCAACGAATGTTGCAACACAAACTTTATTAAATTTCTGCACTTTATTTCTTAAAAAACTTTCTCTTGCTCGTCGGCTTCTTGGCAGTAACACCAACAAGTGGGTCATCGATAATTTCGAACCGCCGACCCCAGTTGCCGACGATTCCTTGCACCATCGCCGCAAATGGCAACGCCAAAACTGCGCCAATCGGACCAAGTATTGCGCCACCTGCAATTGCCGCGCCGAACGCAACGGCTGCGTGAAGTTCAAGCGTCTGCGCAGTAATCTTCGGCGCCAAAAAGAAGTTCTCTAGTTGTTGATAAACGGCAATAAATATGATCACGATTAGAGCCTTGACCGGCGAATCTAAAAATGCCAACAACACTGGCAACACACCGGCAAGATATGTGCCGACCACCGGCAAGAATTGCGAGATCAAGCCAACCCAAACTGCGAGTGCGACGGGCGCGGGTGTGCCGATTGATTGAAACACAATCCAATGAAAAAATGCCGACATGACTGCGAGCAAGGCGCGCGAGTAAATGTATCCACCGGTTTTCTGCACGGCTAAATTCCAGACTGCGAGAACAGTTTTCTGTTTGTCGGCGCGAAGTCGACCACAAATTGCTCGACGCAATCTCGGCCCATCAGCAATCAGATAGAAAGCAAACAAAGTGATCGAGAAAACTTGCAACAACCCGCTCAATGCACCGAGTGAAATGTCCAAAACCCGGTCTTGCTGATTTTCGAAAAAGTTCTGCACCGACCCATTTGGGTCACTGATTGATTCAATCCAATTTTGCGAATCAATCGAAGTGCCGAAAGTGTCGTTGAGAAATTTAACCGTGTCAGTTACATATTGTTCGCGATTATCAAAGAGATCTTCGGCTTGAGTCGCCACCAAAGTGCCGATCGCCGCACCAAAAGAAACGACAGCGACAAAAACACTGAGCAGCATCAGACCAGTCGCCGAGCCGCGAGACCAACCGCGGGCCGCGAGACGATTTACGGCGGGTTCAATCGCCAAGGCAAAAAATAGCGAGATCAACAACAAAATCAAGAAGTTGGTCAGTTGATGAAAGAGTTCGCGGACTACCACCGTGGCAATGAAACCAGCCCAAAACAGCAGAATCGCCCGAGGCACCCACCTCGGCATTTTCGCGCTTGTTGTCAAGTCATCTGACTCGGCATGACTCATGTCATCTAGCGTAGTTGTCGTTTAGATAGACAAATGTCCACTTGAGATGCCACGATATAACGAACCTTTATGAAGCTGTTAGGTAAAACAATCTCAATCGAGCGGATCCGCGAAAATATCGCCACTGAATTGCGTGCGCGCGTCGTCGGACCAAACGCAAGTAAACGCACACAAGAAATTATGGATGCACCTGGCGAGCGTTGGTTTGCCGAAGATCGACCAATTCGACTTGTGCACGGTGACGCATCGATGTTCATCGGTGGTTTGCGAGCGTTGCTGTTGCAATCACTGCACCCCTTGGCGATGGCCGGCGTCGCGAATTATTCGGATTACAGAAAAGATCCATGGGGTCGATTGCAACGCACAGCCGACTTTTTGGCTGCAACAAGTTTTGGCCCGGCTAACGAAGCACAGCGAATCGTCGAACGCGTCAAAGCCGTGCACCTAAAAGTAAACGGTGTTGCTAGTGACGGCCGTACATATTCGGCGACTGATCCGCATCTTTTGAAATGGGTGCATATCGCCGAAATCGATTCGTTTCTATATACCTACCAAAAATTCAGCAAAGCACCGCTCGACCAAGCAGGCCGTGACGGCTATGTAAAAGATGCTGCGTATGTTGCACGCGCAGTCGGTGTAATTGATCCTCCAGAGACAGAAGCCGAGATGCGCGCGATGATTGACTCATACCGCCCCGAGTTGAAGAGCACTCGCGAGTCACGCGATGCAACAAAATATCTTCTGTTCAAACCGCCACTACCCGGTGCGGCGAAAATCGCCTACTGGCTATTAATGGTTGCAACTGTCTCGACTTTGCCGGCATGGACGCGAATTCCGTTGCGCGTC
Source organism: Acidimicrobium sp. (assembly GCA_002737635.1). Taxonomy (GTDB): domain Bacteria; phylum Actinomycetota; class Acidimicrobiia; order Acidimicrobiales; family Ilumatobacteraceae; genus BACL27. The sequence goes on from NSIC01000015.1 coordinate 5,972, forward strand.
GGCTATTTGCCAATTATTGAACAGGCAATTTTTCGACCGTTGGGTTATCTGATGACCAGTGCCATTCGTTGGATTACGAGCACACCAATGGATAAATCAAGTGACACGTGAAGTAATTTCTATAACTTCAAGATATTTTTTCGACGCAACCAAGTCGCGAATTCGTGAAAAACCTTCGAACACCTCAACATAGCTAGTTGCTAGTGGTGAGATCGCCAATCTGATGCAATCAGGCTGTCGATAGTCGCCGATTACATTGGCGAAAATTCGCATTGCTTCAGAAATCTGGTGGGCATGCTTGTGTCGCACCGAAATGTGACCACCGCGTCGATTGGCATCTCGCGGTGTCACTACAGAAAAACCAAGCGGCGCCAGCCAGGCGTCATGTAACGCGATCATTAAGTCTGTGCCGATGGCTGCCTTTTTGGCGATGGCTGGCAATCCTGCTCGCTCGATCATCGCAACTGCAGTTTGAACACAACGCATACCGATGATGCTCGGGCTGGCAATTTGAAAACCTCGCATATCTTGTGAACGATCAAAGCCTTGACCCATCGCAAATTGGTCGCGCTGAGCAAACCATCCTTGAATCGGCACTTGCAACTCAGACTGCATCGACTTGCTGACGTACAGCCACGCCGGAGAGCCAGGGCCTGAGTTGCAATATTTGTATGTGCAACCGACTGCAAGATCAACTTTGTCACGCTCAAATTGCATCGGCACAACGCCAACAGCATGACTTGCATCCCAAACAAAAAGTGCGCCGACGTCACGCGCAAGTTGAGTCAGTTTGGCGATGTCATGCAACACACCCGACCGATATTGGATCACCGACAAAGTTACGAGCGCGACATCGTCGTTAAGCACAGCACTCAGCATTTCTGGTGAGACGAATTCTTCACCCAAATCATCGTCGATCAACACAAGTTTCAGACCGCGCTGCTTACAAATGCCTTCCAAAATATATCGATCAGTTGGAAAATTCGCCGTGTCGGTGATTACCGTTTTACGATTCGGTCTGGCATCAACCGCTGCGCTGCAGAGTTGATAGAAATTAACACTTGTCGTGTCGACACATAGTGTTTGACCAGCCGAAGCGCCAAAAGTTGTCCGCGCCACGAGATCACCGACTGTTTGCGCTTCGTCAATCCATTCTGACCAACCCGTGACAAGTTTTTCGGCCCATTCTTGCTGTAAATAATTCTCGACAACTTTGGCTGTCGCTTTTGGCATGCGTCCGAGTGAATTGCCGTCAAGATAACTCAGATTGGGATCTGTAATGACAAACTCGCTGCGGAACGCCGACAGAGGGTCTTTGGCGTCAAGTTCTTCGGCGTAAGTTCGCGAAGTTAAGTCGTTTGGCATACGCTCACCGTATATGAATTCTGGTGAGAATACGAAAAAATTTGACTCGGCCGTCACATATTCGTCATACCTCAAGGTTGATGAACTGTTGCAACTGCAGAGCCCGCGCTCGGCGGGGCCAGAGCATGACGAGATGCTGTTCATAATCGTGCACCAAACATATGAATTGTGGTTCAAGTGCATTTTGCACGAACTGTCTCGAGCCCAACAAACGCTTGAACTCGGTGACACACATGCTTCGCTGTCGGTGCTGGGTCGGGTGCGCACGATTTTTAAAGTATTGGTCAGTCAAGTCGACATTTTAGAAACGATGACGCCACTGCAATTCAATTCGTTTCGCGACCGACTCGAAGCCGCGAGCGGTTTTCAGTCGGTTCAATTTCGCGAACTCGAAGCGGTGCTCGGCAGACGCGACGCATCGATGGTCGATCACCTCGAGCCGGACAGCGAGTCACAACGCCGTGTGCTGAGTGCGATGAACCGCCACGCCTTGTTCGACTCGGTATTGATTTATTTGACGAAGCGCAACCACAAAATGCCACAAGAAGTTATGCAGCGCGATTTCAGCCAAAGTTATCAAGCCAATGAACTCGTGCAAGATTCGTTGGCTAATGCATATCGCAACGACCCAGAGACGGCGATGCTGCTCGAGCGACTAATCGACATCGACGAAGGCTTGCAAGAGTGGCGTTATCGCCATGTCAAAATGGTCGAGCGCACGATCGGCATGAAGCACGGCACCGGCGGTTCGAGCGGCGCCGCTTATTTGTCTTCAACTTTGTTTAAACCAGTATTCCCCGACCTTTGGGCAGTGCGTTCGCGCTTCTAGAACTTCGCCTCGCACACAACCAGATCAGTAGCGTTATTACCCAATGGGTACCGTTCGTCGTCACACTTTTGTCGAATGCAATGCTGACAAAGTTTGGTCTTTCGTCGGCGCGCCAGAGCGACTGCACGAATGGTTTCCGATTAGCGAGTGTCGCGTCGAAGGCAACAAGCGCTGGATCACCCTGGCGGCTGGCATCGTGTTCGAAGAGGACATCCTCACTCTTGACCATGACCTGCGCAGGTTTCAATACAAAATCGTCAATAATTCGCTGATCAAATTTCATCTGGGCACTGTTGATGTCGTACCTGATGGCGACAATCGCTGTTTGGTGATGTATTCAACCGATATGGACCCAGAAGTTTTAGCTTTACCAATCGCTGGCGCGGCAAGCGTGGGGTTGGCAAAAGTCAAAGAGATGTTCGACGGTAAATAATTATGGGCCGCAAAATTTTGTTCATCACTACAGATCAGCAGCGCTACGACTCACTCGGTTGCAACGGTGGCACGATCGCGCGCACACCAAACATCGATTCTCTCAGTCAAGCGGGCATAACTTTTGATCGCGCGCATCCGCAAAATGTTGTGTGCATGCCGTCGCGCAGCACGATGATCACCGGGCAACATGTCAGCACGCACGGCGTATGGATGAACGGCGTGCCGCTGCCCGAAAACGCGCCGAGCATCGCCAGCGACCTGCGTCGCGCCGGCTATCAAACTGCGCTTATCGGTAAAGCGCACTTCGAGCCGCTGCTTGATCCATTTTTAAGATTCACAGAAAATCGTTTGGGTAACCAACGCCAAACAACTAACAACCCCGCCGACCCACATCGTGGCTTCGACCATATGCAACTTTCGACGCACGGCGCAGTCGGTCAACTGCATTATTCGCAGTGGGTTCGCGACAATCACCCTGAAGCGATTGCTGGTTACTACAGCGTGCTTGACAACGAGTTGCAGGTCAACGCGCAAGGTGGCGGCGACACAAACGCGCCACAATTAAAAGTTAATCCAATACCAACCGAGTGGTATCACACGCAATGGGTTGCACAACAAACAATCAACTGGTTGAACTCTTTGCCGGCAGAGAAAGATTGGTTTTGTTGGATGAGTTTTCCCGACCCACACCACCCGTGGGATCCACCGGAGTCTGAGTTGCATCGCGTGCCGTGGCGCGAAGTCGACCTGCCAGTTGGATATGTCGAAGACGAATCGAAGCGCGAAAAAATTCTCGACGACAAATTGCGTCATTGGCGCGGTTGGTATGACGGAACTTTCGTTTCGAATTACGAGGCACCCGCGCGATGGGTGCCGGCAGGGTTGACGGCTGATCAGGTTCGCGAGGTAAACGCATTCACGCATGTCGAAAATGAATTGATCGACGATGCGATTGGTGATGTGCTCAAGGCGATCAATGCGCGGGGTTGGTCTAGCGATCTCGATGTTATTTATACGACCGATCACGGTGAGTTTCAAGGCGACTTCGGCTTGCTATTTAAAGGGCCGTATCATGTCGATTCGTTGATGCGTCTGCCTTTGATTTGGCGACCAGCGCCGAGCGCCAAAACTGCCCCAGCGCGAGTTAGCGCACCTGTTGGTTTGGTTTCGTTGGCTGCGACATTTGCCCACATCGCCGGCATCGATCGACCGAAATATACCGAAGCACCGCGATTGCCGGTCGATGATAACGACGCGCAGGTTCTTGGTCACGAACGTGTGCTCACCGAATGGGACAGCGTGCTGTTTGGCAAGATCGTGCATCTGCGCACGATTTGTCGCGACAACTGGGTTTGCACCGCTGCGCTCGACGGCACGATGAACAAGTTTGGCGAAGGCGAGCTTTATGATTTGGCAAATGATCCGTTGCAACATGTCAACCGCTGGAGCGACGAGTCGGTTCGTTCGTTGCGTGATGATCTACTTAGCGATTTGTGGGCCAACCTGCCCGCACAAGTCTTGCCCCTGCGCAATATGGACGCCCCCGTTTAACGATTAAACGGCGGGCACTTGTTGGGTGATGCAGTGAATGCCGCCGCCGCCGCGAGCAAGAATCTCGCCGATCTCAAGGCCAACAATGTCGTGACTCGGAATAAATTCGCCGAGTAGTGCCAGCATTTCGCTGTCAGCGTCGTGACCGCACACGGGCACGATCACTGCGTCGTTGCAAATATAAAAATTCACATACGGCACCGCCGCACGAATTGAATCAGTAACAACAAACGGCAACACAGGTATCTCGTGCACGTTTAACCCAGCGTCTTTCGCCACTGCTATGTTCGCCGCGCAACGTGAATAGTCTTCTTCGTTCTTGTCATCGCAACCTTGCATAATCACGGTCTTTGGCCCAATGAATGCCGCCACGTTGTCGACATGACCATCGGTGTCATCGTCGAGTGCCAGACCAAATGGCAGCCATACGACTTTTTGCTGGCCGAGTTCGCTGCACAAATAATTCGCAATTTGCTCGCGCGAAAGTTTCGGGTTGCGATTCGGGTTGAGCAAACACTGTTCGGTCGTGATCAGCGTGCCAGCACCGTCAACATTTATCGAACCACCCTCAAGCACCATATCGATCATTCGAGTTTTGTGACCGGCATGACTTGCCCAACGCGAGGCGATCGTCGCGTCTTTATCGAACGGAACGAACTTTTCGCCCCAGCCATTGAACTGCCAGCAGGTTGCGATCAGTTCAGTGTTCTCAATGACGTAACTTGGGCCTGAGTCGCGAAACCAAGCGTCGTCAATTTCGAGGGCGACGACTTCGACATTTTCAGCGCATGCACGACGCGCACTTGCCACATCGCCCGGGTTGGCGATAACTGTGACGGGTTCATAACCCGAAATCGTGTTGGCGAGCGCCGCGTGTGCGGTTTGCGCATCGCCGAGACGCGCGCCATAAATTTCTGAGCGCGCCGGCCAACAAATTACGGTGCGCTCGTGCCGAGAAAACTCGGCCGGCATACTCACTGATCGAGCCCGTCAAGACTCATCAGTGGTTGATACAACTCGGGTCGGCGATCGCGAAACAAACCCCAAAAAGTTCGCGCAAGTTTTTGGGCTTCAAGATCAAAACTGGCCAACAAAACAGTTTCTTCAGTGCGATTGGCTTCGGCAACTTTTGCGCCAGTTGCATCGCAGATAAACGAACATCCGTAAAAAGTAATTTCAGTTGCTCGACCGACCTCGCGGCCCGTGCGATTCGCAGCCATCACCGGCGTCAAGTTGCTGGCGGCGTGACCTTGCATCGCGCGTTGCCAATGACCAGATGAATCGAGTTCAGCATTCGATGGTTCACTGCCAATTGCGGTCGGGTAAAGCAAAATTTCTGCACCACGCAGTGTCATCACGCGCGCCGCTTCAGGAAACCATTGATCCCAACAAATGCCGACACCGATCTTGGCGTATTTTGTTTGCCAAACCTTGAAGCCAGTGTCGCCTGGGCTGAAATAGAACTTTTCGTTGTAGCCCGGCCCATCTGGAATATGACTTTTGCGATAGGTGCCCAGCACCTTGCCGTCGGCGTCAACGATCGCCACTGAATTAAACAAAGAATTATTGGCGCGCTCATAAACGCTTATCGGCAAAACAACACTCATTTCTTTAGCAACTTTGGCGAAATAAGCAACCGTCGGGTGTGCTGACATCTCAATCGCGCGATTTAAGTCGTCAGTTGTTTGATCTTTGCAAAAATAATGACCCTCGAAGAGTTCGGGGATCAAAATAATCTGCGCGCCTTGTTTTGCGGCGCTGCGCACGAGTTTTTCAGCTGTAGCAATGTTCTCGTCAACTTTTGTCGACATCGACATTTGTAATGCGGCGACTTTGACAGTACGCATAAGTTACTTGCCTAATTGCTCTTTGATTGCGCTGACAACTTCTGGTGCGTCTGGCGCAATTGTCGGGTTAAAGCGACATACAACTTTGCCGTCGCGGCTGATCAAGAACTTTTCAAAGTTCCAGCGAATGTCGCCAGAGTGACCTTCGGCGTCGGCGACACTAGTCAGGGTTTTATATAACTCATGACGACCAGCACCGTTAACTTCAATTTTCTCAGACATCGGAAACGTCACGCCATACTTCGACGAGCAAAAAGTCTCAATTTCGCTCGCCGAACCTGGTTCTTGCGCACCGAATTGATTGCACGGCACACCCAACACGGTGAACCCTTGCGCCGAATATTGCTCATGCAGTGCCTCGAGCACCGTGTACTGCGGCGTCAAGCCACACTTCGAGGCCACATTGACCACGAGCGTCACAGATCCATTCAATGAACTGAGCAAGTCCTGTTTGCCAGATAACCCGGCGATTTTTGCGTCATATACCGACATTTTGTCTCATCTCTATTTTGAATATTTACTCGTGTGGCAAGACTACTCAAAGACCTGCTACACAACACAGGTGCCAAGATCGCAGTTCGACGCCAAGTTTTTCAAGCGCTTCTACTCGACGACGCCGATGCACTCGCGACGAAAGATTGAAACTCTGGCAAACGGCGTTAACGAGTTTTGTAATTGGTGGGATATACCAGTGCGCTCGGTTCTCGATATCGGCGCGGGTGTCGGCTATTGGTCTGATTGGTATCGCAAGAATCATAAGAAAATCAAAGTGATATCTGTCGATATCAGCGAACACGCGTGCCACAAATATGGTCATGAGCTTCGCGATATAAGCGTTTGGGCACCCACGAGAAAATTTGATCTTGTGATTTGTCAAAGTGTCTTGCAATATTTAGATGACCGAGCCGCTAGTAGCGCCATCAAAAATCTTGCCAGAGCGACAAAACATGTTTTATTTTTTGAGGTGCCAACAAAAAGCGATTTGCAAAACAATGTCGATCGTGATGTCACAGACTTTGAAATTTATGCGCGGACAGGTTCGTGGTATCGCAACGAGTTAAAAAAATACTTTCGACAGGCGGGCGCGGGCTTATGGATTGCAAAGACAAGCACGATTGTGCTCTACGAATTAGAGGGTGCTTCGTCTTAAGCCAAATTTCGTAACTCGCCGTAGCCTGATTTTATGGAAACTGCGAATGCAGGCAATGCATACGATTTGGCAAAGCAGGCCGCCGAAGTTGTCGTCAAAAAATTTGGCGGCGATCATGACATCTTGGCCGTCTTGGGTTCGGGTTGGGCACATGCGGCGTCGGTGCTCGAGGCAACCAACGAAATTTCAGTCACCGAGATTCCGGGCTTCATAAAGCCTTCGGCGATTGGTCACGGTGGAACCCTAAAAAGTGTCGTGGTCGGTAAATCGCGAGTGCTGTTGCTCACTGGTCGCACACACCTTTACGAAGGTCACGGCGTCAACTCGGTTGTGCATGCAGTTCGTACAGCGGCATTTGCTGGTTGCAAAACTCTCGTGTTGACAAACGCCGCGGGTTGTCTGCGCGAAGATTGGGGCGTTGGTGCAACGGCTCTAATTTCTGATCACATCAACTTGACGGGCTTCTCTCCGTTGACGGGTGCTGATGCACCTGTGCCGCTGCATGGTCGCTTTGTTGACTTGACCGATGCATACAGTGAGCGACTTCGTGTAATTGCCAAACGCGTCGACCCGACTCTGTACGAAGGCGTATATATGGGATTTCATGGTCCACACTTTGAAACACCCGCAGAAATTCGCGCCGCTCGAGTTTGGGGTGCCGATCTGGTCGGTATGTCGACCGTGATGGAAACGATCGCCGCACGACATATGGGTCTAGAAGTTCTTGCGCTTTCACTAGCAACGAATCTTGCTGCGGGCATCTCTGGTGAAAAGCTATCTGGCGACGAAGTTTTGGCAATCGGCAAAGCATCGGCATCGCGCGTGGGTGGTCTGCTCGCCAACATTCTTCAACAAATCGATCTTGAAACCGAAAAAAAATAGTTATGTCGACCAACACCCAAGACCGAGTAGCAATAGTTAATGCGCAAATCGTGACCGTCGACAACTCGGCTTCAGTTATTGAAAATGGTTCGCTGATTGTCGGTGGCGACGGTTCAATTCGAGCAATTTCTTCAACGCCAATTGCCAACAACGCAGCCGAGACGATCGATGCACGCGGCGCGATCGTGATGCCAGGTTTGATCAATGCGCACACGCACCTTGGCATGACACTGTTTCGTGGTCTTGGCGACGACATGAGCCTTGAAGATTTTCTCGCCCGATTGATGCCGGCCGAAGTGCGAGTGCTCAATTATGACGCCGTTCATGCTGGCACCGAACTTGCCGCACTTGAATCTTTGCTCGGCGGCATCACAACATCGCTCGACATGTATTACCTGCCTGACGCAGCCGTTGCGGTCGCAAAATCAACTGGCATGCGACTGCAGACTGGCCCAAACTTTTTAGAGTCAGACGGCCCAGAGCCGCTCAAATTCAACGATCGACTTGCCTGGGCGACCAAATGGCTAGAAGCACCACGCGATGCGATCGGCACAACGGGTTGGGTTGCGCCACACAGCACATATTTGTTGAGCGAAGAACAACTTCGCACACTTGCCGACCTCGCTGCAAAATATGAAGCACGAATTCATGTGCATGCGGCTGAAACAGTTGGCGAGATGCAACTCGTGGCCAAGCGTCACGGTGGTCGCACGCCAATTCAAGTGCTCAACGACACAAATTTGTTGCGCCGCAGTGTGCTCGCCCACGGTGTGCATCTCAGCGACAACGACATTAAGTTGATCGCGGAAAATTCGGCAACAGTCGTTCATTGTCCTGCCTCAAACTTCAAACTCGCAAGTGGTATCGCCCGAATTTTAGATTTGCACCGTGCGGGCGTGAATGTTGCGCTCGGCACCGATGGCCCTGCATCTGGCAATGACATCGATTTGTGGATTGCGATTCGCCTTGCGGGATACATGCAAAAAACTTTTGCCAAGAACCCCGCGGCGTTGCCTGCTGTCGATCTTGTGCGCATGGCAACGATAAATGGCGCGCGTGCTCTACAGCTTGATCACATGATCGGCTCGCTCGAAGTCGGCAAACGCGCCGACCTGATCGTGCTCGACGCAGATTCGCCTTCGCTGACCCCGAATTTTGATCCGCATACGACGATTGCTACTTGTGTCACTCGGGCTGATGTGCTTCATGTGCTTGTTGATGGCAACATCGTGGTGCGCGATCGTAAATGTCAAACCATTGACCACCGCTCGGCCGTCAGCAAAGTTAAAGCACTCGGCAAACAAGTGCTGGCAAGCGTCAACAATAACTAAAACTTCTTTTCGCACTACTCTTGCCTACATCATGACAAAACCAATCGACTGGGCATTGTTAAGAAGCACTGCTTTGGCCGTCGCAAAAAATGCATATGCGCCATATTCGAAATTCAGAGTTGGTGCCGCAGCGCTTGTAGATGACGGTCGCATCATCACTGGATGTAACGTCGAAAATGCTTCTTATGGCATGACCCTTTGTGCAGAATGTGGTTTGGTAAGCGAATTAATCAAATCAGGCGGCGGAAGACTCGTCGCAGTGTGCGTATTTGGCAATGACGAGCCAGTGACGCCGTGTGGACGATGTCGACAGTTGTTGTGGGAGCATGGCGGTGCCAATATGTTGCTTGAGGTCAACGGTGTGCCGCGAAAATTCAGTGAGATGTTGCCGGTTGCGTTTCCTGAAGAGTCAGTTTTCGTCAACCCTGGGGCTGACTAGTCGCGATGATCACTCAAGACGGCTTAACCACTGATCAAACAGAATTTTTTGACCAGAATGGATATCTTGTGTTGCCGAATTTTGTCGATGACGATGCATGCCTGAAACTTCGCGAGCAAGCAATGATCTTGGCCAGAAAATATTGTCCGTCACCGCAAGAAGCGACCGTGTTTACGGCTGATGGCACGGCCGTGCACGCGTCGGATGACTATTTTTTGGCCAGTGGCGACAAGATTCGCTGCTTCTTCGAAAAAGATGCCTTCGATGAACACGGCGAACTTCGTCAAGACGCACATTTGTGTCTCAACAAACTTGGTCATGCGATGCACGATCTTGATTCGGTGTTCAAAGACTTCAGTCACTCAAGTCGTTTGGCCGCTGTTGCCAAATCGATTGGTTTGAAGCAGGCACAACTCTTGCAATCGATGTATATTTTCAAACAACCGCGCATCGGTGGCGAAGTCACCAGCCATGTTGACCACACATACCTCTGGACTGACCCACAATCAGTGATCGGTTTTTGGTTTGCGATCGACGACGCAACAACGCAGAACGGTTGCATGTGGGCACTTCCTGGCGGGCATCGTATACCTGTCAAGACTCGCAATCGCCTGACGCCTGATCGTAAGTCGACTTTCAACGAAATTTTTGATCCGACGCCGTATCCGACAGAGGGTCTGGTGCCGCTTGAAGCAGCCAGAGGCACATTGATTTTGCTGAACGGCACGCTGCCCCATCGATCAGGACCGAACACGAGCGACAAGCCGCGACACGCCTACACGATTCACGCGATCGACGGAACTGCAAACTATCCGAGCGACAACTGGTTGCAACGAACATCGTTGCCAATGAGCGGTTTTCTAAACTAACCAGCCAAAATTGCGAGGGTTGCAGATGTGCCGAGTCGCGAGGCGCCTGCCTTAATCATTTCAAGTGCCGATTCGCGGGTGCGAATGCCACCACTTGCCTTGACGCCAATTGAATCGCCGACAGTTGCGCGCATTAATTGCACGGCGTGCACGCTTGCACCGCCAGATTTGTGAAAACCCGTCGATGTCTTCACAAAATCGGCGCCATTGGCCACGGCAACTCGACAAGTCATCACAATTTGCTCGTCGGTAAGTGCCGCCGACTCGATTATCACTTTCAACTTTGCTGAGTTAGTGATGACTTTGCGTACCGCGGCAATTTCGTCGCCAAGTTCTAGCCACATCGAGTCATATACGAAACCCAAATTTACGACCATGTCAATTTCAGTTGCGCCATTTTTGACGGTCGTTGCAGCCTCGAACGCTTTAGTGGCGCCAGCGTGTGCACCAGATGGAAAGCCTGTTACACATGCGAGTGCGATTTCGCCCGATAATAATCCGCTCGGTATCGGCAATAGTGAGGGCGACATACAAACTGCGGCGACCTTCATCTCGTTGGCTTCTTTGCAGAGTTTGACAATGTCGCGAGATGTTGCTTCGGGGGCGAGCAAAGTGTGGTCGATATATTTTGCGAGCTCAAGCGGTGTCATTACACATTTACCCTAATTCGTTGATGTGCTTTTTTGATAACACGCAAAGCAAGGTAGCGTTTCGCTCTGAGATGGCAACACTGCGGTTCAACTACGGCACGATGGGATCGGGCAAAAGCACGCTCGCTCTACAAATCAACCACAACTTAACGAGTCGCGGCTTGGCGGGTTTATTGCTGACAAAACTTGATCGCGATGGCGGTCAGGTAACAAGTCGCTTGGGCGTGTCGACACCCGCGATTGAAATGGCGCCGGAACTAAATCTTTATGAGTTGGCACTCTCAAGAATGCCGTTGCAATTTATTGTCTGCGACGAAGCGCAGTTTTGCACGACCGAGCAGTGCGACCAACTCGCGCTAATTGTCGACGAACTGCATGTCGATGTCTATGCGTTCGGCTTAATCACCGACTTCAAAGGTTTGCTATTCGACGGCACGCGTCGGTTGCTCGAAATTGCCGATCAGCGAATTGAGATGCAAGTTGAAGCGCGCTGTTGGTGTGGCGCGCGGGCGACGAACAATGCTCGATTAGTCAACGACAAAGTCGTGCTCGAAGGTGAAACTGTGATGGTAGGCGATACAGACAAAAATACGATTGCCCCGTTATTTGGTGACGTTGTGCGATACGAGTTGCTGTGTCGCAACCACTATCGCAAAAAACAAGTCTCGGCTGATTAGAAAACGTTAAGCAGGTCGACGACAAATACCAGCGTCTCGTTGCCTTTGATCACGCCACCAGCGCCACGACTGCCGTATCCCATATCTGGCGGAATCGTGAGTTTGCGACGGCCGCCGACTTTCATGCCAGCAACACCTTTGTCCCAACCTGAAATAACTTGACTCGCACCAAGACCAAATTCAAACGGCTCGTTGCGATCCCATGATGCGTCGAACTGCTTTGCAGTGCTCCAGGCAACACCGACATAGTGCACCGAAACATTTTTACCGCTGACAGCCTCTTGACCATCACCCAGCGTGATGTCTTCGATAACTAGATCTGCTGGCGCAGGAGTATCTGGAATTTCAACTTTTGGCTTTGAATTTGACATGCCTGCACGCTACTCAAGAATTCTTAAAGATTCGCAATAAGTTTCGGAGTTTTGTCACCAAGTCGACCACTCAAATATTCGTTCACCATTCGATCGTTGAAAAGATCATAATTAACGCGTAAATGTTGTGGCTCAAAATCGCGGGTCAAAAATAGTCGCCCGAGTGTTCGTTGGGCGGTGAAATTTAGTGTGACACCGGCAATTATTCTCTTAAGCGCACCAAAAAGATCATCGGCGCCTTGTAAAACTGTTGATACGCCAACATCGTGTATGCCCATTCCTGTTTTCAAGATCGGTACAGACTGATGGAGTATCTCACCCGCGTCCGCGGCTGCCACGATTTTATGAATTGTGATTCCGGCACATTGCGGCTCCATGAAGAAAAATGGCCAGAACAATGTCGCTGAACCTTTATACCAAGGAGACAGCCCTAAGTGAAAATTTAGTGAAAGCGCAGGCAATGACTGCAGGAGTTCTCCGTTAATCAAATCACAGCCAAAAACAACACAAACATCATTGACCTCTCGTTTTACGAAGTCGACAGTTTCTTTCGCATTCAAGGTTTTTGAATTGCAGATCAGCATGTCTAACCCTGAGTAAGTTGACCCAAAAGTCAATTCACCAAAGGCTGCAGACTCAGTTTCTAATCGATTTTTGAAATGCAAATCAAAATTTGACCGATCACGATCGGCTATTTTTTCTGGAGGCTCGGGCATCACTGATTCACGTTCCATTACAACTACCCTGAAATCAGCATCAAGTTGTAGCAGTTTTGACAACGCGAAAAGATGTCGGGAATGTGACCCCGAAAACAATAAAACCCGCATTTGTTAAATCTCTCTGAGCATGTTTTTAGAAACCAACAGTTGACAAATTTTTTCAACACTCTCTAGTTCAACTTTAAGTCTTGCTGCGATCTCAGATGTGGGCATCAATCCATCCGATAAGAACAAGGTAGACAGCACTAGATCGAGGTGCGAAATCTTTAAATTTGGCAGCAATGAGCCACCAAATATTTCATAAAGACCATGCTGGGACAACATCGGCTCACCGTGTGGATCAATTCGCTCATAAATCTTTAGCTTTTCAATTTCGTCAATTACTTCAACATACATCTCAAAAGTCTCGGCAATTTGCTTGCCATTTACAAAATCTAGATTGTCAAGAGAGGAATGATATTGCGGATAGGTGTAGTAAATATCTTTGGCCAGTGTCGTCATATTAATTCTGAAACCTGGAGATGAATACTGTCTCTCATCACTTCCATGAATGTCAAACTCTTTTATCTCATAATTTTTTTGGTTGCGATCTAAGACACCTCTCAATATTGAATTGACAAAATGGCCTGGATTGAATGACTCTTTAACCTGAAAACTGCCTGGGCCACCAACGGTTGTGATCTGCAACCCAAAGTCAATCATTTTCATTTTTTCTTCATTGATCTTTAGATACGCAATCGCGCCAATAGTCTCTGGTACGAAAACTATTCTGTATGTCCATTTTCGATTGACTTTTGAACTTAAATGTCTAGCCAGCATTGCAGTCAACAAGACACCACTGAGAGAGTCGTTGGCCATTGCTGGATGGCAAATATATGCAGAAATTAAAATCTCTCGATTCGACTTGCCGGCGAGTACTTTCTCTCCATAACTCATCGACCCTTTTGTAAATTCAGAATCAATCACCAGATGTAGCGGTTGTTCGGCTGTCTTCAATTTTTTGAGTTGTTGCTTGTCAACACAGAAAGCCCAGTCCGACTTGTAATACAAAGTTCTATAAGGAATTGCCCCATCAAGAACTTCGTGAGTATGAATATGCGATGAAACTTCTTCAAATGAAGACTTCAAATCACAAGGCTGACTATATGAAGCAACATGAAGCGGGCTCGCTTGAATATCAACTATTCGATTATTTTTTGCATCTTCAATGAAGCCCTGAGAAATCTTCCACTCTTGCGGAACAGTCCAATCAAAAACCTTGGTCCCTGACGAAACTTCCAGAGTTTCCAAATCGACAATATCCTTAAGACCCTTTAAAGTCTCACGATTATCTCTTCCAGCAAGACTCCGATTCAATCCAAAAAGCAACTCGAGCTTGTGCTGTATCTCAAGAGCAACTTTGGCCTTAATAATCTCTTCAATTGTTGAATCAATACTCAGATTTGATGATTCGACTAGCTGCGTCAATATTTGAAAATCTTCTTGCAGGTCGAGATCAAACTTGAGATATGGATACGCCACGCCGGGTCTAGCCTTTATTGCTCGAATGCGATCTTCGCTGAGAGTGCCAAGTGCGAGCGTCAAGTGTTCACGCAACAATTTGTCAGTGACGCTCAAATTCAACTTGCGAAGCACTGCGAGTGTAAACAGTTCGGCACCAGCGCCGTCTGGGTAATCACAACCACCGCCAGGTCGATGATTGAAGTGATAGTCAACGGGATTAAATTCAAAGTCCGAAATCAATACATCAATTTCTTGACCACTGACAAATGGATTGTCCGCACAAACTCGCACCACGACATCAGCAGGAAATACTTCTATGGCGCCAGCAAATCTGGCGAGCACATCATCTTCGTCACCTCTGAAAACTTCTATGCCTAATGAATTCGCCAACTCACACAGAGCATCATCTGCGGGTCGAGTCGTTGTGGCGAGAACCACTTGTGACAACTTCTTGCTACTTCGAACTCGGCGAATTACCCACTCCAGAACCGAATGATCGCCTAGTTTTAGCAACGCCTTGCCCGGAAGTCTTTTCGACTCTGTTCTTGCTTGAATCAAGCAAAGCGAGTTCAGCTGAGTCATGATTTAGTGAGATCGTCCCAAATCAAAATGTGGTCTTCGGGTAAATCGCGAGTGAGTTTCTTGCCAAGTACGTCATCCCAGTTCATTGGGCTGATACCGGTGCCAGGTCGTTTAGCAACTAGATCTTGTTCCGTGATTCTGTGACCGGTTTTCAAATCGCGGGATAGAACGATGCTTCGGCGGGCATTCAGTCGAGAAATTTCTTCGGTCGCGATTGGTGCTTTTGATCGCGACGACCCGAGCAACTCGTGCACCTGTTTAACGCTGACTTGAAATCTGGCCAAGTCTTTTTCATCCATCGCGTGATAATGATCGTTGCCAGGAAGTGTTTTGTCGAGAGTGAAATGTTTTTCGAGAACAATGGCGCCAAGCAAGTGGGCTGAAATTAAACTTGTCATTTGTTCATTGGGTAACGTGTGGTCTGAGTATCCGAGCAATAATTCTGGATACCGATTGCGTAAGTCGACGAGCATGCCAAGGTGAGCATTCTCGTTGCGCGTCGGATAATTAAGAATGCAGTGCATCAAACAAATTTCTTTGGCACCGGCACTGCGTAAAATCACCAGCGCTGCATCAATCTCGGCGATATTTGACGCCCCGGTCGACAAAATGACTGGCTTGCCAGTCGCCGCAACTTTTTTTAGCAATGGTGGATTCGTAATATCAGCCGACGCGATCTTGAAATAGCGCACTAACGGATCGAGCATGTCGACCGCGCCCAAATCAAATGGTGTCGAAACGAATTCGATGTCGTGGTTCTTGCAGTGCATCGCCAACTCTTTGTATTCGGCCTCGCCAAAAGCGTCATATTTTGTGAACAATTCATATTGGCTGGTCGTTGGCTCTTTGGTCGTATCCCAATATGACGGCGAGAACTTCGAGGCGATCAAACCTGCTTTATAAGTCTGAAATTTTGCTGCGTTAGCCCCGCCACGCTTTGCCGACTCGATCAGCAGTTTCGCAGTCGCAAGTGAACCTTCATGATTGACACCGATTTCGGCAATCACATACGGCTGGTCATTCTGGCCGACCACCCGATCGCCGAATTTTATTTTCGTCGTCATTCTGGCGACTCGCTGCCGTGCTTTTCGATTA
>NSIC01000016.1 GCA_002737635.1 Acidimicrobium sp.
GCAAAGCGGGCGTGCCACGAAGCGTCGCTGACGAGCGTCGGGTAAGCCTCTCGATATTCGCGCTTCAAGCGACGATAGTTCAAAGCAATATCCTTGGTCACCACGCAAACTTCACGCAGTAACGCGAAGAACCTTCGCGTGTCGCGCTCGACCACGAAACCTTCAGGCAACCTGTCATGGCGATACAAAATTCGGTTGTATCGAGTCGCCAACCCCACGGCTCGCGAGTCAATCGGAGCAGTCTTCAAAACATCGCGACGCAGCGCCTTAGGCAAAATGTAACCGCCGACAAGCGGCACGGCCAAAGCGAACCCAATCAGTCGTATCAGTTTCATTCTCGGCTTGGTGATCTTGACTGCCGCCAATTCAGCCGGCAACGGTGCAGGTTTTTCTTCTGTGACTTTGCGTAAGTCGTCATGTAGCGCCGAATGGTCTGTAGCCATTAACGCATCTGGGCCAGCCAAGTATGCGCGAACACCCCGAATCATGTATTCGACGCTGGCGTAGCGCATTGAAAACAAGTTGCGAAAGCTCAAGGCGATGAATCGTCGCGCCAAGTGCCACCAATGATGACGGTCAAACACGAGCGTGTCGATAATCGCAAAATTTCGCTTCTCATAAAACAACGACGACGGGTTGTTCTTCAGACCGAAGTCGGCGTGCCAGACGATAATGCCATTCAAAGTGACACTGTGCTTGCCCGTATGCAGCAAGCCAAAACTCACATCATCACCGCGCACGAAAATCGGCAACGGATTATCGCGCGTAATCGTCACCGGAAACGCTGTATACCACCACGCCGTGTAGGCGAACTTCTTTTCACGAGCGTCATGTACAGCCAATTTACGCTCACGCAAATCATCTTCACGACCGATCGCCCGCAATGGATAAAGCGATCGCCAACGATATTTTGAGCCAGCCTCGAACTGCATCCAAGCCTGCTCTTCGCTGAGCATCGCTCCGTGAATGCAGAGCTTTTCGTCTCGAGCAAAACTAAACAACGCGAAAGTTCGAACGAGCGCATCTGGCTCGAGAGTTATGTCGTCATCCATCAACAAAATGTGAGTCGACCAACCTTCGTCACGCAGATGAATAATGCCGCGAGCAAACCCACCAGCACCGCCCAAATTCGGGTTCTGCACGACGGTAATTGGCGCATTTTGTTCGGTGTCAAATTCAATATTCCGCGCGTTGTCGACGACGAGCACTCGCATTTTGCCGCGCAGAGTTTCGACAGTTTTCTCGAGATGCAAAACTTTGGCGACTGTCGGCTTGACATAATCTTGGCGATTAAAAGTTGTGATCGACAGCGAAAGCCTGATCTCGCGCGAAACTTCTGTCGTCGTCGACCATTGACTATTGGTAACGACTACATCGGTCTGTTCGGCGCTCACACGAACAAAGAAGCTGCCGAACTTGCTGTCTAGAAAGTTCGGCACTTCGAGCGAAGTCTTGCCGCTCGACGCAATGACGGTTGAGGCAACTATTTTTTCAGTCTGTATTGCTCCAAACATCCTGGTTTCGACGCCAACTATTTCGATTCGGCCCGAACCCGTTGCAAAAACTGTCGCCGACAGATTTTCTACCAACGTCAGACGCCGCCAACGACCCGCGGCAAAAACACCAAACGAAGTATCAAAACTCAGTTCGGCACCAGCGCGCAGAATCGCCTGCGAGTCTGAAAATTGAACATCGCCAAATGGTCGTACATATAACAACGGTTCTGTCGTCTCGGCGCGTGGCAGCGACATTGATTGCAACAAGAATTGATTCACCTCAGACCATCGGATCCACTGAAAAACTGGGCAACGGTTGTTGCTTAGCGAGACATTCGAGCATCGCCTTCGACGCCCGCAACGCCTCGTGAATCGTCACATCCATATCTAAATAACGGTAGGTGCCAAGCCGACCAATAAATGTGACCCGCTTGGCACTGCGTGCACGCTGCACGTAATTGAGCAACTGCTCTTTTTCTTTCACCAATCGAATCGGATAATAAGGCGTATCAGTCTCACCGCAAAGCCGTGAGAACTCGCGATAGACGACAGTTCGTGCGTGTTCTTCCCATGGCGCAAAATGTTTGTGCTCTGTGATTCGCGTATACGGCACATCCACATCGCAATAGTTGACAACTGGGTGACCCTGATAATCACCGTCACTTACTTCTGGCACAAAGTCAAGTGTGCGATAGCCCAAACGACCAAATTCGAAATTGAAGAAAGCATCAATCGGCCCAGTCCACACAACATGGTCGAACTCACCAAATGCTGAATGTGAACTCGGGTCGAAACGCGTACTCAAATGCACATTGATCGATGGATGATTCAAAATCGCGGTGACGATCGGCGTATAGCCATCTTTCGGTATTGCTTGATATGGATGATTGAAATAGCTGTCATCGTCGTTGAATCTCACCGGAAGTCGCGCCAAAATGCTGGCTGGCAACTCTTTGGGATCAACCCCCCATTGCTTTGACGTATATCCCGCGAAAAATGCATCATAAAGTTCTCGCCCAACGAATCGTAAGCCTTGGTCTTCAAACGAAACAGGGTTGTCAATCGTTGCGTCGGCCTTACTTTGAATAAATGCTTCTGCCTGCTGCGCATCGAAATCTCGATCAAAAAACTGATTAATCGTCTTCAAATTAACTGGCAACGAATACATCGTGCCCTGCGAAATCGCCTTGACCTTGTGGCGATATGGCATCATCTCACCGAAACGATTTATGTACTGCCAAACATGCTCGTGTTGCGTATGAAAAATATGTGGACCATACGTATGTACCATGACGCCAGTCTCGTGGCGCGCCGTATGGCAATTGCCAGCAACATGGTCACGGGTGTCAAAAACATCTGCCAAGTGGCCGGCTTCGACTAATTCGCGGGCGACCACTGCGCCCGAAAACCCGGCCCCGACAATTGCAAATCGCACTAGATAATCATACGACTTTGAGCCGAGCGCCCGAGTTCAACTAAATGTCAGGCTTGGTGGCTCTTAAATTATTTTGAGAGCCAGGGCGCGCAAGCACCTTCGAGATCACGAATTTGAATCTTGTCTCGGTTGTCGTACGTCACAGCATTTTTGGGATCGCGCTGCAATTTAAAAGTTCGAAACGACATCTCTGTCGTGTCAATCGCCAAAATTTTGCCGATCAACGAGTCACCCAAAGTGAGAATCAATTTCAGCGCCTCAAGTGCCTGAATCGAGCCGACAATGCCCGGCAATACTCCGAGTACACCGGCTTCGGCACAACTCGGTGCCAACTCTGCTGGTGGTGGCTCGGGCACCATGTCGCGATATGTCGGGCCAAGTATCGGGTGAAACACGCTGACCATGCCTTCAAATCTAAAAATTGAACCGTGCACAACCGGAATGCCAAGTTTGACGCTGGCATCGTTAAGCAGATACCGACTCGGAAAATTATCTGCGCCATCCACAATTACGTCGTAACCGGTCAAGATCTGAATCACGTTTTCTGCGCTCAACCTTGTGTCATAAGTGACGACATCGACATCTGGGTTAAGCATCGTCAGCGTCTTTTTCGCCGAGTCAACTTTGCGATCACCAACTCGATCAAGGTTGTGCAAAATCTGACGCTGCAGGTTCGAAGCATCGACTACATCCATATCCACGATGCCGATCGTGCCGACGCCAGCCGCCGCCAAATACATCGCCGCCGGCGAGCCCAATCCACCGGCACCAAGCAACAAAACTTTGCTCGCCAACAGTTTGGCTTGACCTTCGATACCTACTTCAGGCAAAAGCACATGGCGCTGATAACGATTTCGCTGCTCGGCCGAAAGCTGCACGGGCGTCGCCCACTCGCGACCCTCGTCTTTCCATTTACCAAAGCCACCAGCCATGCTGAAAACATTGGTGTAGCCAAGTTCTTGCAGTGTCTCGGCCGCAAACGCACTTCGCACCCCACCTGCGCAATAAACAATTAACGGTGAATTCTTGTCGACGATTTTTGTTTCGACTTGCGCTTCAAGGTGCCCACGCGGAATATGAACGACATTCTTCAATGCACCTTGTTCAAACTCATCGGGTTCGCGAACATCGAGTACAACCACTTGCGCTGCAGCAATTTTCTGGCTCGCTGTTTGGGTGTCAACCTCTTGAATCTTTGACTTGGCGGCGGCGAGTAGCTCGCGGAAACTAGACATGTCAATACCCTACCGTTTTTGTCAAGAATTAACGACGCCACAAATCTGCGGCAGAACTTCAGAAATTGGCGCGTTGATGATTGCGTCGGCGTATTTATCCATTTCAGTTGGCTGGCCGTTAACAATCACAATTTTCGCCCCGCAAGTTTTTGCGCGCGGCAATGTGTTGCACGCCGGAAAAACCGAAAGCGAAGTGCCAACCGCCAAAAACAAATCACACTCGGTACTGGCTTGCATCGCTTGGTCCATCACATCTTGATCAAGCGACTGCCCAAACAAAATCGTGTCGCTCTTGAGAATGCCACCACAAAGTTCACACTTCGGGTCGGGCTCACCCGCCTGCACTCGCGCCAACGCCTCGGTCATCGGCCTGCGATCTTTGCAACCCCAGCAACATGTGCGATGCAAGGTGCCGTGAACTTCTAAAACTTTGTTCGGCTGGTGACCCGCTCGTTGGTGCAACTCATCAACATTTTGGGTCACAATCGCCACGAGTGCATTGCGTTGCTCGATCGCCAGCAAGGCTCGATGACCGTCGTTGGGTTGCGGGTTGTTGTTGATCCACTTCAAACGAGTTTGCCACGAGCGATTGCGAAGTTGTGCGTCTTGCAAATAAAACTGCAGCGTCGCCGCCCGCTCGGCGTCGGGGTTTTTCGTCCACAAACCATTTGGTCCACGAAAATCTGGTATTCCTGAATCTGTAGAAATGCCAGCACCCGTCAAAACGGTAATTTTCGAACTTGTTGCAACTAGTTGTTTTGCTAATTCAATAGCCTGCGCTTGAGATTCGTAAGTCACTCGCCCATTCTGTCTGTTTTTCGAAAATGTCGCACGCACACGAGCCAAAATTTCAGGTTCAGGCACACAACTAGGTATGACTTCAAACTCATGCGACTTTACAAACTCAGAAATCTTCGTCTCCGAATGGGTCGACCCAGTTCTCACCGCGTCGGGTTTCGACGCGTGCAGCGACTATGTAGAGACATACTGGCTCGGCGTCATTGGCCCGAGCGCCACTTGGGTGTTGCGCTATTTATCGCGCGAACTCGAGGTGTTTCCTAACGGATACTGCCTCGACCTGGCCGACACTGCCGCCGCGCTCGGTCTCGCTTTTCGCCACGGCACGGGCTCACTCGAACGGGCAATCGAGCGTTGTGCAACATTCGGGCTCATCGCGCAAGCCCCGCAATGTCTCATAGTGCGCAAAAAAGTGCCCTCGATCACGAAGCGCCAGCTGTTGCGCCTACCGACCGTGCTGCAACATAGCCACAGTCAGCTTTTTGCAACTAGCTAACTAGATCTCGAACCAATTATTTTTCAGAAACAGCGCGTCGAATTTCGACAATTCGCTCTTGATCATGATTCACGTCGTCACCTTTTTCTGCGAGGGCCGCATTGCGATCTTTGGCCGCTTCCCGCTCGGCAATCGTCGTGTCGACCCGTTTCAGTGCAGCATCGGTGCCATGCTCGTGAATAAAAGTCGCCCACTCGACAAGCGCGTCGACCATTTCGTTTTCGGGCACAACTGCGACATTGCGACCTTTGACAAATAAGTGACCGCGTTTATTGCCGGCAGCAATGCCCAGGTCGGCCTCGCGCGCTTCGCCTGGGCCGTTGACAACGCAACCCATAACTGCAATTTGTAACGGCAGTTTTTTGTCGGCAAATGCCGCCTGCGCCCGTTGGGCAATGTCGATCACGTCAACTTCTGCACGCCCACAACTTGGGCACGCAATCAAGTCAACATTTTTACGCTCGCGCAAACCCAGTGACTCAAGCAACTGACGACCAGCACGAGCCTCTTCGACCGGGTCGGCCGTCAGGCTATACCGAATCGTGTCGCCGATGCCTTCAAGTAACAGCGTGGCGATGCCAGCAGTGGCCTTAATCAGACCACCGGGCAGCGGCCCCGCTTCGGTTACGCCGAGATGAAGCGGAAAATCAGTTACCTCGCTGAGCATGCGATATGCCTCGACCATCAACGGCACATTTGATGCTTTGACTGAAATTTTTACCAAATCGAAGTCAACTTCTTCGAAATATTTCAGTTCTTGTTGCGCCGATTCGACCATTGCTTGCGCGGTAAGCCCACCGTGCTTTTCGTAAAGCGAAGAATCTAAAGAACCACCGTTTACGCCAATACGAATGGAAACGCCACGATCACGAGCCTCAGACGCAACAGCCTTGATGTGTTCTGGTTTGCGAATATTGCCAGGGTTGAGACGCAAGCCGTGCACACCCGCCTCAAGAGCCGCCAACGCCATGCGATATTGGTGATGGATATCAGCGATGATCGGCACAGGCGAACGCGGCACGATTTTAGCCAACCCTTCGGCAGCCGCGGCATCGTTGCAAGTGCAACGCACAATGTCGCATCCGGCTGCAGCAAGTGCATAAATCTGTTGCAGTGTGCCCTCAACATCGGCCGTCTTGGTGATCGTCATCGACTGCACACTTATCGGTGCATCGCCACCAACCAAAACCTTGCCAACCTTAATCTGACGGGTTTTTTTGCGCTGATAATTTGTCGAATCACTTTTCGTCATATGTGCGCCCAAATCTCAGAATCGTTTTATTTAATTATCCAAGCGGGCTGGTTATGTCTAAGTAAAGACCCGCAAACATCAACATTACGAGCAAAACCACCACGGTCGTCGCCACCGGGATCATCTTGCCGACATCTGCCCGATAAACGCGCCCTCGCCGTGAGCGAAATCGCTCGTATGTCGCAATCGCTGCGTGACCACCGTCGAACGGCAACAACGGCACCATATTGAAAACACCAACAAAAATATTTACGCTGGCCAACAGCATTAGTACTCCCTTGATGCCTTCGCTACGACCAATTTCGCCGCCAAATTGACTTGCCCCAACAACTGTTGTCGGTCGAGTCATCATGTCTGGTTCGTCGGCCACGACATTCGAAAAAATGTTCGCGGGGTTGAGCACGACAAATAAACCACCTACCGAATCTCTTACGGTCTTAACAGCGTCAACCAAACCAAGTCGAACGGCGTTGAAGACGTTCTGTCGCACGTATGCATATGAGTCGGAAGAGACGCCTAAAAATGCGAGATCAGAATTTGCTGGGTTATTTGCCAGTACCACTTGTTTGATCTGCTCTTGGCCGTCTCGCAAGATTCTGATTTCAACTGTGTCGCCTGGTTGATTAGCCACTATTGCCAAGATCAATTCGCGTCGCGAAGTGATTTTTGATTCACCAACTGCCAGAATCTGATCACCGTCACGAAGGCCAATCTTTTCTGCAGGCGAATCTACGGCTGGTGCACCATAAATTAAAAGTTCGCCCGTATCACCGAATCGACCAGCCGTCGAATAAATGCCGACAAACAACACGATGGCGATAATCAAGTGCATCAAACTGCCTGCCGTGATCACCAGCATTCGCGCCGGATACGACTGTTGGCGATATGTGCGGGGCTCGTCTTCGGGCGCGCAATCATCTAAATTATTCATGCCGACGATTCGCACGAAAGCGCCAACCGGCAGCGCTCGCAAACCAAACTCGACTTCACCGCGCTGAAAACTAAAAACTTTTGGCCCCATACCCATATAAAACTGCGTCACTTTCATGCCGCTGCGACGCGCGGTCAAAAAGTGACCAAGTTCGTGCAAAAACACCGAAACGATCAAGCCGGCCACGAACACCAGCGACCACGGGTTCTTTATGCCCAGCCACGTCAGCAACCCGACGACGACAATCGAAGTTACGGCTGTCGTCAGTTTGTTATTTTTGTTTTGCTTTTCGTCGGTCGCGCCACCAGCAGCAATCTCGTTGCGAAATTTCGTATAAAAATTGCTGTCCTGTGAACTCAAACTTGCCTCTCTGTAATCTCAGACAATCTCGGCAACTATCTTTGTGGCCCATGTACGGGCGAGACGATCTGCTTCTAATATGTCTTCGACCGTTGTTGGTATTTGACCATCATGGTGTTGCATAGTTGACTCAATGATGCTGGCAATCTGATTCCATTTCACGTCTTTAGCCAGAAAAGATTCGACCGCGATTTCGTTGGCGGCGCTCAACCATGCAGGCGCCGTACCGCCAATTCGCCCCGCCTGGTAAGCCAGATCTAGACAGCGAAATGTGTCACGGTCTGGTTTTTCAAAATCAAGTCGCGAAAGTTCGGCCCAGTCAATCGCCCCAAAACTGTTCGTCGATCGATTCGGATACTCAAGTGCATAGGCAATCGGCAACTTCATGTCGGGCATCGATAGCTGTGCGATCGTCGCCCCGTCGCGAAACTCAACCATTGAATGCACGATCGATTGCTGGTGCACGACGACACTGATCGCATCGTAACTCACACCAAAAAGTTCGTGCGCTTCGATGACTTCGAGACCTTTGTTCATCAGCGTCGAAGAGTCGACAGTTATTTTTGGCCCCATCGACCATGTCGGATGTTGCAATGCATCTTGAACCGAAACATTGGCCAGCGATTTTGCCGATCGACCCCTAAACGGACCGCCACTCGCGGTCAACAGCAGTCGCGAAATGTCTCGCGCATAATTTTGCGAACTACGCAAGCATTGATGAATCGCACAATGCTCACTATCAACCGGGATAATTTCTGCGCCGGCAATTTTACGAAGCGGCGCTACTACTGGTCCTGCCGCGATCAAACTCTCTTTGTTGGCCAATGCCAATCGCTTGCCACTTTTTAATGTCGACATCGTCACGCTGAGCCCTGCAAAACCGACGACACCATTGACGACGACGTCGGCAAGCGCCGCGAGTTGTGTGGCGTCATCAACAACTTCAATTTTTGGGTCGGTGAGTTTCAGCCGTTCAGCAACTTTTTTTCTCGCCGACGGGTCGGCAATCGCCACAATCCCAGGTTTGAAACTTTGCGCCTGTGCAACAACATCGTCAACCGACGAATTTGCGCTCAGCGCAACGACTTGATATTTGCCGGCCTCATCAGCCGCACGAATAACCTCTAAAGTTTGCTTGCCGATTGACCCAGTAGAGCCGGCAATCGCAACGCGCACCACGACTCAGCTAGTCCAGGGGGTTAGCACCAGCGTGATGTAGTAAATGAATGGCAATGCGAACAACATGCTGTCAAATCGGTCTAGCGCACCACCATGGCCACGAAGAACAGTGCCGAAATCTTTGATATCCATGTTGCGCTTAAACATCGACTCGGTCAAATCACCAATCGGTCCAACGATTGAAATAACGAATGCGATCAATAACCACTCACTTAGCTTCGTCCAAGTGCCGCTTTGCAGACCAACAGCAATCACGGCGACAAATGTGCCGATCGCCCCACCGACAAAACCTTCCATAGTTTTTGTCGGGCTGATCCACGAACGAAGTGGTGTGCGACCAGTCGCTGCACCAACGAAATATGCAGCCGTGTCATTGGCGATGATACCGATCACCAAAATAAATAAAGTATCGGTGCCGATATTTTCAAAGCCGGGCCCCGAGTTTGAAAGTCGCAAAATCAGCGCACCATACGAACCGAATAGTCCGATCCACACCAAACCAAGAAGCGTCAGACCCAAATTCGGCACCGGTCCACTTTCAACCGAGTTAGCGCCGATGAAGCTGATCGCTCCGGCGACAAACGCAAACACGAACACCAATGGCAGTGCAGCATCCCCAATCCAATAAGCAGCAAGCGGTGCCGAGACACAGCCGACAACACCGACAATTAGCGCGGGCTGATAGCCAGTCGCAGAAGCCTGAGTAAAAAATTCAACTGCGGCAAGGCCGAGCACGATCACCAACAACACCATCACGGCAACCGGGCCAACCAACAGTGCGGCGATAAACACTGCCGCCAGCAACACACCGACTGCGGTTGCTGTTGGCAAATCTCGTGGCGTCGATGTCGGCATTCGAGCACCCGAACTATTTCGCTGCTCTGCGGCTCGTGGCCTTGGTCGTGGACCAGTGCCAGAATCGCTGCGATCATTTGGCCGAGCACGACGCACTTGAGTCGGACGCGCAGTTTGTGAACTGACATTTTCTTCGCGTCGTGAGTTGCCAGTTACGTCACGTCGTGGCAGCGAACCCGACGAATCAGGGCGACCTCTCTCGCCAGTTGGGTCAGAACCAATTGAAATTCTTCCTTCACGCGCCGGTCGGGCGACTGGTGGTGGTGCAGACGCCGGCTCGACGCGGCGAGTTGACCCCGTCAGGTTTACTGATGGTCGACTTGCGCCCACACTTGGGGTCGGCGAAATAGTGTCTTCGCTCGCCGTCACAAATTTTGGCAATTCACCTGTCGCCGGTTCTGTCCAGTGAGGCAACTGATCTGTCTGATTTTCAGGAAACGAAATTGCTGGGGCGCTGTCGTCATCGTCGGCAAACTTAACGATTCCGAATTCGTCGCCAAAGTCAACAGTGGCATCGTTGCCTGTGCGCTCAGTGGCGTTGGTCGTGTCATCAAGATTTTCGTTGTTGGTCTCGTCGCTCATTTTGCGTATTCCCCTCTAAAACTTGTTTGACTTAACTTTACACTTCTAATAGTTCTTGCTCTTTGCGTGCAAACGCTTTATCAACAGCGTCTACCGTCGTCTGGGTTAATTGTTCGAGCTCTTTTTCGGCTCGATCCAAATCGTCTTGCGAAATATCGCCGTCTTTTTGTGCCGTCTCAAGAACTTTGCGTGCATCGCGACGAATACTGCGCACGGTCACGCGACCTTCTTCGGCCATATTCTTGACAACTTTTACGAACTCTTTGCGTCGCTCTTCAGTCAGCGCCGGAAAGTTGAGTCGAATCACGACGCCATCGTTGCTCGGCGAAAGACCAAGGTCGCTCGATTGCAAAGCACGCTCAATCGCGGCGATCGAACCTCGGTCATGTGGTTTCACCACGAGCATGCGTGCTTCTGGCACTTGAAACGAAGCCAGTTGCAGCAAAGGCACATAAGCGCCGTAATACTCGACTTGCAATTTCTCTACTAGCGAGGCGTTCGCCCGACCAGTGCGAACACCGGTGAATTGCGCTTGAACGTGCTCAACAGCCTTGCCCATTTTCTCCATCGCGTCTAGCAGAGTTTCTTCTATCACTCGACGAGAGTTCCTATCTTCTGGCCTTCAAGAATTTTTCGAACATTACCTTTTTCGAGCAAGTTAAAAACAACTATCGGAATTTTGTTGTCCATGCAGAATGTGATCGCCGTCGAGTCCATTACTTTCAGCCCTTTGCTGATCACATCTAAATAAGTAATCTTCTCGAAACGCGTCGCTGTTTTATCTTTCTTCGGGTCGGCCGTGTAAACACCATCAACACCAGAGTGCGTGCCCTTCAAAATTGCTTGTGCCGAAATCTCCGCGGCGCGCAACGCGGCGGCCGTATCAGTCGTAAAGAACGGGTTGCCAGTGCCGCCCGCAAGAATCACAATTCGACCTTTTTCAAGATGGCGCTCGGCACGACGACGAATATATGGCTCAGCGACCTTCGGCATTTCAACTGCCGTCATCACTCGCGAGAACTGGCCAACTCTTTCGAACGCGTCTTGCAAAGCCAAAGCATTCATCACAGTTGCGATCATGCCCATATAGTCAGCCTGCGCTTGGTCCATGCCTTGACCCGCGCCCTTGAGGCCGCGCCAAAAGTTGCCGCCACCCACGACCACGGCAATGTCAACATTCAGATCGCGACGAGTTTCGTGCAATTCAGTTGCGATTTGATGCAACACATCTGAGTCGAGACCGAAACCAGTCGGTTCAGCCAAGGCCTCTCCGGATAATTTTAAAACCACACGCTTCCAACGAGGATTCGCGGACGACGCACCAGCCATAGCTCTAGCCTATTTCAACCTGCGCAAAGCGAATAATTTTGGCTGCGCCAATAACTGCCGCCACAGACAGCTTGTCGTCCTTGGCATATGGCTGTTCAAGCAGACAAACATCTTTGAAGAACCCGGTCACACGACCATCAACGATCTTGGCGATCGCTTGCTCTGGCTTGCCCTCGTTGCGAGTCACTACTTCAAGCGTCGCGCGCTCGGCTGCAACGACAGAATCTGGTACATCAGTTTTGTTCAAATATTTCGGTCGGGCAAAGGCGATATGCACGGCGACATCATGGGCCAAATCATCGGTTGCGCCACTCATCTCAATAAGCACACCGTTAATGCCACGACTGCCTTGCAGGTGAGAATACGAACCAATCTTGTTGCCTACGGCACCTTCAATGCGAACGACATCACCGACTTCGATTTTTTCTTTGAGCAAAATCTTCAGGTCTTCAAGTTGCGTCGCGCGCTGTGAAACTGCCGCTTCGCCCTGTTCAAGCACCAACTTGACTAGTGCATCTGCTTCGGCTTTGAAACCGTCGCTACTTGCCACAAAGTCGGTCTCGCACTTCAACTTGACCATCGCACCAACATTGCTTTTGACCAGTAACGCAACAACACCTTGTGCGTTGTCACGATCGTCGCGCTTGGCACTCGCCGACAAACCTTTTTCACGAAGCCACTGTTTCGCGGCCTCGATATCTCCGTTTGTTTCTTCAAGTGCTTTCTTGCAGTCCATCATTCCGGCACCGGTTGCCTGACGCAGTGCTTGTACTTCTTTCGCTGAAAATGCCATTTCGACCAGTTCTACTTTTTGCTTGGTTTTATTTTAATTTAGATTTTTTACTCTGACTTTGGTGCGACTTTTGCGTCACGCTTTGTCATCTCGGATACTGCTTGGGCTTTCGCTGCTTCTTGTTGCGCCTCGAAAATTGCTTGCTCAGCAGGTGTTCGTGTGTTGACTGGTGCCGCAGGTATCGTCGTGCCAGTTGCTGCCGGTGCCACGCGCGGAGTCATTTTCTCGGCGATGTAGCGACCTTCAATAACCGCCTCTGCGATTACGCGGGCCATCAACTCGTTTGCACGAATCGCATCGTCGTTACCCGGAATCGGGTAGTCAATGATGTCTGGGTTCACGTTCGTGTCGACAACTGCAATAACCGGGATGCCGAGTTTGCGCGCTTCTGTCACCGCAATGTGCTCTTTCAAAGTGTCAAGCACGAAAATCGCGTTCGGACGACGACCCATCGAGCTGATGCCCGACAAGTTGCGCTGCAACTTCTCGAGTTCGCGACTGATCAATAGAGCTTCTTTCTTCGGCATCAAATCAAACTCACCCGTCTCACGAAGACGCTCGTACTCTTGCATCTTGCTGACGCGCTTTGAAATTGTGTCGAAGTTCGTCAACATGCCACCCAGCCAACGCTCGTTGACATACGGCATGCCGCAGTGCTGGGCGAAAAGTCGCACCGGGTCTTGCGCTTGCTTTTTTGTGCCAACAAACAAAATATTGCCGCCGTTGGCGACAAGGTCACGAACGAAGCGATAAGCCTCTTCGATTCGAACCAAAGTCTGTTCAAGGTCGATGATGTAAATGCCGTTGCGCTCGCTGTGAATGAAGCGCTGCATTCGTGGGTCCCAGCGGGCTGTGCGATGTCCGAAGTGAACTCCGGCCTCAAGCATCTGACGCATGCTGATAATTGCCATAACTAACTTCCTCTCTGTGGTTACATACACGACCTTCGGCGCCGAAGCGACCACATGATGAAAGTCGTGCAATTTAATAGTGGGATATGAAATTCAATTACTTCAACTAGCCCCAAAACTCTAGCGGTCACACCCCTCGTTTAGCACTGCAAATTTAACAGATTTCGCACACCAGCCAACCCAGCCATGTCGCTGATTAACACGGCTCTTGCGCTATTTGCGGTGGCGTTTGCGAGATATTTCATCGGGTCGAGATATTGCGCAACGCCGCCCAAAAATTCGCGAATGCCAAAATAAAGCTTCGGCCCAGACTTCGCAATTTGCTGCCCTGCAACGACACGGTCACCTGCTCGCACTTTGATTTCAGCGACTTTGCCGTAAGTAATGCGGCGATTGTTGGTCGTCAGCAGCACGAGATACTTTGTGCGATTCACTTCGCCACGAAAACTAATCACGCCGTCGGCTACGGCGAAAATTGGCTCACCAGTTTTCAGTTGTAATTCGATGCCGCGATTGCCACTGCATTGCTCACATTTTGGCGCTCGAAAATAATCAATAATCACGACATCGTCAAAGTTCGCAACCGGGCTTCGCAACATGCACGATGAAGCGCCAACTGGCGAAGCAAATACCGTTGCCGCGAGCACCGTCACGAATAATGACGCAGAAGCCTTCGAGAAAATATTGACACTCAGTTCAACTAGTTGATTAACTAGCTGACGTCGGCGGCGGCAAGACGCGAACGCAACTGCAACACGGCCTTGGTGTGAATCTGCGACACGCGGCTTTCGGTCACGCCGAGCACTTCGCCGATTTCGCCAAGCGTCAAATTCTCGTCGTAATAAAGAACTAATACTGTTCGCTCTCGTTCAGGAAGTCGCTTAATTTCACTGCGCATAATTTTTCGCAATTCTGTTGCCTCGACCACCGAGTCTGGGCTCGGCACATACGACGCCCCACCATGTGTGGACGCCGGAGTGTTGTCGGCAACAACATGATCAAGAGGACCGACAGCGCTAGACGCAATTTCTGTCAACCAAGTTTCAAGATCACTGCTATTGATTTTTAGTTTGAGCGCAAGCTCTTCATCAGTTGGTGCACGCTTCAACTCGTGCTCTAAGTCAGAGATTGCGTTTTCTACTGTTCTCGCTTTTGAGCGCACACTGCGTGGCACCCAGTCGAGTGAACGCAAACTATCCAAAATTGCGCCACGAATTCTAGGAATCGCATAAGTCTCAAATTTAAAACCCAGCGCCGGGTCGAAGCGATCAATCGCATTCATCAGGCCAAACACCCCAGAACTTACAAGATCACCAATCTCAACTCGCTTTGGCAAACCTGCCGCAAGTCGACCTGCAACGAACTTGACCAAAGAGGCGTAGTGCACGACGAGCCACTCGCGCGCGAGCAGGTCTTTTTGCGCGTGCCACTTATCCCATGCTTGATCTATCGTTAAACGAACAGGCAGTGCATTCATGCGCGTGGGTGCGATGCGCCATACGCAGATTTCAGACGCTCTTTACTGACTTGTGTATACCGCTGGGTCGTCGCCACATCTGAATGACCGAGCAATTCTTGCACCGCGCGCAAATCTGCGCCGTTGTCGAGCAGATGAGTGGCAAACGTGTGCCGCAATGCGTGAGGATGCGTCGGTGTCAGTGCTCGCTCATCGATTATTCGTCGTACATCGCGTGGCGCCAACCGTCCACCTCGTGAGTTCAAAAACAGCGCCACAGATTCGCGCTCTTGATCCACAACTTCACGACGCAGCTTGACCCAAATCTTCACTGCATCAATACTCGGTTCACTAACCGGAATTCGTCGTTCTTTCGAACCTTTGCCCATCACCGTCACAGTGTTGTTGCGCGCATCAATGCTGTCAACATCGAGCGAACAAAGTTCGCTCACTCGAAGACCGCTGCCATAAAGCAGTTCGATCACCGCGGTATCACGAGTCGACTTCCACTCTGGCACTTCTGGGTCTTTGCAAGTCAACAACGCGTTGAGTTGTTCTTTGGTCAAAACTTTTGGCAATCGTCCCGTGCCTGATGGCGTGCGCACGCCAGTTGTCGGGTCGGCTTTTATTGCTTTGTTACGCACTTGCCAAGCGAAATACCGACGAATCGCCGCGAGCTTTCGCGTCACGCTGCGCTTGGCTTGGCGATTCGTAGTCAGAAAACTCAAATATTGACGCACCATGTCTCGCGTTACATTTTTCGGTGAGGTCACTTTTTGCCGCGACACCCACTCGGCAAATTGTTTAACATCACTCGCATAAGCACTGGTCGTATGCGTCGAGGCAGCCGTCATCGAGCCAATAAAGTCGTCGATACTCCACCCCGCCGCCATAACAGTCATAACGGTATCTCTTTGGGTGTGTCGCTACCCGAATTCGATTACTTCCCACCACCCTGAGTTGTTCACCACCCAACCCAAAGCCTCTAATCGACCAAGCGAAATCGCCGCCTCTAAAAGTGGCACCGATGTGCGAATCACAAACTCGTCTAACGAAAACGGCGCTCCGACCATGACGGCCACAAGATGCGCGTCTTGCTCTGAAAGTTTCGCTCGCGGATCAAACGACTTCTCGTTGGCGCGTCGGTTGTCAAGCCCAAGTGCCACCAAAATATCGTCGACACTGACAACCGGCAAGCAGCCTTGTTGCACCAGCAAGTTAGTGCCAACCGATGCAATATTTCTCGGCGACCCCGGCACAGCCAAGACAGTCACATCTCGTTTTTGTGCTTCATCAACCGTGATCATTGATCCACCTCTGTCGCGGCTTTCAACAACGACCAAGACTTCACTCAGCGCTGCCAAAATTCTGTTGCGCAATGGAAACCGAAATGCTTCTGGTGGCGAACCTGGTGGCGACTCGCTCAATAACGCGCCAGTCTGCGCCACTTCGCGCCATAACTCACCGTGTTCTTTTGGGTAAACATAATCAAGCCCCGACGCCACAACCCCGACTGGCGCCGCAACGTCGCCAAACGCCGACTTTGATTTTTTCATCTCTTCGCTGCGGGTCTTTTCGAGTGCACGAAGCGCCCCACGATGCGCCCACGCATCAATGCCTCGCGCCAAACCGGAAACGACACAAACGCCTTGTGCTGTCAATTCGAAAGCCAGATGCGACGCGAAATATCTTCCCGACGCCGTAGCGCTGCGCGTGCCGATCATGCCCACACGCCGTGCTTTAAGCGCTTGCAAGTCGCCTTGATAAAACAAAACCGCGGGTGGCGCCAAATCGTTTTTCAAACATGACGGATAATTCGACTCGCCGTGCAGCACAACATAAATGCCTGAATTTTTGCATCGCCCCAAAATCTGTTCTTGCAAATCCAGAGTCGCGTTCGCCCGCCACATCGCACCAAGCCCACTTTCTTGCATCAACGCAGCAACAACAGCGTGCGGCTTGGCTCGTCCTTGCACCACCGCCCACGCAGTTTGTGGGTCGTGATACTTGAGCAAAGTTGTCAGTCGCTTTGGCCCAATTTTTGGCAGCGCAGTCAACGATGCGGCCATCAAATGATCAGCGTCTAAAAAATTTTGCGTTACGACGCCCATGACTAGAACATCAACTCTCGGGTGCGCAAACCCGACGCAAGGTCGACGCGCATCATCAACGCAAAATTCAAATGTTCTTCTTCGACCACATCGGGTGCTCCGTCCAAATCTGCGACCGTGCGTGCGACTCGGCGCACTCGGTGATAACCACGTCCAGTCAAATGTCCAATTTCAAGTTCACGCCGCAAGCGCTTCTCTGCTTTTTTTGAAAGCGGCGCCACATTATCTAATTGCTCGCGACTCAAAGCCGAGTTGGCACAACCTGATCTAAAAAATGCCAACTCTCGCGCCGCTGCGACTCGATCGGCAACATCTGCAGTCGACTCGCCTCGTTGTGGACTGACCAGCTCGTCAGTGTTTGGTCGCGAAACTGCGACTCGCAAATCAAAACGGTCGAGCAATGGCCCCGAGAACCGACGCAGATATCTTGCCCGGGCCGTGTCATCGCATGTGCAAGCACCGGGTGAGCCCTCACCACATGGGCACGGGTTGGTCGCGGCAACAAGCAAAAACTTCGCTGGCATCACAACACTCGTGCGTGCTCGCGCCAAACGCACGATGCCTTGCTCGAGTGGTTGGCGCAAGGCATCGAGCACCGACGGCGCAAACTCACCGAGTTCGTCGAGAAACAAGACACCGTTGCTTGCGAGTGAAATTTCTCCAGGTCGCATCAATGCCGTGCCACCCCCGACCATCGAAACCATCGAAGACGAGTGATGCGGTGCCCGATATGGCGCACGCCGAATTAATCCGGCATTCGGCGATTCGAGATGGACCGATGAATGCACCATCGTTGTCGCAATTGCTTCTTCGTTGGTCAGCGGTGGCAACAACCCGACAAGTCGCTCAGCCAACATTGTTTTGCCCGCTCCTGGTGGGCCAACAAGCAACAAATGGTGTGCACCCGCCGCGGCAATTTCAAGTGCACGCCGCGCAACCGGTTGCCCCTGCACATCGGCCATATCTAAGGTGGTTACACGCTCGGCACTCGAACTCGCTGTCGCACTCTGAAATATTTCGCGTTGCCATTCGGCGCGCCCAGCCAGACATTCGACTACATCCAATAAATTTTGTGCGCAATAAACATCGCTCGGCGTGGCTGCACGCGCCTCGGCAAAATTGCCTGGGGCAACAATTGTCTTGCAATCAATTAACGACAAAACCAACGGCGTTGCGCCACGCAACGGTCGCAACGAACCATCGAGACCCAGTTCGGCAATAAACGCGAAGTCGGCAAGTGCATCGACATCGACTATTTCTTGTGCCGCCAATAGGCCGATTGCGATGGCCAAATCTAAACACGCCCCAGACTTGCGGTCGCCAGTTGGCGCAAGATTCACCGTCACTCGTCGCGTCGGCCAAGGCAACCCAGATGACAGCAATGCCGCTCGCACTCGGTCGCGACTTTCGCGACAAACTTCGTCGGGTTGACCCACGACCGTGAAGCCTGGCAAGCCGATGCCGGCATGTACCTCAACATCAACTCTCGAGCCGCGCACACCCAACAAAGTCGCCGATCTAACTGATGCAAACACTTTTACTTCCTTTTTTGTATTCAACAACTGCAACAACCGTGATAACACGACGACATGACGCCAATCTGATTAACCAACCTGAGATACTTGAGCGCAATGACTTTTTATAAAATCACGGGCACTAATTCGTTTCGTCAATGTGTGCGCCGCATCACTCGCACGGCAACTACCGCGACTGCAGCAGTCTTGGCCGTAGCGACACTCACCAGTGCGTGCGCCGAAACGCCACGAACCGCAACAAACTTCTGCCGCCAGTTGGCTCTTGAAGTACCCGCGATAACACAGCCGACAGCGACTCAAGCCGAAGTTTCAGAAATGCTTGATCGCTACAAACGACTTGGCAAAGTCGCTCCACTATCAATCGAAGAAGACTGGCAGTCGCTCACCGAGCTTCTCGCCGTTGCATCACGCACCAATCCGAACGACGCAGAAAGTGTTCAAGCTGTCATTGACATGTCTTACGCAACCGAAAAAGCCGCGGGCGCCGCAGCAAAATGGATTCGTGAAACTTGCGGTGTCGACATCTCGACCGGACTCAATGTCGGCCCAACCCCGTAACAACTAAAAGCGCTAGCGAATTTCTCCGCGCTTGACAATTACTTTGTCAACCAAACCGTAGTCACGTGCCTGCTCGGCGGTAAACCAGCGATCACGTTCAGAGTCTCTCTGAATATCTTCAAGCTTTCGACCCGAGTGATGCGCCGTAAGTTTTGCCATGCTCAATTTTGTATAAGCAAGTTGTTCGGCTTGAATCGCAATATCAGAAGCCTGACCACGCAAACCAGCCAGTGGTTGGTGCATCATGATTCTTGCGTTGGGCAATGTATATCGCTTGCCAGCAGCGCCTGCAGTCAACAAGAACTGACCCATCGATGCAGCCAAACCCAAACACACTGTGGCGACATCGCATGAAACAAATTGCATCGTGTCATAAATCGCCATACCTGCAGTCACCGAACCACCAGGACTATTTATATATAGCCAAATGTCGGCCTTTGGGTCTTCTCCCTCAAGAAACAACAATTGCGCACAAACCTGATTGGCAATCTCGTCGTTGACATCGGTGCCGAGCATGATCACGCGACTCTTCAGAAGTCGCACAAAAATGTCGCTACGGGCATCGAATCCGCCCTCGAGGGCTACAGGAAGAATATTTGACATGCCTTGCAGGCTAGTGCGCGCACAACTATTGCCGACGGACGCCACTAAAAATAACAATCACACGCTCGTCATCGGCGATTTCTTGGCGCATTGCCAAAAGCCCCGCAAGCCCCGCTGCGCCAGTCGGGCTGACATCAACACTTGTCACACGATGTGCGAGATCAAAACTCTCGCGCACTTGATCTTCGCTTGCGACAACCGGGCAACCACCGCTGTCGGCCATCGCATTGCACGCACCAACCCAGTCATAAGTTTCGTCATCCAAAATTCCGTCGGCAAGCGAACTCGGCGTTGTCTCCCACGGCCACATGCATTGCGACCAGCGTGCGCCCGCATTACGAGCACCGCCAGTTTTCTGCGCAATCTCAAAAGCGCGAGCCAGCGGCGCGCATCCTTCGGTCTGCACGGCGTGAATTTTTGGTTTCGTCGCCCCCGCAAAAAAACCATTCGTCGCACAAGTCACAAAAGCACCACCACCTGCCTGCACAAACATCCGACTAAACAAGGCTCCTGCAAGATCTTCGGCGACGACAGCCATCTCCCAACCAATCGTGCGACCACCGTCAAGACACCAGGCATTTTCCGGCCCCTGCACCCCAAACGGAATCGCACCCAAAACGATCGCTTCTCGAAATCTAAACACGCACGGATCACCTGGCGCGTCGGTCGCAAGCCTCGCGCAGCGCACAACGTTCGCATTTAGCGCATTTAATATTTTGAGTGTCGCCGCATCAGCATGCTCGGGCACGAAAACTTGAATTGGCCAGTTCACTGCGCGAGCCAGTGTGCTGGCTGCAATCGCTGCGTTACCACACGACGCAATCGCCAGTTGCGGTCGCTCGCTTTGATGTCGCCATGGCGCACGACCAACATGCTCAACGACAATTAAGTGCAACAACTCCGAAAACAAATGTCGTGCTTTTTGCGAACCCGCAACATTGTGCGTCTCATCTTTAACCCAGACGCCGCCTTGCTGATCAAAACCCAGAGCATCGCTCAACGAGTCATTGCGTAAAAATGGCGTGGTACGAAAACCAGTGCCAGCAACTTTGGCGACAGCATCGTCAAGATCGCGAATAATCTTCGTGCGTGATGCAACATCGAGACCCAATGTCGCAGCAAACGCATCCCATGCTAAGTACCGCTGAAAACCAACGAACGGGTTTGCATCACCATTGCTGCGTAACGGCGCAATCAAACTTTCAATCTCGAGCACATGGTGACGATCTGCGTCGCTCGAATTCGGGCATCGCCACGAAAAAACTTCACCGATCGCAACTCGCTCACCGCAAACGGCACACCGCCACCCAGTCACCACCGGCGTCTGCACATTCACGGCCGCGATACCGCTCTAGTCAACTATTTTTTGGCGGCAACTCGACGATTGAACTCGCCGATCAGTTCATCCCAAACTGGCAGATACTTGCGCAAATCACGCCAAAACGACTGCGAGCGGCGCGCTTCAAAAACTTCGAGTGGCGTGCCCTGCTGTTCAACCCATGTGTAATAGCCAAGATTAAAAATGCGCGTGCGATCTCGCTCGGTGCAGTCGATCGTCGCGTCCGTGTTCACAGTGGCCAAGTGCTCGGCAAAAACTTCGGCAGCGTCAATCTCTGTAAACGAATCGTTAAATCTGCGACTCAAAGTTTTGACTCTCTCACTTGGATATAAATCTGCGCCGTCAGTGGCGATCGTGATCAACGCATCGTTCTCACCCAGCCCGAGCAACTTCGCCGTCTTGATCGCCGCAATCACGTTGCAGATTGCCGAAAAACCAAAATGTTTCAGAGTTTCAACAACCTCTACGGGCACACCTTTTCGCTCTGCCAAATAACGACAGCCAGCATCGGTATTGAACATCACGTCAAGTTCGTCAGTTGCTCGATCAGAAACGCCAACTACGACATCGGTGTTCATCACGTTATGAATCAGCGGTATGTGTTTGTCGCCAATGCCTTGAATGTTGTGTTCACCAAAACCATTCTCAAGCATCGTCGGGCACTCGAGTGCCTCGACCGCGACAACTTTCGTTCCGTAATCGTCTTTCAGTCTGTCGCCCGCGCCAATCGTGCCCGCCGAACCAGTCGCCGA
>NSIC01000017.1 GCA_002737635.1 Acidimicrobium sp.
AAGAACAACAACGCCTTGAAAAATGCGTGCGTCACCATGTGAAAAATCGCCGCGACATATGCGCCCGAGCCGATTGCCAAAAACATGAACCCGAGTTGCGAAACCGTACTATATGCCAAAACTTTTTTGATGTCGTTTTGCGCGACGGCAATCGTGGCGGCATAAAGCGCAGTTGCCGCACCAACGACCGCAATTACGGTCGACGCCCAATCGTAAGAAATATGCAGAACAGGATTAATACGCGTCATCAAAAACACACCCGAAGTAACCATCGTCGCCGCATGAATCAACGCAGACACTGGCGTCGGGCCTTCCATCGCGTCAGGCAACCACAAATAAAGCGGCAACTGCGCGCTCTTGCCGCAAGCACCGACGAACAACAACATCGCGATCGCAGTCGCAGTCACAGGCGCAAGTTCGCCGCTATGCGCAGCCTCGTTGATCGCGCCATATGAAAGCGAACCAGCAGCCGAGAACGCCAAAAACATTGCCGTCATTACACCGAAGTCGCCGATGCGGTTAGTGACGAATGCTTTTTTGCCGGCAACCGCGGCGCTGTTGCGCGTGTGCCAGAAAGAGATCAAGAAATAACTGCATGCACCAACACCTTCCCAGCCCAAGAAAGTGACGAGCAAGTTCTCACCCAGCACGAGCATCAACATGCTGAACACGAACAGATTCAAATAGAGAAAGAACTTCGAAAACTTGGCGTCACCGTGCATGTATCCAATTGCATAAAGATGAATCAATGTTGAGATGCCGGTCACAAACAGCGCCATCGTCACGCTGAGCGGGTCGGCAAGCAGAGCGAAATCGACTTGCAACGAACCAACCGGAAGCCACGAGAACAAAACCTCGACATGACTGCGCTCTTGCGCTTCGAGACCAAGCATTTCTAAATAAACAAGAACCGTGATCACAAACGAACTGCCGGTGGCAATGGTTGCCACCCAACCAGCGCGAGGATCGCCAAACTTACGACCCAGAACCAAGTTCAAAACTGCGCCGGCAAGCGGCAACAACGGAATAAACCAAATCAGATCCAGCATCATCAGCCTTTGAGTTCAGCCAGGTCGTCGACCGTCAGCGCTGCACGATTGCGCATGATCGAAACGATGATTCCGAGGCCGACCACGACTTCGGCAGCCGCGACGACCATCACGAAAAAAACGATCGTCTGACCATTGATGTCGTTGAGTTCACGAGCCAAAGTCACAAAGCTCAAGTTCACCGCGTTGAGCATTAGCTCGATGCACATAAACATGACCAGCGGGTTGCGTCGCACCAGCACACCAAATGTGCCGATTGCAAAAAGCACAGCCGCCAAGATCAGATACCAAGACGCTGTCGGGGTCAAACTGAGCGAAATCACTTCACACTCGCCTTTGCTAGGCGCTTGCGAGTCAACAACACCGTGCCGACCACTGCGATTACCAACAACACTGAAGTAACTTCAAACGCCACGACATACCGCGAAAAAATAGATTCTGCCAGCTGCACCGTGTTGGCATCTGGGCCATTTTGTAAATCAGGTAAGTTGATGCCTTCGCCGCGCTCGTTGAGCACACCGTTGCCGTTGACTATCGCCGCAACAAGCACGCCCACCAAACCCAGGCAGGTGATTATCGCCAACGGTCGCTGTGCAGTCAATGGTTCTGTACGCAGATTTTCAACTCTGTCGACACCCAACAACATGATCACGAACAAAAACAGCACCACTATTGCACCGGCGTAGACAATCACCTGCACCGCCGCCAAGAAGTGTGCCTCTTGGGAGACAAACGAAACTGCAACACCAAACAGCGTCAGAACAAGGCTGAGCGCCGCATGCACCGGGTGTTTGCGCACGATCACACCAACGGCACCCAACAAAATCATCAACGCAGCACAAACGAAAACGAAAAATTGCACTTACTCGCTCTTTTCTTCTGCCGGTCGCACTCCGTGACCGAGTTCGCCGCTCCAAGACACGACGCCAGTGAAGTTTGCGTCGCCAGAAGCAGCAGTCGCACGCATCCAACCTGAAGTATTTTTGTCCTCGCCTTCTCTCCAATCTTCCCACGCAAGTTGCTGTGGCTTGCCAGTCAGATCAACCAGCAATTCGTTCTTCGTATAAATCGCGTCTTGACGATTAGTGAATGAGAATTCGAACAACTTGGTTTCGGTGATAGCTTCTGTCGGGCACGCTTCAACACATAAATCGCAGTGAATGCAACGCAGGTAATTGATTTCGTAGATCCAGCCAAATCGCTCACCTGGGGAAGTCGGCGAAGTCGGATTGTTGTCGGCGCCACGCACATGAATGCACTTTGCGGGACAAACAGCAGCGCATAACTCGCACCCGATGCACTTTTCCATGCCATCTTCGTAGCGATTTAAAACATGCCGACCGTGCAGACGCTCGGGTTTATCAATTTTTACATCCATTTTTTTCGCATTGCGCTTCTTGCGCCGAAACATTCGGCCACCCGAATACTGAGTTGTCACTCGATTCTTCGGGCCGTGCTGTCGAAAAGTTACTAAGAATCCGCCGAGATAACCCATTAGAACATTGTCCCTTGTTTTGAGCGATCGCGCGCGCTTTTGGCAAACGCAGCTTGCATCAGTAAATAACAAATCACAAGCACGGCGATCGAACCAGCAGTCACGATGATGATGTTCCAGCCGTTCTGACGCGCAAGTCGTTGTGCGGCGAGCAACATGAACCAACCAAGTGACGCCGGAATCAGCAACTTCCAACCCAAGTCCATGAGTTGGTCATATCGCAAACGCGGTAATGTCGCTCGAAACCAGATGTACATATAAAGAAACACCAAGATTTTTGCCAGCAACCAAACAGTGCCCTCGAGTGCGTTCGGCAACAACGGAATATCAAGCACGAAATTGCCGATCGCGATTGGTTGCGGACCGCCAAAGAACAATGTCACGATCAGCGCCGACATCGTCACCGTGTTCATGAACTCGGCCAAATAAAATAAAGCAAAGCGGATGGATGAATACTCGGTGTTGAATCCGCCAACGAGTTCTTGTTCGGCTTCGACCAAGTCGAACGGCGGTCGGTTGAGTTCGGCGGTGGCAGCGATCAGGAAAATAACGAATGGCACAATTCCGGTTGAAACAACATGCCAGTCGGTGATCGTCGACTGCGCAGCGACGATGCCACTCGTCGACAGAGTGCCAGCCAGCAACAGCACACACGCCAGCGACAAGCCGAGTGCTGCTTCGTAACTGACCATTTGCGCAGATGCTCGCACTGAACCAAGCAATGGATACTTCGAACCGCTTGACCAACCAGCAAGCATGATGCCGTAAACGGCGATCGACGAAATCGCCAATGCAAACAACACACCGATCGGTGGATCTGCAAGCTGAATTCGTGTTACCTGGCCGAACAACGTGACCTCGCCCGATGATCCGTCGCGAAAGTCACCACCGAGCGGAATTATTGCGAACGCCAAGAACGCCGGCACGAAAGACAAAAACGGTGCGAGCGCAAAAACAAATCGATCTGCCCGACTTGGAAACAAATCTTCTTTGAAGAACAACTTGATGCCGTCAGCCAAAGTTTGCAAGATGCCAAACGGGCCAGTTTTGTTGGGCCCAATTCGATTTTGCATGCCGGCAATTGCTTTGCGCTCAAACCACACCATCAACATCGTGGCGACCAGACCAACGACAAAAACAATTAAAACTTTCACCAGCACGATGAGCAATGGCGCCCACAACAAGTTGCCTTCGAGAAGCGGGTCAAGGGCAATCATTTGATTGGTTCAATTCGCACATCAACGACATCGCTCGTAATATTCAGTAGCGGTCGAATATCTACACCCGTGTGATTAAACGGCAGCCAAGCAACACCGCGGTGCACACCGTTATGAGCCTTGATTGCAATCACGATGTTCGTTCCTTCGGCACCCACGCGAACGCTTGCACCGTCGGCAACGCCGATGCGTGCAAGATCGAGCGGATTCACGAAAATCGCTGAGTCGGTGATGATGCCCGCAAGCGACGGGCTCGAAACGGTTGCCTGGGCAGAGTCATACATCGTGCGCGAAACAACAAGTCGATAGTTGTAAGCATTTCGATCGACTGCTTTACTTGCCTTGCCAGAAATCGTCACGGGTGTTTCGCGCGCCATCAACACGCCATCACCATGCGTTGACTTGGCATCACTGCTCGGCG
Source organism: Acidimicrobium sp. (assembly GCA_002737635.1). Lineage (GTDB taxonomy): Bacteria > Actinomycetota > Acidimicrobiia > Acidimicrobiales > Ilumatobacteraceae > BACL27. The sequence goes on from NSIC01000017.1 coordinate 4,183, forward strand.
CAAACGCAGCAACTGTGCTGACGAGTTTTTTGTTCAGATCTTCAAGACTCGAAACACCGATATCCACTGCCATGGCGATGCTCAACTCGGTGGCGATCATCCAATCTGGACGCGATGTGCCACACGGAGTAATTTTCTGTGCAACATTACTGATACGACCTTCAAGATTCGTCGTCGTGCCGTTTTTCTCGCCATAACTGGCGGCTGGCAGAACCAGATCGGCATTGCGATTTGAATCGTTGATCATCGTGTCGATGCTGATCAGATTCTTGGTTTGGGTCAGTGCTCGCTGCACCAAACCCGAGTCGGCGACATCAGACATCGGATCAACGCCCAACAAAATGAGACACTCAATTTTGCCAGCCGCAGCCGCATTCAAAATATCGATCGCATCGCCAGAATTATTTTGTGGTGTCAAACCAGCGGTCACCGCACCGCGCACGTTTCCACGGCGCAAAACGGGCAAAACTTTCGCACTTGGCACTGCCGCAAAAATTTCGGCCAATGCCTGCAAAGTAAACACTTCGCTCTCTGCCAAGTTGGCTCGACCGACGACGACGACAACTTCGCCACGGGTAAGTTGCTCTTTCATTTCTGGCGTGGCAAGAGCGTCGCGCACAATTTGTGCCTGATTGCCCGGTTCAAAACCAACCGAGCGCCACGCATAAGGAGTCAACCCAGAATCGTGCGACGAAAACTCGACTATTCGCGACTTGCGCTTTTGTGCTGCGTCACGCACGCGCAAATAAAGAACCGGCAATTCTTCTTTCAGGTCGGGTGCAAGCAAGATGATCGTCGAAGCCGCACATGTTTGGTCGATCGTCGCTTGGGCAAGATTGAAAACTTCAGGACTCAACCCGTCACCGAGTTGAGCGTCGCGCTGATTGATGCCAAGTTTGTCGGCCAACATCGCCCAAGCAAAAGCATCTTCGTTGGTGCCCCGTGCCCCACCCAAAATCGCCACACTGTTGGTGTTCTGTGCGAGCGCAAGACGAATCATGCGAGCGGCACTCTCGAGGGCGACCGACCATGAAGTAGCAACGAGTTCTGAACCGCTCTTGATAAGCGGCGTGGTCAAACGATCTGGCGAATTCACCGATTCAAAGTTGTAGCGACCACGATCGCACAGCCATCCCCAGTTCACCGGATCAATGTCGACACCTTGATAGCGAACGAGTTCATCGCGGCTGCTCTGCACGACAGTTCGACAACCCACAGAACACGAAGTGCAAGTGCTCTCGGTCTGTTCAAGATCCCATGGTCGCGCCTTGAACCGATAGGGCTTCGCGGTCAGCGCACCAACCGGGCAAATCTGCACCGTGTTGCCCGAAAAATACGAACTAAACGGCTCATCCGGAAAGGTCAACACTTGTGTGTCGTTACCGCGACTCGTAAAAGTGATCAATGCATCACCTGCAACCTCATCGGCAAATCGCGTGCATCGATCACACAAAATGCAACGCTCACGATCTAGATAAACAATGTCGCTGATCGCAATTGGTTTTTCATAGTGTCGTTTTTCTTCGACGAACCGACTCTCACCTGGGCCATGGCTAAAGGCCTGATCTTGCAACGGGCACTCGCCGCCCTTGTCGCAAACAGGACAGTCAAGCGGATGATTCGCCAACAACAATTCGAGCACGCCCTCTTGGGCTTTTTTGACTGAGTCAGTTGCAGTGTGCACAATTTGACCTTCGGCCACCGGCGTCATGCACGAAACAACCATCATCGGCCCACGCGGTGTTTCAACTTCAACAAGACATTGGCGACACATGCCAACTGGGGTCATGCGCGGGTGATAACAAAATCTTGGGATGAAATCCTCGGTGCGATCAGCCGCCGCGATAATCAACTCACCTTTTCGCGCCGCAACCGGTTTGTCGTTGATCGTGATGTTGACGATATTTGGGTCAACCGGCGCAGTCTCTTTGATCGGATCGACAATCGTCATGCTGACACACGCGCATTCGCCGCGACACCAGCAACTGCCGTAACCGGAATCGTCACACGCTTCTTCACGCGCGCTTCAAACTCGCTTCTAAAAAGAGTCAACGCCGAATGCACCGGCGCATATGCCGACGGACCGACGAAGCAAATCGTTGTCATCTTGTACGGAAACGGCACGGCAGTCAAACCTAGTTTTTCGTTCGCGGCATGCGGAAATGCACCTGGGCAGATCATCGCGCCAACTTCAAGCAACTGCTGTAAATCTGCATCAGTGCCGTCACCCTCGACCACGCGACGCAAAATTCGCTCGAGCCAAGTGCCACCTTCACGGCACGGCGTGCACTTGCCGCAAGATTCGTGCGCATAAAAATGTGTCAGCGTCAACGCGGCCGCCGGAATATCAGTTGTTTCATCCATCACCATTACGGCGCCAGAACCAAGCATCGAACCTGCAGGCCCAACTTGACTTGCTTCAAATGGCAAGTCGAGTTGATCTTCGGTAAACCATGGCGCCGAACCACCACCGGGCACGAAAGCTTTCAACAAGTTGCCGTTGCGAATGCCACCACTAAATTCTTCGCCATAAATCAAATCACGAAATGTGGTTGTGCCATTAATAATTTCGTAAACGCCCGGCCGCTTGACATGACCTGAGACAGCAACCATTCGCGTGCCTGGCGAAGTTTTTGTGCCAATCGCCGTATACGCGGCGACACCATGAGTCAGCAACCACGGCAGGTTGGCAAGAGTCTCGACATTGTTGACGATCGTTGGCTGACCATAAAGTCCGTTGGCCGCCGGAAAAAACGGTGGCTTCAATCGCGGCATGCCACGGTTTCCTTCGAGGCTTTCGATCAGTGCAGTTTCTTCGCCAACAACATACGCACCAGCACCCCAATGCAAAATAATGTCGACAGAAAACTTCGAACCCAAAATATTTTTGCCGATATAACCGGCCACATACGCCTCGTTCAGCGCCGTCACGACACGCTCTTGGGCCACTGCCATTTCTCCTCTTATATATAGGAAGCACTGCGAGAGACCGGCGGCGTAACAGGCAATCAAACAACCCTCAATCAACTGATGCGGGTCACGCTCCATCAACAAGCGATCTTTGTATGTGCCAGGTTCGCTTTCGTCGCCGTTGACGACCAAATATCGCGGCCAAACTTGCTGTGGCGTCAAGCCCCACTTCGTGCCCGCCGGAAAGCCCGCGCCACCTCGACCCAACACGGTCGCACTTTTTACATCTTCGTGGATCTCATTTGCCGGCCGTGACAAAGCCGCGCGCAAACCTTTGTATCCATCTGTTGCGAGATAACGCTCGAGGGTATACGAGTCGGCGAATTCAAATCGCGAAGTGACAATTTTGGGTCGGTCTCCCGCGACGAAACCTGGCGCGTGCACATATGTCTTGCTCACAATGCAGCCTTACCATCTAGCCATGCTGGTGACTCGTTGACATCTTCTGGTGCTTTCGCACCGACTGCTCGCGTCGCATCGATTGACTGACGAACTTTTGACAGCACTCCATGCGGCGGAAACTCGTCGTTCAATTTGCCGTCTCGCAAGTTGTCGATCAACCGATCTAAATCAGCAGGTGTCACACGCAAGCGGTAGCGATAATTAACCTGCAAAGTTGGTGCTTCAGTGCAGGCCGCCTGACATTCAGCGTGCGCGAGTGTGAACACGCCATCTGGTGTCGTGCCACCCGCCTTGACACCCAGTTTCTTTTCGGCATGATGCATCAGTTCGTTTGCCCCCATCAGTGCGCACGACATCGTGCCACAAATATTGATCAAATATTTGCCAACTGGTTCAAACTTGAACATCTCATAAAAACTTGCAGTGCCATAAACCTCGGCCGATGTAACACCAACAAGTTCGCCCAAGTGTTGCATCGCCTCACGAGTGATGTAACCGTTTTGCTCTTGCGAAAGATGCAACAACGGAATCAACGCAGACTTCGGGCGCGGATACCTGACGATGATCTCGTGCGCCAATTTAATATTTGTATCGCTCAAGCGACTCATCGATCCACCTCGCCAAGCACTGGGTCGACCGACGAAATAACGGCCACCGCATCAGCTACCAAACCACCACGCATCATGAGCGGCATGGTTTGAATGTTGATAAAACTCGGTGCTCGTACATGCATTCGATACGGCGTGGCCGAACCGTCACTGGCGATATAGCAAGCAATCTCGCCGCGCGGGCTTTCGATCGCCAAATACGCTTCGCCTTCCGGCACTTTGAAACCCTCGGTGAAAATCTTGAAGTGGTGAATCAAGGCTTCCATTGATTCGTTGATGCGACCACGCGGTGGTGGTGTCACTTTCTTGTCTTGAATGCGATAGTCACCCTGTGGCATCGCATCAAGAACTTGTCGCACGATGCGCATCGATTCGCGAATTTCGTTCAAACGAATTGAATAACGATCAAAGGCGTCACCATAACTACCGATGATCACATCGAATTCGACTTTGTCATAGCGCAAATATGGCATGTCGCGGCGCAAATCCCACGACAAGCCCGTGCTGCGCAAAATTGGACCAGTTGCCGAAAGCGCAATCGCCTCGTCGCGTGTAATCACGCCAACGCCCTGCAGCCGCTCACGCCAAATTGGTTGACCAGTCATCAAGATTTCGTATTCGGCAAGTCGCGCTGGCAAAGCATCGAGCAAATTAAGCACTTCGTCGCGCCAGCCAGCAGGCAAATCTGCCGCGACACCGCCGGGGCGAATGAAGTTGTGGTTCATTCGCAGTCCTGTAACTTTTTGAAAAAATCGCAACACTTCTTCGCGCTCACGAAACCCGTAAAGCATCATCGAAACTGCACCGATATCCATGCCGTTCGTCGCCATAAACAACAAGTGACTACTGATGCGATTCAGTTCAGAGAGCAACATTCGAATCCATACCGCGCGCTCCGGAATATCTTGATCAATGCCGAGCAACTTTTCGGTCGTCATCGCAAAAACAAGCTCGTTATTCAGTGGCGACGCATAGTCCATGCGGGTCACATTCGTGCCACCTTGCATAAAAGTCAGCGACTCGCCCGTCTTTTCCATGCCAGTGTGCAAATAGCCAATTACGGGCTTGCAACGCAAAACAGTTTCGCCATTTAGTTCGAGCATCAAACGCAAAACACCGTGCGTGCTCGGATGCTGCGGCCCCATGTTGATGATCATCGTCTGATCTTCGCTCTGCGTGCCCGCCAGCGCAGCCACTTCAGACTCGCTCATCCGCAAAACTGCGCCTGAACCACGCAAAATTTCTTTTGCTGAAACATCTTTTCGAAGTTGAAGTTCTTGACGACCCTCGTTCGTGCCAGCGGCCGTAATCACAGCGTCTTGCGAGTCTGCGATGTTCTCGGTTGCGGTCACGACGCGGCACCTTTGAACTGAACCGGAATATTTCCGGCGCCATAATCTTTGCGCAACGGATGTCCTTGCCAATCTTCTGGCATCAAGATCCGCGTCAAGTCTGGGTGACCATTGAACTTGATGCCGAACATATCGAAAACTTCGCGTTCCATCGCTTCGGTGCCCGGATATAAATCAAAAGCCGAATCAATCACGGTGTCTGACTCTGCGATCTGCACTCGCAATCGCACGCGACGGCGCTGCGAAAGTGAAAGCAAATTGACGACAACTTCGAAACGTTCAAGCACAATCTGCCCTAAAACTTCAGGGGCGATGTTACGACCGGGGTGCGTTAAATAATCGACAGCCGTGAGGTCGACGCACATTTCAAAACCTTCGTCACGCAATGTGGTGAGCGTTTTTAGATAGTCAGCCTTGGCGACGAAGCGAACATCATCAGCAACTCGACTCGAAACTTGCGTCACGGCTCAACGCGATCCTAAAGAGACAGGCGTGGTGATGCCTGCAGCAATTTCTTGGATATGAACTTGCGCACCGGCACCTGTCGACTCGCGGCGACGCATAATCTCGCCGTCTTCAATCAATTGATGCAAAGTTTCGATGGCATGAATCAAGGTTTCTGGTGTCGGTGGGCAACCCGGCGCATAAACGTCGACTGGCACGATTTGATCGACGCCCTGAACGATTGCATAATTGTTGAACATTCCGCCGCTGCTGGCGCAAACACCCATCGAGATAACCCACTTGGGCTCCATCATCTGGTCATAAACCTGACGCAACACAGGCGCCATCTTTTGGCTGACTCGTCCAGCCACGATCATGATGTCGGCCTGTCGCGGTGACGCACGAAAAACTTCCATGCCGAAACGCGCCAAGTCGTAGTGCGCGGTACCTGCCGTCATCATCTCAATCGCGCAACACGCCAGACCGAAGGTCGCACCCCAACTTGAACGCGAGCGCGACCATTTCACTAACTCTTCAACGCGACCCGTCAAAAAATTGTACTCAAGACCACCCAAACCATCGTCAGCAACATTTTGAATCAACCCCATCAGACAGAAACTTTCTCTTGCTCACGGCCCTCTAGCCCGACACGACGAATCGTCGTGGATGTCGAGCGTGACGCTGAAAGAATATCTCCGTCGACTTCAACCAACTTGCGTGCTTTCTTAATCGGACCCCAATCGAGTGCGCCGCGCGCCACAACATAAACGAACGCTACGAAAAAAACGGCGCTAAACGCAGCGAGTTCATAAAAACCATAAGTGCCCAGTGATTCGCTGGCAACCGCATATGGATAAGCAAAAATTATTTCGATGTCGAACATAATGAACAGCATTGCCACTACATAGAAGCTCACCGGAAACCGCTCAGGTGCTTCAAGGCTCGGCACGATACCGCACTCATACGGCGCTTGCTTGGCGGTATTCGGTCGACGAGGCGCCAAAAGTTTTGATGCGACCAACGACCCGACGCCAAACAAGATTGCCAGAACTGTCAAGACAGCAATCGGAAGATACTGACCCACTATTGTTAGCTTTTCGCTGGAGAACGCGAACCAGAATCGACGCTGAGATTCTCGCGCAGACGCAGGTCACGAGTGTGCAGCAACCGGCAGAGCAACATAAAAATGATCGTCGAGCCGATGGTGATAAAAATTGACGGCTGGCGCTTGGTACCGAGATCGCGCAGCATATATATGTATCGATGCGGCTGAGTTTCGTCGATAATTGGTCGGGCTGGCGCTCGACCAGGCTCGGTGCGCTGAGGCACGATCGGCGCAACTTCAACTACTGAGTAATGCGGTTCGTGAAAGAACGCCAAGAAGTCAACCGACTCGTTGATCTTCGGCCAGCGATCTCCACCTTTATCGTAAACAGCAACCGACAAATATTCGCCAAGTGCGAACTCTTCGGCTTGATTTTGAATAATTTCGTCGGCAGATGCAACGGCTTGACCACGTCGAGGATCAGATTCTTCAAGCAACAACCACCCCTCGCTCTGCAGAGCCGCCGACGCCGACGCAGCATCAGCAACTGCGTCACCTGACGGTTGCATCGGTGTGACCATGATTTCAGCGTCGTCTAGCAAGTCTGAACTTCGCACGATCGTCGTCGGCTCGCCAGGCTGCCATGCCGGGGCACGACCAGTAAGACCAATTCCATAAACCCACCAAATTGAACCCATGATCGCCATCCATCCGAAAAAACCGGCCAACACGACTAAGAATCCGAGTCGAGCACCCAAGTTTGTGCCGACTACCAAATAGGTGCCGCCAATCAAAACACCAACGGCAATTGCGACGATCACATATCCGCGAAGTTCTGGCTCCCAACTAACTGCGAGCATCGCCAACACTTTTATAAACCTCTCACATAGTCGATGATCGCACCGATTTGATCGTCACTCAACATCAAACCAAATGCTGGCATCCGACCTGAGCCCTGACCTTGTTGACCATATCTCTTGCCAAGTTCGCTACCGCCCTCGATGAACTCAATCATCTCGTCGCGCTGCGGAAACTGTCGAACTGCCGAACCGCCAGTAAGGTTCGGGCCAAAAGCACCGCCACCGGTGATTTCGGGTTCGCCATATGACCAACCCTTCGTATGACAGCGCGCACAAGAATAATTGCCGCCACCGAGATCTAAATTGAACAACGCCTCACCAAGCGAAGAATATGTACCGGCTTTTACCAACCGTTCGGCCTCAGCTTGAATCTCTTGTTGTTTTTCAATTGGCAGTCTGCCGTTCTCGTCACGCGGAGTTTCGATGCTCTTGACATATTCAATGACAGTTTGAATCTGCTGCTCGTTCATCGGACCACCTCCGACCAAACCCCAAGCCGACATCGGCGAAAATGGACGACCGTAGTTCAAAATGAAACGAACTTCTTCTTCGCTATAGCGATAGAACACAGTGTTGATCGCCGGTGCTTTCCAGTTGACTTGCTTGACTTGACCAGTTTTCGGATCTGAAATCGCATAAGAAGCAACGCCACCGCCGCCCTTCATGCCGCCGTGGCAACCAGCGCAGTTGTAGCCACCATCGGCCGTCGTCGCAAAAAGCCCTGTGCCCCAAGTTTCAAATTGATGTTGAAACTCTTTTTCGGCGCCAACCATTCGACCAGGCTCAAGAATCCAATACAGCGGCAACGCAATCGTTGTCACCGCAAGACAAGCAAGACCAATCAACTGTGTGCGCTGAATTTTTTCGCCTTCAAGTCGCTCATCGTCGTAATAAGGCTTGCGGTTCGCGGCAAGTTTGATTTCTGCACCAATCTCACGCTTTGATGAACGCAAATTGCCAAGACCGTAGATGATCCATCCCAAGACCGAAATGAGAAGAATTACCCAAGCGATCGTGGTTGTTGTATCGGCGAGCATTGTTACGCGATTCACTTAGTGTCCGCCCGTTCCACCGACACAGTGCGGGCCTTCGGCTTCTTGACCAGTTGTGTTTGTTCCGATTGGCGGACCACCAAACACCGTGCCCGTGTCGATGACAACCATCCCGTTATTTACTGAAACTCCGAAGCGATCCATCCCGCGCGGCGCCGGTCCGCCCTTCTTTTCGCCAACACGGTTGTATTGCGAACCGTGACATGGGCACTCAAACCATTGCGATGTTTTGCATTCGGGCACTCGGCAACCAAGGTGCGGACACTTCTGATATAGCGCGACTATTCCGACGCTCATACCCATGAACACTGGTGCTTGCCCCGAATAAAGCGCTTCTGCTTTTGAAATCGCTTCTTTTGGATATTCAGTTACCCACGATCGAGCCTCCGGCAAATATAAGAAGCCTTTGTTCGCACGAATTTTGCCGACAACATCTTCGATTTTGCCGACATTAATTTTAGAACCGAAGCCGCCGTCTGCACCCTTCCACAAGAATGCAATCAAGGCCGCCGCAAAACCACCGAGACTCGCACTCATCAAAGTCACGGTGGCACGATTCAAAAATGCTCGGCGCGACTCGCCGATCATTTCAGCATCTGGCGCAACCCAAGGTTCAATTTCGACAGGTGCGATTAAAGCAACTGCGGTGCCGCGAGCAGCCGAGGCTTCAGATTCAACATCTCGGCGCGCATTACGTGAAGACTTTTTTGCATCACGATCGCGCTTACGAGTCTCACGCGACAAAACGCCTACACCACCCATATCTGAACGACGAGTTGCTGTCAGAACGACGCCCAAACCGAGTACGGCAAGAACTGCTATTGCAATAGTGATGATGGTTGTTGAGTTCATGAAAGTTCTATCCGATCACAATTCGAAGAAGATGCCTTCGCGCCAAGGGAAGACAAAGTTGAAACCAGGACCTCTGAAGAATGAACCAATGATTACGAGAACTGCCCAGAACATTAAGTGCACTGTAAACAAACCGGTCATGAACTTTCGATCTTCTGGACGATTTGATTCGTTGCGATCTAGATAAGGCGCAAACATCAGTGCGATAAGACCCATGCCCGGAATCGTCACACCAGCAATCATCGGGTGGAACATCGTCAGAAGTTCTTGTAGCCCGAGAAAGTACCACGGCGCTTTCGAAGGATTCGGAGTCTGATTGAAGTTCGCCGCTTGCAACAATGGTGCGTTCACAAACCACGAAAACACGAATGTAAACGCCGTGCACGCGAGCGCAGCAACAAACTCGATACCCAACAAGTGAGGCCAAGTGTGCACCTTGTCAACTGGCACCGCTTTGACATCTTGAATCGATCCTGATTTGACGACCGTCAACAAGCGTTGCGTGTGACCCCCAGGTCCGGCACCGAATGGAACGCTGCCATTTGCTGGTGCTGCGACCACAGCGGCTCCAGGTTTTTCGGCCAAGGCAACTGCGCTCTTGTTTCGATCTAGTAAGTCACTCGAAATTCGCGAGTCACCATCTGCAGGTGCACTTGCTGCCGCACCGCCAGCGCCTGCTGCCGCTTTTTCGCGCGCCTCTTGTGCACGCTTCAAGAGATGTTCTGGAATGCCAGCCATCAGAGTGGTCCTGAAATTCCGCCGTCTTTACGCACGCGCCAGAAATGGATCGCGAGGAAGATGACTGTCACAAACGGAAACAACAAAACATGCAACACATACCATCGCAACAATGTTTCGGGGCCAATCTCAACGCCACCCAGCAACACGAATCGAACTTGCGAACCAATCACTGGCGAGTAACCCATCATGTTGGTGCCAACGGTTACGGCCCACAACGCGAGTTGGTCCCATGGCAACAAGTAACCAGTGAACGAAAGCAACAGAGTCAGCGTCAACAAAATTACGCCGATTACCCAGTTGAATTCACGGGGTGCTTTGTATGCGCCATGGTAAAAAACACGCGCCATGTGCAAGAACACCGTAAGCACCATCAAGTGGGCGCCCCAACGATGCATATTGCGCACCATCAAACCAAACGTCACTGATGTGTGCAACGACTGAATGTCTTGCCAGGCATTGGCCGAAGTCGGACGGTAGAAGAACATCAAGAAGATACCGGTGATCGTCAACAAAATGAACAAGAAAAAACTCAAACCGCCAAGACACAGCGTGTAACTAACTTTCACCGCATGGCGCTTAACTTTGACCGGATGCAAGTGATACAGCACAGAGTTCATTACGACATATGAACGGTTTCTTGGTGAATCCGAATAACCCTTTCTGAAAATTGAGCCTGGTCTGAAAATTGAGTTCCAGGCTTGGCTTGACTGCGTCGACTCATTGAGTTTGGTCATGCGCTGTTTAATCGTCGGACGAGATTTCTGCTCGATCATCTTTGCCATTTAATTTTCTCCGTTCCTAAAATCTCATGCCATACGAGTAGCCGTGGTTGTTTGTTCGCATATGAGTTTCGCCTGTGGCTGGCGCAACCCCAACTTTGCCAAGAATTATCACACCGGTTGGACAACGATCGACACACAGCGCACACCGCGTGCAAACATCATCGTCGATAATGAAAACAACCTTGTCTGACGGGTCTTCACCCGGCAACTCTGTGCCTGTTGACTCAGAAATTGCGTCAGTGTTGACCATGAATATGCACTTCCACGGGCAAATATCGACGCAGCCTTCGCACATGATGCACTCTGACTGATCAATATGAATGAACTGCTTAGGCTTTACTGCCTTGTTCAAATATTCAGCATCTACCTCGACGAGTTGATAGTCGTCGGTGTACGGCATCATCGGCGGATTTGCGTCAGTTTTTGCCATCGCTCAAGCCTTCTTCACCAGCGGACGGCCATAACTTGACGAAACAACTTCTGTTGTTTTGACTTCTCCACGCTTCTGCCACCAACTGAACAGGTAGATCATCAGACCGATATAAAAGACATGTATCACCACGACCATGATGTCACGAATCGCTTCGTAACTAATGGTGATCGGAAAGCTTCCACCAACGGTGTCAGACTTCAAAATGTCGAATGGCCCGTAGACGAGTCTGTCTTTGCGCCAACCAAGTTCTTTATCGGCATGGTCGATGAATTGATGCGGCACAACACCGAACGCCAAAAACAAAACAGCGAATACGTAGGCCGAACCGATCATCGCTTCACCCCAAGTAGCTTTGCGATCAAACTTACGACGCTTGCCAATTGGGATTATGACAAGACTCAAAACAGTCGTGAACACGAACGAAAACAAGAACGCCTGATTCACTCCTGGCCATCTGAGAATGTCAATTGCGAGCATTGTTTGAGGGCTTGCCTTTCCTCTTAAAATCTTGTTTTAGCCTAGTCGGGCAGACATTCAGGTCGGTATTTGTAAAGCTTGTATGACTGACTCGTTGGTCACAAAGATTCACGATTACTCAACGATTGAGTGTGAAATTCGCTCAACAACAGTCGTCTCTGCGGTTGTGCGATCGTGAACTTATAATTCTTGTCCGCAATGCGTCTAACCTAATGAACGGATACAAAATAATTGTGAAAATCTAATTCAAGGAGAATTGTGGCCGGAATACCCGAGCATCTACTTAAGCGTGCGCAAGAAGCACGTGACAAAGCTGCCGGCAAAACCCCTGCTTCGGATGCATCTGGCGACGCACCAAATCTTCCAGCAAAAACTTCTGAAACCAAACCGGCTCCCGCGCCACAAGTTGCCAGCGCTCCTCCACCGCCGCCGCCAGATCCAAGTTATGTCGTCGCCGCTAAAACGCGAAAGAAAATTCCGTTTTGGGCAATGGCGACATTAAGCCTGTTGCCATTTTGGGCATTTATGTATTTGCTTGCAATTAAACCGCAAGAAAAAATAGTTGAAGGTCCAATGGCGATCGGCGCAGGCGTCTACGGAACATGCGCAGGCTGTCACGGATCGAACGGTGCGGGTGGTGCAGGTCGCGCGCTTTATCAAGGTGAGGTTCTAAAAACTTTCCCAAAGATTGAAGACATGCTCAACTTCGTCTACGCGGGTTCACAGCAATTCATTTCGGCGGGCATCAAGGTCTACGGTGACCCAAATCGTGAGGGCGGAGCACACGAAACACTTTCTTACAACGGCAATCCAATGCCACAACAAGGAGAAAAATTTGGTGGCGGTCTAACTGACGCAGAAATTCTCGGTGTTGTGTGTCACGAACGATATGAGATCAGTGGTGCCGATGAACAAAGTGAGCAATGGAAGTCCGAGTACGAAACATGGTGCTCGCCAGAATCAGAAATATTTTTGGCTCTCGAAAATGGTTCAGTCAATTACGACAATCTTGCTGAAACTTATGCTGCACTTCCGAACCCACCTGCAAATGTCGGCACAGATGCACGCCCCGCTGGAAAATAAATAGAAACCGAGATCAAACCCCTCGATCTGACTAGCGAAGTAACAAAAATACTTCGCACAGAGGTCCTCGTCATCGGTGGTGGTCCAGCCGGTTCGGCTGCCGGTTTCTGGCTCGCAAAGCACGGTCACGATGTAACGATCGTCGAGCGCAAAAAGTTTCCGCGCGAAAAAACCTGCGGCGACGGTCTCACTCCGCGTGCGGTCAAACAACTAGATGACATGGGTTTGTCATCGCAACTCTCGCAATTTCATCGCTACGAGGGTTTGCGCGCGACAGCGCACGGCAAGACCCTCGAATTGCAATGGCCGACGCACCCGATCTATCCGCGCTATGGCTATGTCGTGCGTCGTCGCGAACTCGACATGATGGTCGCCCGTAATGCTCAAAACGTCGGAGCCAAACTTCTTGAAGAACACGAAGCCGTTGCCCCGATCATGGAGAAAGGCTGCGTGCGTGGGGCGATGATTACCAACAAACAAAACAACACGACCGTTGCAATCAACGCCGATTATGTCTTAATCGCCGACGGCGCCAACTCTCGCTTTGGTCGAAGCATGGGTACATCGCGCGAGAAGTCATGGCCATACGGCACTGCAATCCGCACTTATTGGCAGAGCCCGCGGCATCAAGAACCGTGGATCGAATCGGCGCTCGATGTCAAAGATCGCAACGGCAACTCGATGCCAGGTTACGGATGGATATTTCCTGTTGGCGACGGCACCATAAATGTTGGCGTCGGTTTGCTTTCGACATTCAAAAATTTTAAAGATGTCAACACATCACATTTGCTCGACTCGTATGCACACATGATCGCCGACAAATGGGAAATCGACCCGACAAAGCCTGAATGCAAAGCCACAAGCGGCAAGATTCCGATGGGTGGTTCTGTCGGACCAAAAATCGGGCCGACACATATTGTTATTGGCGACGCAGCAGGCAGCGTCAACCCATTCAATGGCGAAGGCATCGACTATGCCTACGAAACCGCCCACATGGCCGCCGATGTTTTGCACGACGCACTGGTGTCGGGCGACGCGATGGCGCTCAAGCGATATGAACAACTAATTCAAGATGAATACGGGCAATATTTCAAAGTTGCACGGTTGTTTGCGCGTATTATCGGTCAACCCGTTTTGATGCGCGAACTTTCGCGCGTCGGCATTCACAGCCGAACTCTGATGGAGTGGGTACTGCGAATCATGGCCAATATTTTGCGACCAGACGAAATTGGCCCAGCCGAAGCGGCCTACAAAGCTGCGGCCAAGATCGTTCGACTGTTTCCTAACGCTTGACAGCTAGAAGTTAACAGTTAGCCCGTACACACCACTTCGTCGACTTGATCGGTGATCAAATTTAATTTTGTCACGCTGTTGTCAGGCGAATAATTGTTGATGAATTCGCGCAGCGTACCAGTGTCTTCGCCACAGGTTCTCTTCACGCCGTTAGCCAAAGGCACGATCCAATCGTTGGCCAAAACCCCGCGACTGCCAGAGTCAAGCATGTCGACCAGGCTCGGCAATTCGAGCACACGAGTCGGCTTTGGGGAGTTCGTGTCAACGAAAGCAAACCACATCACCGAATCGCCGAACATATTCGCCAAGAACACGCAACTTGAGCCGACACTCAAATCTCCACAAAGATTTTCGCCAGGCGTATCAGCGGCAATGAATATCTCTCGTGCGTCATCAAGGGATACCGATGCTTCACCGATTGTGCGACCGTTCTCGATTCGCCAACCTTCGCTCCGAATAAAAGTAGTTGCAATCGCTACCGTCTCGATATTTTTTTCAACATCGGCAGATATCTCAGCAGAGTTACTACCGCGGCCAAAGCAGTCATCACAAGAAATCAGCAGAACGAAAAGCGCACCCAAAGCCAAAACACCGAGTGCCAGCCATAGTCGCAGATTTAGAAGTTGACGCACCTTCTCAGATTAGGCGCCGCGAATTGCGCAGTTAGACCGAGACCGTACTCGACTTTGTTTGAATCTTGGCAACCTCTGTTTGTTCTGTGCGCATCTGCTCGTAGTAACTCAAGATCTGCAACTCAACACCCAGGTCAACATTGCGTACCGAAACACTGCTCGGTGTCGCCAAGACAATCGGCGCAAAGTTAAGTATCGATGTCACGCCGGCGTCAATCAACGCGTCCACGGCCGACTGAGCAGTCGCGGTCGAAGTCGTAATCGCGCCGATTGCGACTTTTAAGTCGCGAACCATCTTGGCAAGATTGCGCACATCGCCAACTGTCAATGATCCAGTGGTTTGACCAATCTTCTTTGGGTCGTTGTCGACAATGCCAACAACCGGAAATCCGCGCGGAGCAAACCCGCCAAACTTTGCAAGTGCGCAACCCAAGTTGCCAGCCCCGACCACAACGACATTCCATTCGCGCAACAATCCAAGTTCACGCTTGATCTGGTGAATCAAATACGTAACTTCATATCCGACACCGCGAGTGCCATAGCTGCCGAGATAAGAAAGATCTTTGCGCACCTTGGCGGCATTGACACCAGCCAATGCGGCAAGTTCATCACTTGAAAATCGCAAAACATTCGTCGCGTGCAAATTATTTAAAATTTGCAAATAAACCGGCAATCGTGTTACGGCTGCGTCGGGAATTCTGCGTCGTTGAAGTTGGGTCATAGTCTCACGTTATGCCTTCGTGCATAATTTCACAAGGTCTCAACTCAAGTATTTGACGATCTTGTGCCTAAGGCGACTTCGCCGAACCGTCTTGACGACCGACCGTCTCAGTTATCGTGCTTGCGTGATTCCATTGCCGACCATCGCTGTGGCAAATCAAATGAATTCAGCGCTTGCAGGCGGCGCAACCCTTGTGGCCGCGGCCTTTGCCCTCAGCACTTTCGACCGTTGGCACCGTCGCGGTCAGCCTCACGAACTGGCATGGACAGTCGCCATGACGCTATTCACAATCGGCTCAGGCGCATTGTGGTGGGCCGAAGCAACCAGTTGGTCGATGTTTGCATTTCGAGTTTTCTTTCTCGCCGGCGCAGTACTTAACGTCGCCTGGCTCGCACTCGGCACAATCTATTTGTTGTCCAATAAAAATTTCGCAGATCAACTTCGGCGCGCACTCGTCGTGCTTAGCGCATTCAGCACCGGAGTCATCGCAGTTGCACCAACAAAGCGCAACATCGTCATCGGTGAGTTTCCTGCTGCACGCGAATTATTCGGAGTGCTACCAAGGATCATGGCTGCAGTTGGTTCTGGAGTGCCCGCACTCATAATAATTTTCGGTGCACTTTGGTCAACCTGGCGAGTCATTAAGTCTCAGACGCCAAACCTCAAATCGGCCACTCAGCGAACCGTCGTAGCACCCGCACGATTGGCATTTGGCAATGTGTTTGTCGCAATTGGCACACTTGTGCTTTCGGCTAGCGGCACCCTTGCCGGCCGACTGAGCAAAGACCGAGCGTTTGCGATAACGCTTCTGGTCGGTTTATGCATTTTATTTATCGGCTTTTTGATCGCCAGCAACTCGACTCAAGCGCAAAAAGAATTACCTGCCAACAATTGACAAAAGACCCGCAATAAAAATCACCGCAAGCAACAAGCCGAGAGTCAGCGTGGTGGCTGGTCGCATGTTTCGAACTTTACCTCTTAGGTGCAATCTTTACCGAAGTCGTAATCGTGCTGTTCTGATCGCCTTCTTGAAGTCGCGACAAAATAACAAGATCACCTTGGCCAATATTTAAGTCACGGGCCGCCGAACCCCGATCAGCACACAACGAGAGCATGCCATACGAGTCGACTACTAGACCGAGTCCGCTTCCGATGGCGTCATAACTTCGCACGATTTTTAGCGACCGCACAACTTGTTCACGGTTTACGCTCGCACCACTCAACACCGAACCAATCTCGACTCGCAACACTTCGCCAAAGTTCGCTACTTCGTCTGGTCCGACATTTAACTGACAGTTACCAAAACGATCGACCCATGTCACCTCACCGTGCAACGCACCATTTTCTTCACGAGGCAACGGCACTACACCAGGCAACAACAACGCAGGGTCAATCATTTCGCCGAGTTCGCTTAGATCAACACCATTACATAGGTGAGCTGCGACCGGCGCGAAAATATCGCGGCCGGCAAAAGTTTCGCCAGGGCTCGTCAAGTGATATTCAGTATTCGTCAAACACACCGCCCGACCTGCACCGCCAGCCAAGGCAATCGCCATGGCTAATAATCCATTATCTGGACCAACAAAAACACCCTTGCCATCAGCAACCTCAACGGCAACAGCCCGACGCGACGAACCAACACCTGGATCTACCACCGCCAGCACCACTCCGCTGGCTACATATGAAACGCAACGCGCCAACGACAATGAACCCGCGCGAACATCAAACGGTTCAATTTCGTGTGTTAGATCTACGACGCGACATTGTGGCGCAATTTCATAGATCACACTTTTGACAACACCCACAAATTCATCTCGTGTTCCATAATCAGAAAGAAACGAAACGGTTGAATATTTGGTTGCCATGGCTTTCTCACGATACTGAGAAACGTAAGAGCCGGTGCCAACCCCCCGACGGCACCGGCTCAAACGGCGCAACTCTTTCGAGCGCGACTCCCAGTTGGGGGGTTACCCCGTCCGGTGATCTTGCGACA
>NSIC01000018.1 GCA_002737635.1 Acidimicrobium sp.
TTCCTCACCCGTTCGCCACTAATCCGTGGAGCAAGCTCCACTTCATCGTTCGACTTGCATGTGTTAAGCACGCCGCCAGCGTTCGTCCTGAGCCAGGATCAAACTCTCCGTCAAGAAATGCTCAAACCGAAGTCTGAGTAAATCTAGGAAAGTCCACGACGACCAGATGGAAAAAAATCTGTTTTGTTGTCGTCGTTTCCTGCCGACAATATTTAAACCGAATCAAATATTGCCGGTATTAATAATTATTTGATCAACGTTCCGCGAGCAAAGCTCGCTTTACAATTGATCGGAATTGACGGACAATAAATAGCGACCCAACCCAATTAAGGGCGGGCCGTTTTCTATTGACCGCACTGGCGTTCAATCTTCTCTTCCGTTTTCAAGGAGCATTCACTTTGGGCACTCGTCGGACCAAAGCCCATCGATAATGCCCCACCGCGAATTGGTGGCGCACCCTGTTCAGAGTGCGGGGAGCAATACTAGCGATCAACTCCTTGACTTATCAACCTTCTGACCAAACAAACCAAAGAAAACCCCTTGATTTAGGGCTCTTTTTAAGCACCGAGATTTCCTCACTGCCGCCCTGTCAGATTCCTCAATACTGGCAAGGGTTTGCTTGAAAACTAAGGTTCTTATGTGAGGGATGTTTCATTCAATCCGTTTGACCCTGAGTTTCGCAAAACGCCGCACCCATTTTACGACAAGTTGCGCGAAATCGAACCAGTTCATATAACGCCGATTGGTTTCGTCGTGATAACTCGTTACGACGACGTCGTGAATACGCTGCGCAACAACGATTTCAGTCGCGACATCGAACTCAATGCTAATTTACCCGAGTCGCCTACGCGAAAATTCAAACGCGAAAATGAGCGTAGTAAATCGATATTGAATCTTGATCCGCCAGATCACACTCGCCTGCGTCGCCTCGTTTCGAAATCGTTCACGCCAAGCGCAATCGAAAGACTGCGACCTCGCATACAACAACTTGTCGACGATTCGCTAGCGAACGCCAGACAAACAGGTCAACTTGAACTGGTCGAAGAACTTGCTTTTCCGGTGCCGTTTCAGGTGATCTCAGATTTGTTGGCGATGCCTACTGACCGCGGTGAAGAATTGCGCGAATGGTCGCAGATCATCACCGCAACTCTTGAGCCAACAACGGGTGTCGAAGACCTCGAAAAAGGACAAATTGCCATCGGCAAGATGCGTCCGTATCTCGACGAAATTATTGGTCATCGGCGCAAGAATTTGGGCGACGACATGTTGTCGTCATTAATTAGCGTCGAAGAGCAGGGTGAAAAACTCAACAATGACGAACTGATGTCGTTCGTAATTTTGTTGTACATCGCCGGTCATGAGACCACAGTCAATTTGATCGGCAATTCGGTGCATGCTTTGCTCACCCACCCACAACAACTTGCCACAATGCGTGAGAGCGGTTGCACGCCCAACATGGTCGACGAACTATTGCGATTCAATGGCCCCGTGCAACATACGATTCGCACACCATTAGTCGATGTCAAGTATCGAGTCGGCCAAGAAGATATCGAAATCAAAAAAGGTTCACTCGTTTTGGCAAGTTTGGGCGCCGGCAATCACGACCCAAGCGTTTTTGAAAACCCGCATGCACTTGACTTCTCGCGTCACAACTCGAACAGACATCTAGCATTCAGTGGTGGGGTTCACTATTGCCTTGGTGCTTCACTGGCGAAACTTGAAACAGAAGTTGCCGTCGGCACTCTCGTCAAAACATTCAAGAACATCGATGTCGTAACTGAACCCGAATGGCGTGATCGCCTAACGATTCGCGGCGTCAGCAAGTTTGAACTAGCCGTCAGCTAGGCGTCAGCAAGTTTGAACTAGGCGTCAGCTAGCAAATTCAGCGCACGATATCAACGAGGTGATAACTCGTCTTGCCCTTGCGCAACAGCATCCAGCGATTGTGCAGCAACGCAATCTTTGACAAATTTGTTTGGTCGTCAACTTGCTCGCCATTGGCGCGCACACTGCGCTGAGTCAGCAGTCGACGCGCCTCGCTATTAGAAGACGCGAGTTTGGTTTCAACCAATACCGCAACTGCGTCACCAAGTGCTGCAGCCCCCATCTGTGTGACTGCAACTTCGCTTGCAATCAGGTGCAACGTCGCCGGCGTCGCCGACATTGGGTTCGCTCCAAACAACACAGCAGCCGCCTCTTCGGCCGCCTCGGCCGCCTCTTCGCCGTGCACCAATGCAGTTAACTCACGCGCCAAACTTCGCTGGCCGATTCGCGATTCTGGGCTGTGTTGCTGTTCAGCGACGATTTCTTTGATCACTTCAATCGGGTGCAAAGAGAATTGCAACAACATTTTTTCAATATCTGCATCGGCAATCTGCACGAAATATTGCCGAAACTGATAGGGCGAAGTGCGGCGGGCATCAAGCCAAATCGCGCCATCAGCCGTCTTGCCGAATTTTGTCCCGTCGGCTCGCGTCACAAGCGGCCAGGTCAAACCATATGCCGAACGACCAAGTTTCTTGCGAATCAAGTCGATGCCAGCAGTGATATTGCCCCACTGATCAGATCCGCCCATCTGCATCTCGCAGTCATGATGCTCTGTCAAATGCCGAAAGTCGTTCGCCTGCAACAGCATGTAGCTGAACTCTGTATATGACAAACCATTTGTATCGGCGATGCGACTCTTAACAGAGTCTTTGGCCAGCATCTGATTTACGGTGATGTGCTTGCCTACATCACGCAAAAAGTCGAGCATCGAAAACTTTCGCGTCCAATCGGCATTGTCAACCAGAGTTGCTTGCGTCGGACTTTTTTCAAAATCAAGAATTCGTTCAAGTTGTCGCTTGATGCTCTGCACATTGTGATGCAATGTTTCAGCATCAAGCAGATTGCGCTCTTCGCTACGCCCCGACGGATCACCGACCATGCCAGTCGCCCCGCCAGCAAGCGTGAACGGACGATGACCGAGAAGTTGCAATCTTCGTAGCGTTATTTGTCCCAACAAGTGACCGATATGCAACGAATCAGCCGTGGGGTCAAAACCAACATAAACACCCAATGACGACTGTGTGGCGCGAGCCGTTAAAGCGGCGCGGTCAGTGCTGTCGTGAATTAAACCCCGAGCTCCAAACTCTTTGACGAAATCTTGCGACGCAACCACACCCGCAATAATAGGCGTTATCTCGAGTTGTTTAGTGCCGCAACTCGAGTGTGCATCACGGTTAGCGCAGCATTGAGCTCTGCGCTTTGAACAACACCAGGCACTGGACCGCCACCGCCTTTGGTCGTGCGACGCGCAACACCGACGCCTGGTTGCAAAAGTTCTACGGCGTGTTTGCCGAGTTTGCTATCGGCTTCGACCAGTTTTGCGAGGCTCACCGATTCGCGAATCGATTTGCTGACAAGCGCACCAACATGAGCATGGGCTTGTCTGAATGGCATGCCCTTGGCGACGAGCCACTCAGCGAGATCTGTCGCACCGAGCATTTGTACATCAGCTGAGGATTTCATCGTTTCTGTGTTGAATCGCGCCGTAGCGATCATGCCGGCGAGTGCCTGTAATGCGAGCGAAACTTGATTCACCGAATCGAACAATGGTTCTTTGTCTTCTTGCAAATCGCGATTATAAGCAAGAGGCATCGCTTTGAGCGTTGCTAGCAGCCCCGTCAAGTTGCCGATCAATCGACCAGATTTGCCACGCGCAAGTTCGGCAATGTCGGCATTTTTTTTCTGTGGCAACATTGACGAGCCCGTCGAATATGCGTCGTCTAAAACTGCGAAACCGAATTCTTGGGTCGTCCAAAGCACCCACTCTTCGCCAAGACGTGAGAGATGCACGCCAATCAAGGCAATGTCGAATAATGCTTCAGCCACAAAGTCGCGATCTGAGACTGCGTCTAGAGAATTGTTAAATCGTCGCGCGAAGCCAAGTTCCTTGGCGACAAAGTCGGCATCGAGCGGCAAAGACGAACCAGCCAAAGCGCCAGCGCCGAGTGGCGAAACGTCGAGCCGCTCAATTGTTTGGGTCAGGCGATCAACATCGCGCAACATCGCCCAAGCATGGGCGGCAAAATGGTGCGCTAGCAGAACTGGCTGGGCTCGTTGCAGATGCGTATAGCCAGGTAGATAAATTGCGTCTGCACCCCAACCTGCTTCATTGGCGCGCCTGGTCAAAACATCACACAAATCAAGCGTCAGTTTTGCAACTTGAGCCAGCTCGCGCTTGCACCACAATCTCAGCGCGGTTGCAACCTGATCATTGCGACTGCGACCGGTGTGCAGTTTTGCACCAGTGTCGCCTGCAAGTTGAGTTACTCGACGCTCGATTGCCGTGTGAATATCTTCGTCACTGGCGACAAATTCGAATTTACCACTTGACATTTCAGTCGCCACAGTGTTCAGCGCGCCGATAATTTTCTCGCCTTCGGCGACCGAAATAACTTTGGCGTTGACCAGACCGCGCACATGGGCGATTGAGCCAATAATGTCATCGCGCCACAACTGCTTGTCAAACGAAAGGCTTTCAGTGAACTTCAAGAGCGCCTCAGCCGGGCTCGACTCAAAGCGTCCATGCCAAAGTGGTTGGTCAGTCATTGGCGAGCCCCGCAAGTTGTTTAATATCTTTGGCGAGTCGCTTGGCCGAATAATCTGAGTTCGCCACGCACATCATCGTGTCATCACCGGCAACCGTGCCGAGCAAGCCCTGCAACCTCGAACGATCGAGAGCCGACGCAACAACATGTGCACACCCCGGCGGTGTACGCACGACAACGATCGGCTCGTTGAATTGCACATCAGCAACCCATTCGGCCAAAACCCTTTTGAGTTGGTCTGGAGGCGAAAGTCGATCTGGTTCGAATTCGGGGATCGCATATGTTGTCTCGCCTGCAGCCGTGCGTACTTTTACAGCCCCCAAATCTTCGAGATCACGCGACACGGTTGCCTGTGTTGCTTTGATTCCTTTCTTTTTTAGCAATTCGCGCAACATCGGTTGACTCGTGACAGTTTGCGAACTCACGATTTTGGCAATCAACTGTTGGCGCTGAACTTTTGTACTCATATTGTGACCCCCATTAGATATGCGAGCACCCCTCTTGCGGCGTGCATTCTGTTATGTGCTTGAGAAACGACTCGACTCTGCGCGCCGTCGATAACTTCGGCGGTTACTTCGACTTCGCGGTGCGCAGGTAAACAATGCATAAAAATTGCTGTGTTATCAGCAACGGCCATCACGCTCGCATCGACTCTGAAACTTGCAAAGTCGATCATCCGTTTGGCAGTTTCTGACTCTTG
Organism: Acidimicrobium sp.; assembly: GCA_002737635.1. GTDB lineage: Bacteria > Actinomycetota > Acidimicrobiia > Acidimicrobiales > Ilumatobacteraceae > BACL27. The sequence goes on from NSIC01000018.1 coordinate 5,293, forward strand.
CCCCATTGACACGAAAACGTCGGTATGCACAGCGTGTGCACCAATGGCGGCGATCTGTGCTGACGAGTGTTGCTCGACCGATGCTGCACCCAACTTAGAAATTCGGTTCAACTCGTCATCGTCGGCGCCATAACCCTTTGGGCAACCCAAACGAATATGCATGCCTTCAAGTGCGCATGCTTCAACCAGTGATCTCGCCACATTGTTATAGTCGCCAACCCACGCCACCGTCTTTTTGTTTAGGTTGCCAAGTTCTTGACGCATCGTCAGAACATCGGCAATTGCCTGCAACGGATGCGACTGTTCGCTCAACATATTGATAATCGGCACGCTGGAAACTCTTGCCATGCGTTGCAACACCGAATGCGCAAACACGCGCGCGGCGATTGCATGGTGATAGCCAGCCATAATTCGTGTCACATCTTCAACTGTCTCGCGCTCGTCAAAACCAACTTCTTCGCCACGCGTAAAAATCGGGTGACCACCGAGTTGCACGACCGCCATCTCCATGCTGTGTCGAGTTCGATTCGAAGGCTTTTCAAAGATCAAGGCGACACCCTTATCGGCTAGTGGTCGTCCAAGTCTCGAAATGTCAGCCTGAGCCAGTGTCAAAACCGTGTTCAAATCACGCGCCGAAAGATCGGTCACATCTAAAAAATGACGCACGTTCATAACACCGCCTTCATGATTGCAATCGCTTCGTCAATTTCTTCTGAGCTCACGGTGAACGGTGGTGCCAGTCGCAGCGCGTGGCTAGTAACCCCGTTGACGACTAATCCGAGTTCGAGCAACTGCGTAGCAACTTTCTTGGCGTCAAGTTCAGGCTTCAACTCTGCAGCCAACAGCAAGCCTCGCCCACGAACATCTACGACACTATTAAGAGTTCGCAGTTTGGCACTCAGTTCTGCGCCTTTTTGTTGCACCACTTGAGGCGCGTTCATATCAATCATCAATTGCATCGTCGCTCGAGCCGCCGCAGTTGCCAACGCGGTGCCGCTGTATGTGCTGCCGTGATCTCCGGGTTTAAAAACGCCCGCGACATTTTGACTCGCCCACAGCGCGCCAATCGGCATGCCATTGCCCATCGCTTTGGCCAGCATCACCACATCGGGTTTAATTCTGGCGTGCTCAAAACCAAACCATTTACCCGTTCGCGCAAAACCAGTTTGCACTTCATCGATCATCAATAAAATACCTCGCTCCGTGCACATCATTCGTGCGGCTTGCAAATATTCGACAGATGCAGGCACGACTCCGCCCTCGCCCTGTACTGTCTCGAGCAACACAGCCGCGACAGTTTCATCAAGTGCAGCCTCAAGCGAGGCGATGTCATTGAACACAACATGTTTAAAACCCTCAGGCATCGGCGCAAATGGCTCATGCTTTTCGGGTTGACCCGTCGCCGCCAATGCGGCAAGAGTACGACCATGAAAACTGCCGAGTGCGCTGACCACGACATGTTTGCCACGACCGCCGAATTTTCGCGCCAACTTGATGCCTGCCTCGTTGGCTTCAGCGCCCGAGTTACAGAAAAACACTTGACCATACCCGGCCTGTTCGCCACAGGCTTCGCTGAGCAATTTGTCGACCATTAGCGCTGTTTGCGTTGCAACCGGATTGGCGAAAAAATTGCTGACGTGCAACAGCGTGTTGGCCTGTTGCGATATCGCCGCCGCTACTACGGGGTTGCTGTGCCCAAGTGAAGTGACGGCAATGCCGCACAAGAAATCTAAATAGCGTTTACCGTTCACATCCCACAATTGCGTGCCTTGACCTCGCTCGAACATCACTTGTGGCGCGCCGAATACGGGCATGAACGGGCACGAAGGTCGCGCGTTCAGCAGCGCAGTTGCTGCTTTGCCTTTCGCAAAAGCGTGAGTCGGTGTTGTCGCCATAATGATCGTTAGCCCTTCGAAACCATCGTGCCGACACCGGCGTCAGTAAAAAGTTCGAGCAACAAAACGTGGGCGATTCTTCCGTCCAAGATGTGTGCTTGATAAACGCCACGCTCAATTGCCGAAACGCAACTCTCGATCTTGGGGATCATCCCGCCGTCGATTGCACCAGATCCGAGCAGAGCTCGCAGTTGAGATGTCGTGGCTTGGCGTAGCAGTGACTTGGCGTCATCTTTGTTGCTTCGCACACCTGCGATGTCGGTTAAATAAACAAGTTTTTGTGCGCCAAGTGCCTCGGCTAGTGCGCCGGCTGCTGTATCTGCATTGATGTTGTAAGCCTGACCAGAACTGTCTGTGCCCAGCGTCGCCACAACAGGCACCTGCGACTCTGCGAGCATCTTTCTAACGATTGTTGCGTCAACTTTTGTTATCTCGCCAACAAAGCCGAGTGCGTCATCGTGTGGAGATGCAACAAACATGTTTGCGTCTTGACCAGACACACCGACTGCAGGCGCACCATGTTGGTTAATCGCCGACACCAACTGCGGATTCACCGTGCCGAGCAACACCATGCTGACAATTTCCATTGTCTCAGCATCGGTAACACGCAAACCATTGTGAAAAGCCGGCTTCTTTCCAAGTCGTTCCATCATCGCTGATATCTGCGGCCCGCCGCCATGCACGACAACTGGTTTGAAACCAACGGCGTGCAACAGCGCAATATCTTTGGCAAAGGCAGCCAGAGCATCATCGCTTGTCGAGCCAGCGAGTGCGTTGCCACCATATTTGACGACCACCGTCTTGCCCGCGAATTTTTGAATATACGGCAACGCTTCAATCAACAAGTTTGCAACTTGGGCAGAGTCAACTACCGACTGATCAATTGCTGTTCGTTGATTTACCGTCATGGATACATGCCAACTTTTGTTAGACCAAATGACTCGTCGATACCCAATGCAACATTGGCGGCTTGCACTGCCCCACCTGCGGCACCCTTGGTCAAATTGTCGATCGCCGACAACACAATCACGTAGCCAGTTCGCTGATCGAATCTCGCCGAAAGATGAACCGAGTTTGTGCCTAGCGTTGCCTTTGTCGACGGCGACGCTGGTCGAACTGCCACAAATGGCTCCCGTGCATAAGCGCGACTTAACACAGCCAGCAACGAAGCCGTGCTTGTTTTCGATGCGTCAATAGGTCGGGCGTAACAGGTTGCGAGAATGCCACGGTTCATTGGCGCCAGATGCGGGGTGAACAAAACTTGCGCGCCAGTCACCTGTTCGATTTCTGGTGTGTGGCGATGATCGAGCAAGCCGTAAGCAGTGAAGTCTTCGTCTACAGCACAAAACGAATTGCTATTTTTTAACGCCCTACCAGCCCCCGACACACCAGAAGCAGCATCGACTATCACTCCGATAGTTGAAATAACACCAGCTTTTACTAATGGAGCGAGCGCCAAACTTGCCGCAGTCACGTAACAACCTGGAGTTGCGATCAACTTCGCAGTTTTGAGTTCTTGGCGATACAACTCTGGCAATCCATAAACAGCGGCATCTAACTCGGCAGGTTGATCGTGATCAAAGCCATACCAAGTCGGATACAGCGTCGGGTCTTTCAACCTAAATGCTGCGCTGCAGTCAACTACAAGTCGCACTTTGTTAACTAGTTGCGGCACGATCTTGAGGCTGGCTTCGTGTGGCAAAGCCAGAAACACGACATCACATTTCAGCGATTTGTCCAACGAATATTCATCGAACACCAAGTTTGGATAAGCAGTGGTCAAACTCGGATACAGCGTCGAAGCCAACGACCCGGCCTGCGAATCACCTGTGGCGTAGACAACTTCAAATTCAGGGTGACTGGCACAGATCCGAAGCAGCTCTGCGCCAACAAAACCCGAAGCACCCAAAATACCTACCGAAATCATAGATGTATGATTATACGGTCTAGTGCATAGTTATGCAAGCATCTTTTTAAGGGCTTTTGCCCGGGCTATCTGACACTTTTCACGCTGAAGGCAACCTAGATAATGGTCATTGACAACCCCAAGAGATTGCATCGCGGCATACATCGTCGTCGCCCCGACGAAGTTAAAGCCAAGTTTGCGCAACGACTTTGACATTGCTTCAGATCCAGGTGTTTGACTACGAATATCTCGAGGCGACCGTGGCGCCTTTGACGGTCGCTTGGCTTGCTTCTCAGGGCAAAAACTCCACACGAATTTCGCCAACGAGCCGAAATTACTTTGCAGTTGCAAAGTCATCTGGGCGTTTTGAATCGTCGCTTCGATTTTGCCGCGGTGTCTGACGATGCCGGCATTTTTCATTAGCCGATCAATGTCTCTATTCGTGAACTTTGCGACAACTGCAGGTTCAAAGTTTTTAAACGCCAACCTAAACGCTGGCCGCTTGCGTAATATCGTCAGCCAACTCAACCCCGACTGAAAACCCTCAAGACAAATCTTTTCGTAAACCAATTTGTCGTCGACAACAGGCATACCCCACTCAGCATCGTGATACCGCGTATATTCGCTATCGCCTGCGCACCAACTGCACCGCGCCTCGCCATCGTCGCCAACAAGTAGCGCTTTATGTTTGATCATCGCGTACGAGTGCGACCGAAGTTAATTGCGAAGTTGCGCACCAAGTTTTGCCGCCGCATCTAGGCACTTTTGTCGAATAGCGGTCACCTCGGCGTCCGTTAATGTCCGATCGCTGGCTTGCAAACACAACCTGAATGTCACACTACGAGAATCTTCTGGCAAACCAGCACCTCGATAAACATCGAACAATTCGAGGTCAACTAGTTCTGAACCACCTGCTTGGCGTAGGACCTTCAACACTGCGCCAGCAGTTTGACTGTTCGGCACCAAGAACGCCAAGTCAAAATCACTTCTCGGAAACCGGCTAACCGGCTTTGCTGCAACAACTCTCGGCGTCTCGGCAAGCAACACCGAGAGATTCAGCTCAAGACATGCCACCGAAGTGTTGATTTGATTGTGTGCCAACACTCGTGGATCGATTTCACCAACGCAACCCAACACTTGCTTGCCACGACGTAACATTGCACTGCGTTTAGGGTGATAGCCCGATTCGACGCTTGCCTGATCAAGTTGTGCTCCAAAACCCATCACACTCGAGAGTTGACTCCACCAATCGAGTGCGAGTGCACTCGTCTCACCCACAGCTACGAGACACAGCGACTCATATTCATCGGGCAAACCATCTGCAGACTTTTCAGAACCCGCTGGGTAGACATGACCCAGTTCGAAAAGCAAAATATTGGTTGCCCGATGCGAGAGGTTGAAACTCATTGCCTTTAACAAACCAGGCCGCAACGATGTGCGCAACACACTTTCTTCATAAACAAGCGGATTAGCAAGTCGAATCGCATTGTCTTCGAGTAAACCAGCTTTAACCAAGTCTCCTGGCGCCAAGAACGGGTTCGGCATCGCTTCGCTCAACCCCATGCTCAGCACTACTTCACGAATATCGCGACGGCGTTGCTGCACTGTTGAGAGTCGACCATGCATTGTCGACTGCGGCACGATCTTGCCCAAGTTTTCATAACCGTAATGTCGAGCAATTTCTTCTATCAAGTCGATTTCGGTTTCGCAATCTGGACGCCAAGAAGGTACTGCAATTTTCAATGTCGCCGACTTGGACGATGATGTCGATTTAGTAACAAAACCAATCTTTGCCAACATCACCGAAATCGCCTTGGGCGAAAGTTTCGCGCCCAAAATCCGTGTCAATTGAGAAACACGTAAATTGACGATTTTTTGTTTCGGCGCGAGCGTCTTTTCTTTGACATCAGCGCCACCGCTATGCACTACCAAATTCGGGCACGACTCACGCAACAACGAGGCAAACCGGCTGACTGCATGATCAATGCCGTGCGGGTCAACACCGCGCTCAAAGCGCATTGACGCTTCAGACTTGAGACCAAGCCTCGTCGCAGTCTGAGCGACACCTGATGCTTCAAACCATGCCGTTTCTAGTGCAACTGCTGTTGTCTGCTTGCTAATTTCCGTTGATGCCCCACCCATCACACCGGCAAGACCAATAGCTGCATCTTTGCCATCGCAAATCAAAAGGTCCGTGGCTTCAAGCTGTCGTACCTGGCCATCAAGTGTCAACAATGTTTCGTCAGGACGCGCACAGCGAATCTTGAAACCGTTATTTACTTTTTCGGCATCGAAGGCATGAGTTGGTTGATTAAGTTCAAGCATCACCAAATTGGAAGCGTCGACGACATTGTTGATCGGTCGCATGCCACAGTTTGTTAGTCGTCGTGCAATCCAATTCGGAGATTCTCCGACAACAACTCCAGACATAACCGTCATGTTGTATCGAGCACATCGGTTTTTGTCGGCAATTGTGACTTTCATCGAGCGCACGGGGCCTTTTTTAGTTTTGTCGCCACTCGGGTTTGCAATTTTTACACCCAAGCGTGCACCAAGGTCGCGTGCAACACCTAAATAGCCATTGCAATCAGGTCGATTACGGGTCACATCCAAATCAAAAACGCAATCACTTTTAATACCGAGCGAACTGAACAAATCTGACCCGAGTTTCAAATCGTTGGGCAAAATCAAGATGCCGTCAGAGTCGGTCGTCAATCCCAATTCGGTGCCAGAGCAAAGCATGCCATGGCTCTCAATGCCGAGAATTCCACGAGGCGTGATCATACGGCCATCAGGCATCGTTGTGCCGAGAGTCGCCAACGGAATCAGATCTCCTGGTTTCATATTGAACGCACCGCACCAAATATGCAACTCTTTGCCGTCCCCCGCATCGACATATACGCGATGCACTTTTTCTGCGTCAGGATGCCGCTCAGTTCTCAACACTTTGGCCACGACAACGCCCTTCACCGGCGTGCCGACGATCGACACTGATTCAACTGCCAATCCCAAACCCGTCATTGCGGCCGCAAGTTTTTCAGCATCGTTGCCAAACGCACCGAAGTCGTTCAACCACGAATTCAAAATCTTCACTAGAACTGCCTCAAAAATCTCAAGTCGTTGGTGTACATCTCGCGAATATCTTCAACCTTGTGACGCTCTTTGGCCATGCGATCAATACCGAAACCGAAAGCAAAACCGCTGAACTCTTCAGGGTCAATGCCACCACTGATCAAAACATTCGGGTGCACCATGCCACAGCCACCAAGTTCTATCCACTCACCGTCAGCACGCCGAATGTCGAACTCGGCGCTTGGCTCAGTGAACGGAAAAAATGACGGACGAAGCCGACTCGTGAACTCTGAACCAAAAAATGCTTTGGTGAAAGACTCGATCGTGCCTGCCAAGTGCGCGAATGTGATACCCCGATCGATTACTAGTCCTTCTATTTGGTGAAACACTGGCATGTGCGTCGCGTCGGGCGTATCGCGTCTAAATACGCGGCCAGGCATGATCGCGTAAATCGGCGGTTTCCATGACTTCATCACGCGAATCTGCACTGGCGACGTATGGGTACGCAACAGCACTGAGCCAGGCTCACCATATTCAAGAAACATCGTGTCAAATTCTGAGCGCGCCGGGTGCGACTTGGGCATATTCAAGGCTTCGAAATTATTGAAATCTGTTTCGACCTCCGGTCCTTCTGCAATCTGAAAGCCGAGACCGATGAACACATCTTCAAGCCTCTGAGTTGCTTGAGTAACTATGTGACTGTGACCGCGTCGACGCTGCACCAACAACTCGGTCAGATCGAGCGACTCACTTTCGATGCGGGCGGCAATTTCATTGTCGGCAAACTCGCTTGAACGTGTCTCGAGTGCGGTGGCAATCTCTGTTGCGGCCGCATTAAGCATTTGACCTATCGAGCGTTTCTCATCGACCGATGCCAACTTGCCCATCTCGCTCTTAAAACTATTGAGAGGACTATCTTTCTTGTTCAATTCGGCGCTGAGCGCTCGCAACCCCGCGAGGTCGGCTGCATTTTTTATCGCCAGCATTGCTGAGTCTTTGGCCGCCTGAATCGCCTCGCTCATCGACCCAACAGAGTTTTGCTCAGACATCGTTATCTAACTTTAGTCTTCTACGACTTCGCGACTGAGCTACTTATTGTGTTGTCGCTTGACTTCAAAACACAATAATGTCGCTGCCATCGCGACATTGAGGCTTTCAGAGCGTCCAGCGTGTTGAATTGTCAACCAACCATCCAGCTTGGTGCTTATCGGCAAGCCGTGAGCCTCGTTGCCAAGCACGATCGCCACGCGACCCGACAAATCTGCGGCGTTGAAATCAATCGACTTGTCAAGTTGGTGACTCGATGAACCCCATGACTTGAAGCCAAGTGACGAGAGATCTTCGAGCGCAAAGGCTTCGAATACTGGGATGTTGAAAATTGCACCAGCCGACGCTCGCACAACTTTAGGACTGAACGCATCGACGGTGCCACTAGTCAAAAAAACTGCACCCGCACCAGCTGCTTCTGCCGATCGCAAGATTGTGCCCAAGTTGCCAGGGTCAGAAATTTTGTCAACAACGACGACCCAACTATCTTCATCACCCTTTAACTCGCTGATGTTGTGCTCTTTTTTAAGCACGATCGCAATCACAGGCTGCGGTGTCGCAGTTGACGCGACTCGCTCGATCACACCGGCGGCGAGATCGTTGACGGCGCTACCCGCACCCGAACACGCGGCAGCACCCGGTGCGACAAATTGAGATTCAATTTGCCAGCCCGCACGAATCGCTTCGTCGATCAGCGTTGCGCCTTCGACTACGAACGCTTTTTCTTGCGCTCGTTCTGATTTATCGTTTACAAGTCTGCGTAGTCGCTGAACTCGATTGCTCGTGAACGCGAGTGGCGAAAGACTCAGACGAGTGCGCCCTTTGCCGTCTCAACCAATTTCGCAAATGCCTTCTCATCATGCACAGCAAGATCGGCCAAAATCTTTCGATCCACCGTGATGCCCGCAGCAGACAAGCCCGCAATGAATCGGCTGTAGCTCATGTCGTGAATGCGACAGCCAGCGTTGATGCGCTGAATCCAAAGACTGCGAAACTCGCCTTTTTTTGCACGACGGTCACGAAATGCATACTGACCTGAGTGCAGTACCTGCTCGTTTGCCGATCGGAAGGTGCGGCTGCGATCGCCGTAGTAACCCTTCGCCTTTTCAAGAATTGCCCTGTGCTTTTTGCGGGCATGAACACCACGTTTAACTCTGGCCATCTTCGTTTCCTTTCACTTAAAATTTGGATTTAGATTTGTTTTAAATTCTCGATTTACCGCTCTGCGAGCAGACGCTTGATTCGCTTCACATCGCCTGTATGCACATTGACCGTGCCATCAAGACGACGAGTACGCTCACTCGACTTGTGTTCGAACAAGTGCTGACGCATCGACTGTTGACGGCGAAGTTTGCCTGTGCCTGTTTTCTTAAATCGCTTTTTGGCTGTCTTGGATGTTTTCATCTTTGGCATTTTGTGTCTCCGTTTCGGTTGTCGTTACTGAATTCTCTTGTGTGATCGTTGCCAGTTTGATCGTTGCCGGTTGGGCTACTTCTGGCTTCGGGTTCGCAGGGCGTTTGGCTGCTTTTTTGTCTGGCGAAAGAACCATCGTCATATTTCGACCTTCAAGTCGAGCCGAGGTGTCAACTTTGGCTATCGGACCGAGCTGTTCGATCACGGCATCCAAAATTTTCGAACCCAACTCTGGGTGAGCCATTTCTCGCCCTCTAAATTGCAAAGTGACTTTTACCTTGTGGCCCTCGTCGAGAAACTCGAGCATGTGGCGCACCTTGGTGTCAAAGTCTCCTTTGGCAATCTTCGGCTTGAACTTGACTTCCTTCATTGTGATCTGCACCGTTTTTTTGCGGGATTCTTTCAGCCGTTGAGCTTCTTCGTAGCGAAACTTGCCGTAGTCCATAATTCGACATACGGGTGGCTCGGCTAGCGGAGCAACTTCAACAAGGTCTAAATCGGCCTTGCGTGATCGCTCAAGTGCATCTTCGATACTGACGACTCCAACTTGTGATCCATCTGCATCAACAAGTCGAACCTGTTTGGCCCGAATTCTCTCGTTGTAGCGTGGCTCATTATTTGGCGGTGCTATGACTGTTCACTGCTTGACAAGCGGCTGTGCCTCCTCTTTCGTGTTGAATAAAACTCAAAACCCGAAAGATCATTTTGTCGCCGCGCGAGGTCAAAGCCAGCCGTGACGTTGCCACTGCTATCAGCTCGACCGAGACGCACTAGGCAACAAAATTCAACTAACGAATTTTGTAAAACTTGGTGGCAAGGTGGGAAACTAGTTTCCACTTTTGCTGTGCAACCAAACAGATATTAACTATCTCTTCAATTGCGTAAGGCATAATGGTAGCGCAAATGAGTGACAACCCCACCCCAGAACAAGACAAAGCCTTGGCCGAAGCTCGCGCACGCCTTGCCGACACGCCCGCAAATGTCGTCGTCGCTAACCACGTAGTCGGTCTATACGAATTGGCGGCAATACATCTCGGAGCAAATCCACCGAGATTCGACGATGCACGCCTAGCAATAGACGCCCTCGCAGCAATTGTCGACTCTCTTGGTAACCGTCTCGGTGACGACCATGAAACCTTCAAAGACGCACTGGCTAATATTCGCTTGGTGTATGTCAAGTTGACGACAGAAAATAACTGAGCAACGACTCAGGCTCCAAACAAAAAGCCCGAATTGAGTCGCGCTCCCTTCAACCACTCTTCAACCGGCATTGCAGACTTGCCTTCGGGTTGCACCTCAGCAATCGAAACCGCACCATCGCCAGTTGCGACACAGCATGACGTTTTGCTTATCTCACAAAGCTGACCAGATTTGAAATCCCGTGAAACACCCGTCACAAGTTTGCCTTGCATGATCTTTATTCGTCGACCATTTACGAATGTGAATGCCCCACCAACACGCACCTGTCGCAAAATCTGATTCGAAGGTTGACTCCAGTCAATTTGCAAATCTGCAGTTTTGATCTTTTTGGCGTAAATCGTCTCACCGGTTTGTGTAATGCCGTGATCAAAACCGTTTTTAATTTTGTTCAACAACAAAGTGATTGCGACATTGTTCAACTTCGATCGCAGTGAATTGACATCGTCTTCGTCACTGATAGCCATTTCTTGACACACATAAACTTCGCCTTCATCCAGTTTTTCAACAACTCGCATGATGCATACACCGGTCTTTTCATCTCCTGCCAAAATCGCGCGCTCAACTGGCGCCGCCCCTCGCCATCGAGGCAACAGCGAAAAATGCACATTGACCATCGGCACATGCGACAAAACTTGGATCGGTATTAATTCGCCAAAGGCCACGACTACGCCAAGCAGGTTTGGTTTTTGTGTGGCAATCTTTAACACGTCACTCACTTCGTGAGACACAGAAATGCCGAGTTTTTGTGCTGCAATTTTCACTGGGCTCGCCGACACTTCGCTACCTCTGCCCCGCCGCACATCGGGTCGGGTCACAACGAGTTCAACGGCGATGCCACTCGCCACCAGCGATTCAAGATGCTCAACGGCAACTTCTGGAGTACCAAAAAATACAACACTTGACACACCTGCGACTGGCATTGGTGCGAGCGAAGTCACGACAGTTTTAAGTGCGTTGGTTCGCTTTCAATCTTGTTTTCTTCGCGTCGTCGATATTCGGCGAGCGCCAGTTTGCGTTGATCAGGTGTCATTCGCTCAAACATCAAAACACCTTGCAGATGATCGATCTCGTGCTGGAAGAGTCGCGCCAAAAGCTCGTCGGCTTCGATCTGAATTGTGTTGCCATCCAGATTGGTTGCCTCGACAAGCACAAGTTTCGGTCGCAACATTTCGACATAAAGCCCTGGGATCGACAAGCAACCCTCGTCATAAACCCACTCACCACTTGATTCGATGATTTTGGGGTTGATCAAGACTTGTTGTTCGTCATCAACGTCGTATACAAAAAGTTGCTTTTGCACACCTATTTGGGGTGCTGCAAGACCCAAACCAGGTGCTTGATACATGACCTCAAACATCTCGTCGGTCAGTTTGATCAACTTTGAATCGATATTCGTGATTTCGGCGGCGCAGGTCTTTAGAACTGGGTCACCAAATGTTCGAATGTCGTAAGTCACCCAATCAAGACTACCGAAGTAGGCGTCACCATTGATCTATACGCGAGGTGGGTCGATATGAAATGTCAGACGTGACTTGGCGGGGCGCTTTGCTGAACTCAGCACATCGGTCAACTGTTGCCAACTTGCGGCACGAATTAGTCCGTTCTCTGTGTCTTTATTCATGGTCTGCACAACCGTCGAAAATTCAAGAGATTCGTTCAACGAATCGAGAAATGACTTCGTGCCTTTACCCGACACTTGAGCGACTGACCCAAACGGCGGAAACTTCAGCAGTGATCTGCGCATCTGATCTTCGGCGAAATATTCACCAAGGTCGCGAGTCTTCAAGCCGACCAACAGTGCATTGTCGGGAGTGTGCGTCTGCATCAAAATGCGCGGGCTTGCACTTGATCGACCAACGAGTCGGGCAGCATGCACAATCAGGGTTGCCACAATCTCGTTGGCACGATATCGAGGCGCGAGCAACTCAGAATCAATATCTAAAAAGACGACAGTGTCGGCATTTTGAACCCGATGTAAAACTGCTTCAGTGCCAACGAAGACACTGCTTGCCTCATTGACTGTTTCGGTCGCAGCAGTTACTTCAACAACCGAGCGATTCGCTGCTGCCTCAAGTTCTTCGCGTAGTCGAGCGACTCCTGGTTTGAGCACAGCACAACTGCTCGATCCACACACTTGGCAAATGACTGGTCGCGATTCACCACATCTCGGGCAATCAAGAGCTGTTTTATCCACTTGATTTAGGGCGGCATCACACTTCTCGCATCGCAGAATATTGCGACATGAACCACACGCCGTCAGTCGCGCTCGACCTTTACTATTCAATACGCACACCACACGACGAGACTTGTCGCGCAACTCGGCTATTAGCTCAGACGAAATCAGCGACCGACTCCATTGCTCGTCTTTATTGCGATCAACAATCAGAACTTCGGGCCACGGATTCTGGTTGTCGACAACCGTTCGATCACCTGCCCATTTACGCGCCGATAGTGACGAAATCGGCGAGAGCAAAACACATCGAGCACCCGCGCGCGCGGCACGCTCAATAGCGACATCACGTGCGTGCCATGTTGGGCTTCTCTCTTCTTGTAACAAGTCGTCATGCTCATCTACAACGACGATATTTGCGAATTTTTCAACTGGTGCCCAAACGGCGCTTCGGGTGCCAATCACAACATCTACACCGCCATACGCCATCGCCCAATCTTGTGGCCACTGTGCAACTGAAAAATTATTCGCCTTTAATGCGGCAGCCAGAAGTTTGACCCGATGTTGGGTCGGCATCACGACCATCGTCGGTCCGTCACAGGCAATCGCGCTGATCAGTGGCGTCAAATTTGTTAGCGGCGCAATAGTTACTAATCCGTTGCCGAACTCTTTTACTTTTTCAAACACCTCTGAGACATGTTGCACGGCGCGTGGCATATACCGCGACGACGGCACTTGGCTGATCAGTGTGGCTGGCGCAGCGGTCGAAATAAACGAACGCATTCGCCCCGCCCAGCGCTTCGTTGCCCAACTCGCGAGATCAACTATTTCTTTGGTTACTCCGAGACCCAATACCTTGATCACGCTCTTTATTTTGCTGACTTCAAGACCAGCGCTCGGTGAGCCAAGTTCAACCACCCAGCCCGCAACATTTCGTCCGTGTAGCGGCACACGAACACGAACACCCACGCGCACTTCTTCGATCAGCGCCTCAGGCACCAAATAATCGAATATTTTGTCGACTCCCGTTACGTCGGGTACGACTCGCGCTACCCGAACCAAGGCACCGCCGGTTGAATCAGAGTTTGACTGCTGCCTTGAACTCTTTAAGCTTCGACAACTTCTCCCATGTGAAGTTCGGTTCATTGCGACCAAAGTGACCATAGGCGGCTGTCTTTTGATAAATCGGTCGCTTCAGATCGAGGTCTCGCAAAATTGCCGCAGGACGGAGATCAAAAACTTCTTGCACTGCCGCCTCGATCGCAGTCTCATCAACAGTGTTGGTGCCAAATGTTTCGACAAAAATGCTGACCGGGTGTGCCATGCCAATCGCGTAAGCGACTTGCAATTCACAACGCTTGGCTGCACCAGATGCGACGACATGCTTGGCAACCCATCGCGCTGCATATGCTGCGGAACGGTCAACTTTTGATGGATCTTTTCCGCTGAATGCGCCACCACCGTGACGGCCCATGCCGCCGTAAGTGTCGACGATAATTTTGCGACCAGTCAAACCAGTATCTGCGTGTGGTCCACCCTTGACAAACTCACCAGTCGGGTTGACGTAAACGGCGTAGTCATCTTTGGCAAACTGTGCCGGAATAACTGGACGGATAACTTGCTCGATCAAATCAGGACGAATAACGGTGTCGCGATTGATGCCGTCGGCATGTTGCGTTGAAATTAAAACTGTGCGCAAACGAACTGGTACACCGTTTTCGTAATCAAATGTCACTTGTGTCTTGCCATCTGGACGCAAATATGGAATCGCCCCGGACTTTCGAACATCTGTGAGTTTTTCTGCCATGCGATGAGCCAGCCAAATTGGCAACGGCATTAGGTCTTCTGTTTCTGTGCATGCGTAACCGAACATCATTCCTTGGTCGCCAGCACCTTGACTGTTTAATTTGTCTTCACCACTTTTGCCGGCACGAATTTCTTCGCTCACATCGACACCTTGGGCGATGTTCGGGCTTTGTTCGTCGATGCTGACGATTACGCCACAGGTATTGCCATCAAAACCGTAAAGTGCGTTGTCATAACCAATGCCTTTGATGACTTCACGAGCAAGTTTTGGAATGTCGACGTATGCGCTGGTTGTGATCTCACCAGCAACGACACACAGACCAGTTGTCAGCAATGTCTCGCAGGCGACTCGACCGTTCGCATCTTCTTTTAGAATTGCATCAAGCACCGCATCAGAAACCTGATCGGCCATCTTGTCTGGGTGACCCTCGGTCACACTTTCTGAAGTAAACGAATATTTCTTCATCACCATAATTTTCGACTTACTCGGCTGCTTGCTCTGTCGTCGAATCTTGCATCGCGTCGAGATCCGCCTGTTTTTCGGCAGCTATTGCTGCTTCGTTTTCTGCCAGAACTTCTTCGATCGTCTTGGCGACGAGTTGAATTTTTCCGGCGGCAATCTCTTCGAAACTGATCGAAAGGGGCTTGCGCGCCGTCGAACTAACTTGCGGTGGCACCATATTGCCCAGTCCATCACCAAGTTGATTGAAATATGAGTTGATCTCGCGTGCACGGCGGGCCGAGAGTGTTACAAGGGAAAATTTCGAACCGGTGTGCCCCATTAGCGACTCAATTGCTGGGTTCATCATCGTGTCTTCGGTTGTCACTTTTGCCTCCCGGCGCTCTGTACAAGGCGATCACATTCTGAAAGCTTGCGGCTATTGAGTATAGCCCTATATCTAACTGGGTGTGCGCTGATTTCGCTCGTAGGCGATGATCCGACTCATTTCATCAAGCGTCGATTCGAGGTCATCGTTGATAATCACGTAGTCGGCAATGGCTTTACCTACAGGCTCTTCTTCTTCGGCTTTCCGCAGTCTCTTTTCAACTTTTTGATCTGCGTCCCCACGACCCCGAAGCCGTGCCTTTTGTTCTTGCCTTGATGGCGGCAAGACAAACAAAAGAAGTGCGGACTCGTTTAGACGCTTCACTTGCTGTGCCCCATCTACTTCAATTTCGAGCACGGTGTCTTTGCCAGCAGGCGGATTAGGCATCGGGGTGCCATACAAGTTTCCGAGAAAATCTGTCCATTCGAGAAAGCCGCTAGCGGTAATTCTGTCTTCAAACTCTTGTCGCGTGACGAATCGATATGCATCTGCAGCTTCGCCTGGTCGTTGTTCACGTGTTGTCCACGAGCGACTCAGCCAAAGTTGCGAATCGCGTTGCACCAGTTTTTCAACGATCGTGCTTTTGCCGACTCCGCCCGGCCCCGAGACAACGATTACCAAACCAGAAATTTTCGAGTTCACTTAAACGCCCCAAGTAGCTGTTCTCGCTGTTGATCGCTCAAATTACAAATTTTCTGTTTATGAGAAATATTCAAATTATCGAGTGCTTGTCGCGCACGAATTTTTCCAATACTTGAAAACGACTCGAGAACCTTGACTACATAAAGTTGATTCAACGGCAATTCGTCGCTTGGCTGCATCACCAAAGTTAAAGATCGCTCACCACTAACAATTTGCTCAAGCACTTGATTCATCTCTAGACGCAGATTAAGCACGCCAGCAATCGCGATCTCGCGTGTGCCAAAGCCAACAGGCATCTTTGCCATCAATTCATTCTAGTTCTATCTTTCAAAACCT
>NSIC01000019.1 GCA_002737635.1 Acidimicrobium sp.
TTCAGTCAGCGATGCCGCGGCTATGGCATCAAACGAAGCCGACCCGCAAAGTGACTTGAATGCTTCGACCGATTATCGCAAGCATTTGGCAAGTGTTCTCGTGCGGCGAGCACTCGAAGCCGCGTCAAAATAACACAAGGCAGCGCGACGCAATAACGCGGCGCGACTTAAATATTTATTTGAGCGGCTGAGCGGGTCGCAATATACGGCTTGAAATATTTGGCGCGAATCTCGTTGTGCAGAGGGTTCTCGTCGTAAACACGCCAGCCTGCGACATCATCGAAAGTTGCCACGATCAAATAGTCGGCGTTTGTCGGGGCTGATACACCCAAGTCGGGGCCGCAGTGATAACTGCGCACAGTCGCAATTTGCTTGACCATGTCATGCAACACTTTTGTAACCGTCTCGTGGTAATTAGCAGGCACTTGGTCGTTCCAAGTTATTGCCACCACGTGCTGCAACATCAGATCAGCCCCGTATACGCGCCGCCATCAACCTGCAAATTGACACCGGTTACGAATTTCGCCGACTCGCTGCACAAAAACGCCACGACGCTGCCAAAATCTTTCGGGTCGCCGACAAAGCCCGCCGGTATATCAAGCGCCTTGGCGTCTGGCGTCGCGCCGTAAAGCTGCCTGATGCGATCGGTGTCGTGCGTGCCAGGCTGCACCGTGTTCACGGTTACGCCATCGCCAGCGACTTCGCGCGCAACTGTTTTTAGAAAACCAGTCAGACCAGCGCGCGCCGTGTTTGACAAAATCAAGTTTGCAATCGGCTGACGCACTGCGATCGAGGTGATCGCCACGACTCTGCCCCACTTACGAGATTGCATTTGTGGCACGACAAGTTTCGTCATCGCGATCATCGACATCAAACCGTTGGCAAAAGCCTTGTCGTAACTTTCAACACTTGTACTGGCAAAGTTGCCTGCCGGCGGGCCGCCACTATTCAAAATCAAAATATCGATGTGCCCGAGAAGTTTTGTGGCTTGCTCAACAAAACTTTCGCCACCTGCAACCGACGAGACGTCGCACGACACACCGACACACGAGTTGCCAATTTTTGCTGCAGCATCAGCGGCGCGTTTTACGTCACGACCGCACACGACAACTCGCACACCGTCGTTGGCCAAAGCCTGCGCGGTGGCAAACCCCAACCCCGCAGAACCCCCTGCTACCGCTGCGGTGCGTCCAGTCAAGCCAAGATCCATAAGTCTTCAGAATAGAGCGCCAGACGGTGCTACAACGCTCCTGCGTAGCTCTTTTCACGCCGCACGATAACCCTTCGGTCACAAAGTGAGCACTATAATTAGCCCTGCTAGGTGGTGAGAACCAATGGGCCGATCGGCAATTCCGCCGCGGTCGAGTGAGCGTTACCTTGATGCGATAGCCGACGCGGAGACGTTTCCGTATTGGCTAGATGATGTCGACGAGCCCGACTCGAACCCAACAGCAGTTCGCGACGAAGACTGCGACTTGTGCGTGGTCGGTGGCGGTTTCACGGGCCTTTGGACGGCGATCATCGCCAAGCAACGCGACGCGAATAGCGATGTCGTGCTCATTGAATCACACGAAATCGGTTCGGGCGCCACAAGTCGCAACGGCGGCTTCATGGATTATTCGTTGACGCATGGCATCGCCAACGCCCAAGAGAGGTTTCCCGATGAGGTGGCGATTCTCGAACAACTCGGCCGCGAGAACTTTGCCGAAATCGAAAAAGTAATTCGCGAACACAATATCGACTGCGACTTCGAGCGCAATGGCACGATTGAAGTGGCAAGCAGTTGGCATCCAGAAAATTACACCGACGAATTGCAAGAAGACTTCGCGCAGTTGCGCGACCTTGGTCATGATGTCGTTTGGCTTGATCGCGATGCGATGCACGCCGAGGTGCACTCGCCTGTTTTCACTGGTGGCTTATGGGCCAAAGACTCGTCTGCGTTAGTTGACCCGGCACGATTGGCGTGGGGTCTCAAGCGAGTTGCGCAATCGCTTGGCGTAAGAGTCTATGAAGACACTCGTGCAGTCGAATTGAACGACACCAAGAAAAAAATCGAGATCAAAACTCCACTGGCAAAAATCAAAGCAAACAATGTTGCGTTGGCGACAAATACTTTCAAGCCATTGCTACGCAAAATTAATAAATACATCGCACCTGTTTATGACTATTGCCTCGTCACCGAGCCGCTAACCCCAGAACAACTCGTGAGTGTTAGCTGGCGCAATCGTCAGGGGCTTGCCGACTGCTCGAATCAGTTTCACTACTTCAGGTTGACCGCCGACAACAGAATTTTGTGGGGTGGATACGACGCGATTTATTACTTTGGCGGCCAAATGGATAAAGAACTCGAATCACGACCCGAATCGTGGGCGATGCTTTCGCGACAGTTCTTCACGACGTTTCCGCAACTTGAGGGCGTTAAGTTTTCGCACATGTGGGGTGCGCCGATCGACACTTGCGCGCGCTACAGCGTTTTCTGGGGCACGCAATTCGACAATCGTGTCGCCTATGCACTCGGCTACACAGGCTTAGGCGTTGCTGCTTCGCGTTTTGGTGGCGAAGTAATGCTCGATTTACTTGCCAAAAAAGAAACTTGTGCCACACAAACCGAGTTCGTCAAAACTAAGCCACGCGCATTTCCGCCTGAGCCGTTCAGGTTCATCGGCATTCAGGCGACTCGTTGGTCGCTCGACTATGAAGATCGCACGGGCAAGCGCAACTTGTGGTTACGCCTACTTGACCGCTTGGGCTTGGGCTTTGACTCGTGATCTTCTAGCCTGACAACATGAGTTTGCAGTCAGTCGCCGATGTAAGAAGCGCACTTGACGAACATGACTATCTCGCCAGCGACGGTTTGGCGACCGCGGTTTTCTTGGCGATGTCGCTCAACCGGCCGTTACTTCTCGAAGGTGAAGCCGGTGTGGGCAAAACCGAACTGGCAAAAGTTTTGGCGACGATTCGCAACAGCGAACTGATTCGTTTGCAGTGCTACGAAGGCATCGACGCCGCACAGGCAATGTATGACTGGGACTACTCACGACAGTTGCTACACCTGCGCACAGTCGAGGCAACAGGCGAAGCAACTTCGATCGGCGCCGACAAACTCGAAGGTCAGCTTTATAGCGAACGGTTTTTGATTCGTCGCGCACTGTTGCAAGCGATTGATCAGCACGCTGGCGTGTCACCCGTCTTGTTGATCGACGAAATTGACCGTGCTGACGACGAATTCGAAGCATATTTGTTAGAAGTGCTTTCAGATTTTCAAATCACCATCCCCGAACTTGGCACATACAAAGCCACGACGCCACCATTGGTTGTTCTAACTTCGAATCGCACTCGCGATGTGCACGACGCGCTCAAGCGTCGATGTCTATACCACTGGGTTGAACATCCAGACTTTGATCGCGAAGTAGAGATCGTCAAGCGTCGTGTGCCACAAGTTGCCGAGACTCTTGCTCGACAGGTCGCGGCTGCAGTCGAAGCGCTGCGCAAAATGCAACTTTACAAACCACCAGGCGTGGCTGAGACCATCGATTGGGCAACTGCACTCGGTCGTCTTGGTGTCGGTGAACTCGACGAGTCGGTCGTGCAAGCAACGCTCGGCACCGTGCTCAAGTATCGCGAAGATCACGAGCGAGTGCGCGACAATGGTGTCGCCACATTAGTCAAGCAAGCCTTCGAACGGGGCTTGTACAGCAACTAATGACAACCCAGTCATTAGCCCTGTCGCCTGCCCACAAAATGGCGGTGGCGTTTGCCCGTATCTTGCGTGGCGCGGGCATTGATGTGCCACTTGATTCAGTGATTGTCTTTGTCGGCGCGTTAAGCAAGATCGGTCTAGAAAATCGTGACGATGTTTACTGGGCTGCATATGCAACTCTGATTCGCCGCCATGAAGATACACAAATTTTTGATCGTGCATTTGCCGTATTTTGGGATCAACTGATCGCCGTTGATATGGCCTCATACGAACAACAGACCGAGTCTGTGACGCTATTAATCGATAGCGAACAAGAAGACAACGACGATTCAAATGCCGAGACACTTGAAGAAGACGAAAACACGATCGCCTTGCGATTTTCGAGCGTTGAAACGCTGCGCGAAAAAGATTTCGCTGCATACAGCGACATGGAGTTGCGCGAGGCAGAGCAATTTATGTCAAGTTTAAAACTCGCTGGGCCACCAAAGCGTTCGTTACGACTGCAAAAAACAAATCGCAAAGGCTCGCGACACGATATTCGCCGCACGATGCGCGCAGTGCTGCAAAATGACGGCGAGCCAATCGAAAGATATTGGCGCGAACCAAGCACGAAGTTGCGACGACTAGTCGTGTTGCTCGACATCTCGGGCTCGATGGAGCCCTACGCCCGGGCATTATTGCGAT
Organism: Acidimicrobium sp.; assembly: GCA_002737635.1. Classification (GTDB taxonomy): domain Bacteria; phylum Actinomycetota; class Acidimicrobiia; order Acidimicrobiales; family Ilumatobacteraceae; genus BACL27. Next base: position 4,385 of record NSIC01000019.1, read on the forward strand.
TCATGCACGCCGCCGTGGTGGGTCGTCAGCGCGTTGAAGCGTTCACACTCGGCACTCGCCTGACTCGCATCACCCGTGAACTTACAAACCGTGACCCTGATCGCGCGCTGGCCCGAACATCTGCACAAGTCTCAGACTGGAGCGGCGGCACGCGACTCGGTGAATGTTTGCAAAACTTCAACGACAACTGGGGCGTCGGTTCGCTCGCGCGCGGTTCAATTTTCGTGATTCTCTCCGACGGTTGGGATCGTGGCGAGCCACAAGTTCTGGCCGAGCAAATGTTGCGTTTGCAGCGAGTGGCGTATCGCGTCATCTGGGTTAATCCATTGAAAGTTAGCCCTGGTTATGCACCGCTGGCTCGTGGCATGGCAGCGGCGATGCCGTACATTGATGACTTTGTTGAAGGGCATTCTCTTGAAGCGTTGCACGAATTAACTGCGGTTATTGCGCGCGAGTCGCGAGATTCAAGCAAAACACGAAAGGTCGTGAGTCATGCGTGAGATTTTGGGCGACATAGATCGTTGGCGCGCGCAGAACAAACGCATCGCTGTGGCGCGAGTTGTCGACATCGAAGGCTCGGGGCCACGCGACCCTGGTGCGGCGATGGCGGTCAATGAGGACGGCGAAGTATGTGGCTCTGTTTCTGGCGGTTGCGTCGAAGGTGCCGTAGTCGCTGAAGCGTTAGAAATTTTAAAGAACAAAAGCCCCGGTCGACTCGTTAAGTTTGGCTACTCAGACGACGAGGCTTTCGCAGTTGGCTTGACTTGTGGCGGCGTTGTGCATCTTTTTATTCAGCCTTTGAGTTGGTGACAAAGAGACAATGCTTTACTCAGCCCTTGCCGAACGCGTTCGCAAAAACAAACCTGTCGTATTGTTAACCGTGATCGACGGTCCTAACACTGGCGCCACACTATTGATTGCACCAGATCAAGGCAAGATCGAAACGCTAGGCACTCTCGGCAACGCTGAACTCGACCGTGTCGCATCGCGCGATGCAATTGGCGAACTTGAAGCGGGTCGCACAAGCGTGCGCAACTATGGCCCCGCTGGGCAAGTAACGCCAGAAGATCTGCAAGACACGCCAGTGGTGCGAGTTTTTGTCGAATCATTTTCACCGCCACCACAAATGATTATTTTTGGAGCAGTTGACTTCACCGCGGCGCTTGCTCGCGTGGCCAAAGTTTTGGGTTATTACGTCGTGGTCTGCGATGCGCGCGAAGTTTTCGCGACGAAGCGCAGGTTTCCGATGGCTGACGAAGTGCTCGTCACTTGGCCGACCCCTGTGCTCTCCGAACGCGGCCCGAATCTTGGTGCGCGCGACGCGATTTGTATTTTGACTCACGATCCAAAATTTGATGTGCCGGCGATACAAGGTGCACTCGCAACTTCGGTGGGCTACATCGGTGTGATGGGCAGTCGCAAGACACATGCCAAAAGACTTGAGCGTCTTGCCGAAGTGGGCGTCACAAAACCACAAGATCTCGCCCGGTTGATGTCGCCGATTGGGTTAGATATTGGTTCGCGCACGCCTGAAGAGACGGCGATTTCGATTTGTGCCGAAATCATCGGAAAACGTGTTGGTCGAAATGTTCCGTCGCTCGCCAACAGCGAAGGCCCGATTCATAGATAATTTTTGTTTCAACGAATTATGCAGTCGGGTCAACCCACCGAACCCAGTTGACTCGTGACTCATCAATTTGATGAACCTCAACACTGCGACCATTTGTCGGTGCTTGAATAACAATGTTTTCGACACCAAGCGACATCGAGATGTGGCCCGGATACCACGCCAAGTCACCAAGACGCACTTCGCTTGATTTGATGCGTTCGCTAAATGCATATTGCTGCGCCGACCCGCGTGGCATTTTGATGCCCGCGTTTGACCACGCAAACTTTATTAGCGCCGAACAGTCGAGTGCTTTGCCTGGCTCGTCGGCATTCGTTTTATATGGCACTCCAAGTTGAGTTAGCGCAGCGAACAAAACCTTTTGGCGCGAGAGATCTGATTGCAACCAGGCGCGCTCTAAATCTTTGTTGCTGATTTCAAGGTGCTCAGCCAAAACTACCGCAATGCTTTTTATCCAGCGCGAGGCAACATCGCGTTGTTCAACGGCACTAATCTTGCTGGTGTCCTCGAGGGCGTCAAATGCTTGTTGCGCCTGCATCGCCACCCAGGCTGACTCGATGGCTGGCATTGGTTTGGCTTCGACGGGTTCAGGGTTCATCACACCAAAGATCGAAAAACTAGGCAAAACGCCCATTGACAGCAAAAGTGCTATCGCCAACGCACGCGAAATAACCCTGATTAATTTTGGATAATACGAAACTCGAGCTGTCATGTTTTGTTGTCCTTTCGGACCCGCCAGAGTTGGCAGGCGTTCGACCGTTAAACGCTCTCCGCCACAGAGAACCCCAGTTTGCGCCTTAATTACTTGCTTGTCATTACATTAAACAAGCCGTGTAACAGGGTAACGAGGTCACCATGAATGCGATGTAGCACATGTCACTGCGTCGACATTGCGAAGCCTTAGATCAAGCGTTCGAATCTTACGAGTATGTACTTGTCGTGATTATGCAACAAGTTTTATACTGCTCTCATGGCAATTTCTTCAAAGTCTCTTAAAGCAAAAAGTGAAGCTCAACAAAAAATCGTCGCCAAAGAATTGCGCAAACTCAGGATTAAGTCTGACCTTAGTCAAGATGAACTCGCCACACGCGCCGGTATCGACCGCAAGACGATTAACCGGATCGAGAACGGGCATTTTTCGCCAACATTAGACACGATTACGCGCTTAAGCGTCGTGCTCAAGATCACTCCAGGTACTTTATTGGGTAGTGGTCGCAGCACAAAAAAGTAAACCAATAAGTTCTGCAGTTGCTGCGGTCTTGTTGGCTGCGGGCAGTGGCTCAAGATTTGCTGGCAACGCCCACAAATTGTTGACCGTGATCAATGGAAAAACTGTTTTCATGTGGTCGCTGCAACATTGTCTCGCTGCACAATTTCAGCAGATAATTATCGTCACGGGTGCAGTTGACTTGTCGTCGCAAATTTCTGATGCTCAATTTGCTAAGGCAAACTTGATCACAGTTCACAATGAAAATTGGCAAACTGGCATGGCCAGCAGTCTGCAATGCGGTCTCACCGATGCGCAGCAGCGTGGCGTAAGCAGTGTCGTAGTCGGTTTGGCCGATCAGCCTGCGATAAAACCGTCAAGTTGGCAACGCGTCGCCGACTCGACGGCTCCTCTTGCAGTCGCAACATATAACGGAGTGCGCGGCAACCCCGTGCGAATACACACCGAACTTTGGTCCTTGCTACCAACTTCTGGTGACGAAGGTGCGAGAAGTCTTTTCAAGTCGCACAAAGATCTACTCGAAGAAGTTTCATGTGACGGCTCTGCCCAAGATCTCGACACGACAAACGACATCGAGATATTGACAAAGATTCTCAGCAAATGAGCAAGGCTTCAGCGCAAGATATCGCTCGCGTCACGGAACTGCTCGGTCGGAAACCGCAAGGCGAATTCGAAGTTGTCTTGCGTGACAAAAATGGTGAGCCAGTTGTCGTCAAAAATGAACCACTGCTGTTTGACGGCACGCCGATGCCAACGCGATATTGGCTCGTCGGCGCAAAAGAACATATCGCGGTGAGTCGCCTAGAGTCGGCTGGCTGTATCGATATCGCCGAAAGCGAGATCGACCCCGAAGAACTTCGATTGACTCACGAACGATACGCCGCCGAACGTGACGGCGCGATACCAGCGGACCATGCAGGGCCACGACCCCACGGCGGCGTTGCTGGCACCAGGGTCGGCGTCAAATGCTTGCATGCTCACTATGCGAATTGGCTCATCAACAAAACCGATGTCGTTGGCCAATGGGTCGACAAGCGACTTCAACAAATCTGACAACACTTACTAGTGTGCGTAATTAATGGATAAAACACTTGCGGCAATCGACATCGGCAGCAACTCAACGAATTTGCTGATCGTTGACCAAGCGGGCCAAACGCTTGAACGCTTAGTTCGCTCAACTCGGCTTGGTGCCAACATCGGCGCGACCGGCGTGCTGAGCGTCGAATCAATGCAGCGAACAATTGAGTGCTTGCGCGAATATGAGTCACTGATTAAACAGCACAATGTCTCTCACCGCCGCACCGTCGCGACCGCAGCATGCCGCGCAGCCAAAAACACCGGCGAGTTCTTCGCTGAAGTTGAAAAGATTTCAGGCGCCACACCAGAGTTGATTTCTGGCGAGATCGAAGGCGCTCTATCTTTCGTTGGTGCGACCAGCTCGTTCGATGACAGAATCTCGACACTGGTCGTAGATATTGGTGGTGCCTCCACCGAACTTATGGTCGGCACAGATACTTTAGATTTTGCGGTCAGTTTGCCATTTGGTGCAGTCAACCTCACCGAGTCAGAACTGCATCGTGACCCACCGCGACCCGAAGAGTTAACAAATGCAATTTCTTTGGTTTCTGATGGGGTTGATGACGTTGCACATAATTATCCACTTATTGGTGAAGTCGAGCGCGTAGTTGGAGTCGCCGGCACGATCGTGACCGTTGCCGCCGTCGAAGTGGGTCAAAAAACTTTCGATCCGTCGGGGCTGCATAAATTGACGCTTTCACGCGATGCAGTCGAAGATGTCTTTCGCACCCTGGCAACAGAGTCGCTGCGTGACCGCGTGTTTAACCCTGGCTTGCCGCGCGATCGTGCAGACATCATCGTCGGTGGCTGTTGTGTGCTCGTTGCAGTAATGCGGCGGTTGCAAATTTCTGAAATCGTCGTCAGTCAATATAATTTGCTTGACGGACTAATCTCTGAGTTACGAAAGAAAATGTCTTGAGTCACTCGTCAAACACATCACCAAAACAGTTTTTACATCCTGCTGGTGCGCCTGTCACCCCGCCGCGTCTTTACGGTCAGCGAATAATGATGCGACCATTGCTTGCCCACGATTTTGAGGCCTGGAGCGAAGTGCGGCTGCGTAATGTCGACTGGCTAACAGTTTGGGAGCCACGCCGTTCAGAGTTTTTGGCCGATCCGGCGACTGATCGCGATGCTTTCGAGCGACGCTGCGTCGCACGTGATCGCGAGCGTCAAAATGGTTCGGCATACACGCTCGGTTTATTTGTCAACAACTTGTTGGTCGGCGAAGTGAATATCAACAATGTCGTACGCGGCGCCATGCAGACTGGCACGATCGGCTATTGGATCGACCACAAGCATGCTGGCAACGGTTACGTCGCCGAAGGCGTCGCAGCGATCATGAAATTTGCGTTTGATGACTTGAACTTGCATCGCCTCGAAGTATGCATTATTCCGCGTAATGCCAACAGCAAGCGAGTTGCCGAAAAATTAGGTTTACGCCTCGAGGGTATAGCCGAGCGGTTTCTCGAAATCAACGGCGTTTGGGAAGACCACTTGCGCTACGCGATCACCTCAGAAGAATGGCACGAACGACGCGACGCCCTCACCCACCAATGGCTCACCACCAGAAAGTAACTCTTATTTTTTTAGGCGAGATTGCAGGGCGGCGAGACGCTCGGCGAACCAAGGTTGACGGGTCGTCCACACTTGTGGCTCGAGTTCTTTAGCCACCGCTTCTGCGTGTGTTGCAACATTTGCCATCTCTTGAATCGTGCGCTTAGTGAGAATCGCTAGTTCACGCGGCGCACTGGCCGCACGCATCGCCATTGCGTGGGCAACCGACATCAACTGATCGTCTGGCACGCACTTATATGCCAAACCAACACGCTCTGCCTCTGCGCCGTCGAGAATTTCACCGAAGACAACCGCGGCCATCGTGGCTTGCGGGCCCGCAATATTGCGAAACATCCAAGTATGGCCACCACCAGGATGCAAACCGATTTGCAAAAACCGCGTGTCAAATTTTGCGCGAACGGCGGCGATGCGCACATCACAACACAGAGCCAAGTTCATGCCAGCGCCGACTGCCGCGCCGTTAACTGCCGCGATCGTTGGCAACGGCGTGCGCGCAATGCGTAGGAATCCTTCATAAATTTTTGTCAGCGATGCCCCATCTGCCTCGGCCAGATTACCGAGGTTGGCACCCGCGCAAAATGCTGGGGCTGCACCAGTCACGACCAGAGCGCCGACTTTGGGGTCGGCTTCGATGTCATCCATTGCAACCGAAATATCGGCGACCATCTCGGCAGTCATTGTGTTGCGCTCGGACGGATTATTCAGTATCAGTGTCGCGACACCGTCATTTCGCTCAACCTGCACAAGACTCATGAGCATTTAGTTTGGCACATTGTTAGCGTGGTTACCACATGTTGGACCATGTCTTTAGCGATGCGATTGGCGCCTTGCGCGACGCCTTTTCGAACGCATTTCTTGAACGGCAAGCGTTTGACGAACATTTTCAGTCTGATGTTTTGCTTGGTGACCTCGTCTGGGAGACAAGTTACGGCCTGCCGGGTGAAGGTCGACCACCACGCGTCGTTGCTCATATCACGCTGACTTGGCCGAGTTGGAGCCAGGCGATTTATCGGGCGTGGTATACCGATGAAATTTTTCATGAAGCACCAGAAATCGAAATGGAAATCGTGTTTCGTGTGCAACGACTAACAACGCAACCTGATGCAAGCATGGTCGAGAAGATCGCGCCGATCAAGAGCCCACAAGTCGGCAAAGAGAAGTTGTCACGCGAAGGCATCACGGTCGAGATCAACCAGCCAACGCCAACCGATAAACGCGCTACCGCCCATCTCGACTATGCGATTGAAGTGACATATCAAGGCAGCTATGAACTCGCCGAAGAAACTTTGCAAGACGGCACGAGCAAGTTGCTTGACGAAAACTTCAGCAGTCTTGGCAGTTGGATCGCCACAACACTCGTGCAACTAGGCGATCTAAGACTCGTTTTCTTTCCAGCGGACGAACTCTAAACGCGCAACAAGTCGTTTGGCACAACCGTCGTCAGCGGCACTAGAGGTCTTGGCCCCATGTGCGTGATCACTTCTGAGGCAACGATTGAACCAATCTTGCCGCACTGTTCAATTGGTTTGCCGCGCACGAAGCCATAAAGAAAGCCTGCCGCATACATGTCACCTGCACCAGTGGCGTCAACGACACTGTCGACTGGTTCGGCATCGATAATCACGACTTCATCACCATCAATTACGACCGAGCCGTGTTCGTTGCGCGTGACAGCGGCGAACTCACAATCATCTCGCAATTGATGCAGACCATCGTTGATTGACTCGACTTGGTATAGCGCCTTGAGCTCATCTTCATTTGCAAACAAAATATCAATGTCGTTTTTGACCAGTGATAGAAAATCGTCTCGATGACGGTCGACACAAAAAGAATCTGAAAGCGTAAGTGCAACTTTTCGCCCCTTAGCGTGTGCATATTCGGCCGCCGTGCGAAACGCTTCTTTGGCCGCATCTTTGTCGAACAAATAGCCCTCAAGAAACACAACCGCCGCACTTTGCACTGCCGATTTAGAAATATCGGCTGCATCAAGCAACGATGCTGCGCCAAGAAATGTGTTCATTGTGCGATTGCCATCTGGCGTGACAACGATCAAGCACCGACCAGTATCTTCAGTCGCGCAAGTCGCACCCGGAAAAAACTTCACACCCACCGTTTCGAGGTCACGCGAGAACGACTCGCCCAATCGATCAGCAGAAATCTTGCCGATGAAACCCGCCCTGCCACCAAGACTTGCCAGCCCATACGCCGTGTTCGCCGCCGAACCACCACTCATCTCGGTGCGCGAATTAACGAGTGAATGCAAATGCTTCGAGCGTTGAATATCAACGAGGTTCATTGATCCTTTGACGATTTTTTCGCGCACCAAGAAAGCTTCGTCAACGGTTGCCAATACATCGACCAGCGCATTGCCGATCGTCAACGCATCAAGGCTCACGCCATCAAGAGTCGTGAGATTTACTGGTGGCACGCGAAAATTAACTCGTACGAGAGATCGCTGTAAGTTCACCCTTGGCTAGGCGTTGTTGAAGTTCGCGCTTCAAAAACTTGCCTGCGGCGTTCCGCGGCAACGGCTCGTTCATCACAATCACATGACTAGGCACTTTGAATGCTGCGATTTTGCCTTCGAGAAACTTCCATAAATCTTGTGGATTAAGTTGTGCGCCAGCCTTCGGCAAAATCGCGACGCCAACTTCTTCACCGAGGCGCTCGTGAGGCACGCCGAAAACTGCAGCCTCATGCACCGCCGGGTGATCGTAGATCGCGCTCTCAACTTCGGCACCGTAAATGTTTTCACCGGCGCGAAGAATCATGTCTTTGACGCGGTCTTCGACATAAACAAAACCTTCGGCATCAAGCCGACCGATGTCACCCGAGCGCAGCCAGCCGTCGACAATCGTCTCGGCATTTGCCTCGGGGCGTTTCCAATATCCACGAATCAACATCGGGCCAAAGAACCAAATCTCGCCTGCCTCGCCGGTTGGCAAAGGCTTCAGGCTTTCGTCACGCACTTCGACTCGCATCGGCAAAACTGCTCGACCTGTGCTGGTCGGGTGAGCCAAATAGTCAGAGCCAGTGATGCCAGGGCCAAACGCGTTTGTTTCGGTCATGCCATACCCAAGTTGCGGACTGCCGTTCTTGACTTTGTCGTTGACTTTGCCGACCAGCGAAGTTGGCGATGGAGCGCCGCCGCCGCCAACTGCGCGCAAACTCGTCGTGTCATATTTGTCAAACACGGGTGAGTTGACGAGATCCCAACTTTGCGTGGGGACACCGACAAAATTCGTGATTTTTTCGCGCTCGATCATCTCGAGTGCTTTTTCTGCATCCCACTTGTACATAATCGCGAGTTTCAAGCCAGCGATAAAACAACTCATCATTACAGGCACACAACCCGTGACATGAAACAACGGCACGATCAAAATAAACGAGGTTGGTATTTCGGGGCCAGTCACGTCTTTGAGTTTCGTACCCGACATTGTGAGCACTGAGTTGCGTGAAGAAAATGCCATCAACGCAGAAATGATCGCGCGATGCGTCGACACTGCACCTTTGGGTCGACCAGTCGTGCCCGATGTGTAAAGAATCGTTGCGTCGTCGTCGGGCTTGATTTCGACGACCGGACACTTTAGCGCGGCCTTCAAATGTGGCGCCAAAACATCTTGCCATTTGTCGACACCTGTAGGAAGCTGTTTTTCGACACGCACAACCAAAACTTTGATACCGAGTTTCTTGCAACTTGCCGCGGCGATGTCGAAGCGTTGTTGATCGCAAATCAAAACCGTCGCGCCAGAGTCTTGCAACGCGAAGTCCATTTCGTCTTCGACCCACCACGAGTTCATCGATACCGAAACGGCGCCAACTGAGATGATCGACGCAAACGACATCACCCACTCTGGGTAATTGCGCATCGCGACCGCGACTCGGTCGCCTTTCTTGACGCCATAGGTGTTCACGAGCAGATTCGACAGCGCGTCGATTTGATCCATTGCTTGGGTGAATGTGTATGTCTCGCCCTCGTAAACCAAGAATGTCTTTTCGCCGTGACCGCGTGCACCAGCAAAAACCTGACCCAAATGCGCAGGTGCATTTTTGAAGACCTGCATCTTGACGCCAAAGACCTCGGCGTCGACAAGTTCGAAAATCTGCCCCGGGGCCGTGACCGCCAGGTTGGCTTCAGTCCATGTCATTGTCATTTATGAAACCCCACTCTGGATAATAAATAGCAGCCTTTTTGGCACTCAGATATTGTGCCACTCGGCCGTGTTCGCCGCCTAACCGTGTCGGTGACGGCACCTCGCTACATTCGCGTCAAACTAAACGTTCTGCGCATGTTGTGGAGCTGAGGGGAATTGAACCCCTGGCCTGTACATTGCGAACGTACCGCTCTACCAACTGAGCTACAGCCCCAAATTACAAACTTCTTCTAGCGACCTAGGCGGCGCGGTTGCGAAACTGACGCATGTAGCGAGTGCTGTCGCGTTGCGCGCGAAGCTGCACCAGCCAATAGCAATAGCCGATCAAGGCGATAAGGCTCAGCGTGAACGCATAAACCAAAACGATCGAACCAGTCGTAAACGCCAAGAAAAGCGAAACTACAACCGCCGAAGCCAAGCCCACAACCATGTGCTGGCGACGCTGACGCACGAGTTCGCGGGCGTAAAACTCGCCCGAAACTGACTGATGCGAGCGGGTGCCTTGCGGTCGCAAAATCGGACCGGTCAAATGCAAAAACTGGCTGGCCTGACGCGAGCGCATTTGGTTTGGCGCAAGTTCGCGCGACATGCCCCGCAGTTGGGCATGCGGGTGACGAAGGTTCGAATTCTGCAGACTTGACAAATTGCGCCTAAAAGCACTCACCGACATGTTCGGCGAGTTGTTAATGCGGGCGCGCAGAATCGGCGGTAAAAGAACTGCGAGCCATGCGGCGCCAACGATCAGAAGAATCAACTTGCTCATGGGGTCTCCTAAGTGTATTACGGGTTGACGAGATCGCTACCCAAACGGCTCAAAGCCTTAAAAATAAAGGTCTTGGGCTAGACCTCGCGCCGATAAGTGCCCTGTCGCCCGCCAGATTTCTCCCACAAAGTGAGTTCGCCAATCACCATGGCGCGATCGGCGCTCTTGCACATGTCGTAGATCGTCAGCGCTGCGACCGAGCAGGCATGCAGGGCTTCCATTTCGACGCCGGTGCGGTCGATCGTGTCGACTTGAGCCTCGACTGCGATGTGATCGTCACCGATTTCGAAGTTGATATAAACCGCGCCAACCAATAACGGATGACACAACGGAATCATCTCGGCGGTTCGCTTTGATGCCTGAATACCAGCCACACGAGCAACTGCCAGCACATCACCTTTTTTTACTTCACGATTGGCGATTGCTGCAGTTGTTTCTGGTTTCATAAACACTTTGCATCGCGCAATTGCACGCCGATGTGTCGGCTCTTTTGGTGTCACGTCGACCATGCGTGCTCGCCCCATTGGGTCAAGGTGTGAAAAATTTAGTTCAGACACGGCTTGTCGCGATCATAATTAGCCGCCGATCTGACTCATCGAGCGTTTCGGTCGCACAAAAGTGACATTGCCAATTGCATGACCCGCCCACTTCGTGCCGACGGCCCGTGCAATTTCGGCCGCGATCGCGTCGTCGGTTGCATCACCGCGCAACATTGCTCGCAAATCAAACTCGGTCGTCGAAAACAGGCAAGTGCGAAACTGACCTTCTGCGGTCAGTCGCACACGATCGCAGTCGCCGCAAAATGGCTTCGTTACGGATGGAATTACCCCGACTGTGCCTGCGCCGTCGAGATATCGCCAACGATCTGCCGGTGCTGCACCGCGTGCCGCAACTTGCTCAAGTGGGTAAACGTTGTTGATTGTCGCCACAATCTCGTCTTGACCCACAACATCGTTGCGCTGCCACTGCCCTTGTGCGTCAAGCGGCATGAACTCGATAAACCGCACTTCAACTTTTTTGTTGCGACCAAAGCTCGCCAACGCCAAGATCTCATCGTCGTTGACGCCACGCTGAACCACTGCATTGATTTTGACTGGGGCAAAACCGACCTGAATCGCCGCGTCGATGCCGTCTAAAACATTTGCCAAGTGATCACGTCGCGTGATCTTGAAAAACTTTTCGCTTTTCAACGTATCGAGGCTGATGTTGATGCGCGACAAACCTGCTGACTTCAATTCGTCGGCAATCAGACGCAGCGTCGCGCCGTTAGTTGTTAGCGCTAGGTCAATATTTTTGCCGGCCAACGGCGACTGTGCCGTGTTCGGCACTTTTAGTTGAGCGAGTTTTTCGACCAGTACCGGCAGGTGTGCACGAACGGTTGGCTCGCCACCAGTAAGACGAATGCTGTCAACATCGAAGCGCTGCACACAAATAGTTGCCAAGCGTTCGATCTCTTCGAAAGTTAAAATCTCTTTGCGATCAAGCCATGCCATGCCTTCTTCGGGCATGCAATAGGTGCAACGAAAATTGCATCGATCAGTTATCGAAATTCGCAAATCACGGACCGTTCGCCCGAAGGGGTCAATTAATTGCACGACGGCCCATACATTGAGCATATTCTGCGAGCAAGATTTCAAGACTATTAAAAGCCAATTGATTGCGCATTAGCCCTGCGCTAGCCAGGCGTCAGCCCAGCGTCAGCCCAGCGTCAGCCCAGCGTCAGCCCAGCGTCAGCCCAGCGTCAGCCCAGCAACATCACGTCAACTTCGGCGCCAATCGGCAGACCTTGGCCGTCGGGCACCATCGCCAAACCATTTGCCTGCGCGGTGGCGGCAAGTTGATGGCTGCCCTGCGGGCCAGTGTCGCGAACATGCAATCGACCATCGTCGCCAAATGCACCGAACACGCGCATGAAATGAACTTTGCTGTCTTGTTTGCGTTTCATCGGTGCGTCGACAATTGCGCGCACGGTTGGTCGCGTGAGGTTCTGTGTGTGCCCCATCATTTTTCGCAATGACGGTCGGGCCAACAATTCAAAACTGATCATCGAAGAAACGGGGTTGCCCGGCAATCCAAATATTGGAATAACTCGCGAGTCACTTGTTGTTAGTTTGCCAAAAGCGAATGGTTTAGCCGGCTTGATTGCCATCTGCATCCACTTCATGTCGGCGATACGTGACAAAACAATTTTCACGATATCAAAGTCACCTTGCCCGACGCCACCACTTGTGACAATCGCATCACAGCGTGTCGCGACTTCACGCAGTTTGGCTTCGAGTATCGCTTCGTCGTCAGCGATGATGCCGAGATTTGTTACTTCGCAACCAGTCGCACTAATCATCTCAGACAGCATCGTTAAGTTGCTCTCACGAATCTGGCCGGGTTTTAGATCTGAGCCGTCAGTTACGAGTTCATCACCCGTTGACAACATCGCCACACGCAACTTCGGGTATGACAAAACTTTTCGCGCGTTAATGCTCGCCAACACGCCGACGCCCGCAGCGTTAATTACCTCGCCAGATTTGAAGACAATGTCGCCAGCGCATACATCTTCGCCAATCTCGCGAACCGCATCGCCTACTTTTGCTGGTTTATTGCATCGCACACGCGTTGCGCCGAGTTCGGTCGCATCTTCGATCATCACCACAGCATCGGCACCCCTAGGCATTGGTGCGCCAGTCATAATTCGAGCTGATTGCCCTGCACCTATTTCATACTCAGCGACATGACCTGCGCCAATTACGCCGAGCACTTCAAGTTCGACACCAGCGGTTGTTACATCTTGCGCACGCACCGCAAAACCGTCGACGGCCGTGTTGGCAAATGGCGGAATAAATTCGGTTGCGACGACATCTTGGGCCACGACACGACCCGACATTGATTGACAGTCGACTAGAACTGGCACGACTGGTTCGCATCCACCGATGACGATTTTCTGCGCTTCAACGAAAGAAATCACAGCGCTGACGGTATCGCCACAGAACTTGTGGCAGGCTACGCGAATCTACGTACGATTAACGCCGAGATGCCCAACCACCAGAACGCCTATCAATCGCTTTCGTCATCGGGTCACAGCGTTTCGTGGCAAACGGTGACCACGGCCGACCTGTCAACGCTCACAACTCATCGGCGAAGCGCTACCTCGTCATCAAGCGCTGCCCTGTCATCAAAACAGAGCGCGGTCGAATTGCGCTGGGAGAATGAGGGCTGGACAGCCGAAGGCTCCCTCGGCCTCGACAACGCGCAGTTCGTGTTGCGACTTTCAGCCAGCTGGACTGTGCAACAGTGTTTGTTGTTTCGCGATCTCGAGGAGCCAGATCTTTGGCTTGGCACCGATAGTCACGGTCGTTGGGGCGAGATGAACGGCGCCCATCGCACTGAACTTGACGGCTGCACCGACATCGATTTCGTCAACACGCCATTCACGAATTGCATTCCGATTCGGCGACTGCCACTGCTCGTTGGTCACAGCGCAACAATCAGCGTCGCAGTGATCGATATCGAAACTCTGGGCATTACAAAACAAACTCAGCAATACACGAAAGTTTCACTAAACGCTTGGCGCTACTTCAGCGTCGCCTCAAATTGCGAAGTCGAATCTGACGTTGATGAGTTCGGGTTCATCCTCGACGAGCCAGATCGGTTTCAGCGCGTCGCCTAGTTTTTGCGTGAGCTCGAGCTAGTCGGTAACGGCGGCGTAAACCAACGAACGCAAATACGGGCGAATCGGATACGTGCTTGACGGAATCAACTGTGTAAAAAACATCGCACTGATCTCGTTGACTGGGTCAACCCAAAACGCAGTGCTAGCCATGCCACCCCAACTGAATGTACCATTCGGGCAAGCCACGCGAGTCTTAGCCTGATCGACAACAACTCCGAAGCCGAGACCAAAACCCAAACCGTCGTAGAAAATTTCTTCGCCGAGTGGACGGCCGAATGTTGAAATGTCTGCATTATTCGGCAGATGGTTCATCACCATCATTTCGAAAGTGCGCGAAGAAAGTAGCCGCACATTGCCCGACTTACCACGACCTTCGAGCATGCGGATGAACTTGAAATAATCGCTGGCAGTCGAAATTAAGCCACCACCACCCGACAGAAACGCTGGCTTTTCGAGACTGCTGTTGCCGAATCCGCTAATTTTTGCTTTTCCATGTGTTGCCTCGTCGTATCTGTAGAGCGACGCAACTCGCTCGTGTTTTTCATTCGAGACCCAGAACCCAGTGTCATGCATTTCGAGTGGTTGAAAAATGTTCTTGTCGAAAAACTCGTCAAGCAGCATCTTGCCAACAACTTCGATAACCCGCCCCACAATGTCGGTGGCGACGCTGTAGTTCCAACTTGAACCTGGCTGAAATAAAAGTGGCAACGCTGCATATTTATCGCAAACCACTTCGAGCGAATCTTTATATGCCACGCCGGCTTCAAAACCAGCGCGCCGATACATATCGTCTACGACATCTGTGTACATAAAGCCGTAAGTCATGCCTGCGGTGTGGGTTAACAGATGCCAAATGCGAATCGGCTCGGTTAACGCATTTGTCAGTGGCTTCAATACCGTGCCCGTATTCCAAACTCGAGTTTCGCCGAATGAAGGTATGAACTTGCTAACTGGGTCGGTGAGTTGCAACAAGCCCCGCTCAACCAACATCATCAGCGCAATCGAAGTGATCGGCTTGGTCATCGAATAGATGCGATACATCGTGTCGTCGGTGATCGGTGTGCTTGTTTCAGAATCTTTGTGACCATACATGCCAAAGTGTGCAACCTTGCCGTGTCGCGCAACAGCAACGGCGTAACCAGCCAGGCGACCTTCATCAACATAGCGATTGAAGTGCTCGTCGATTCTTTTTAGTCGCGTTGCGTCAAGCCCGACTTCTTTGGCATCAACCGTCGCTCCAAAATTTTTAGCCATAGCACCCGACTTTAATCTATTTGTTGAATTTTTCTTTGAGCCAAGAGTTCAATTGCGGCCCAATATCTTTGCGCTCGAGGGCAATCTCAATGACTGCACGCAAAAGCCCCATCGGCGTGCCAGTGTCGTATCGAGTTATTTCGCTGACAACGCCCAACAAGGCGTGCTCGTTTGCCAACATCGCCAGCCCATCGGTCAACTGCAGTTCGCCGTTCGCACTGGGTTTGATTTGTTCAAGTTTGTCGAAAACTTTTGGCGAAAAAACATAACGACCGATGATCACGATGTCGCTGACTGCATCTGCTGGTTTTGGTTTTTCAACAACTTGCAAAATTTCGACTATATCTTCTGTGTCGCCTTTGTGACCGACGACTTTGACGTTGCCATAACTTGAGATTTCAGCAGCCGCAACCCGTTTTAATCCAATGCTGCTTTTGCCAGATTTTTCGTAGAGCACTATCAGTTCTTTCGTCAACGAGGCGTCACCCATTATTTCGTCGGGCAACATCACCACGAATGGCTCGTCGCCCACCGCTTGTCGCGCGCAACTCACCGCATGACCCAAACCCAACGGTGAATCTTGATACACGACGGTCACGGCGACTTTGTCGGTGCTGGCTGCCGACGCGTAGTTCTCGATCGACGGCTTGGCTCGACTGGTGACGATCACGACACGCGTGCAACCCGCCTGCGCCGCCTCGTCGATCACGAACTGCAGTGCAGGTGTGTCATATATAGGTAGCAATTCTTTGGGTGTGGCGCGGGTCGCGGGCAAGAAGCGTGTGCCCATTCCGGCCGCGGGAATAACAGCAGTGCGCACAGCCACACAATCATCCTAGAATCAA